>CAZVDO010000036.1:0-20157 GCA_964625345.1 uncultured Anaerolinea sp. | reverse complement strand
TGGCGCCCCCGGACGGATTCGAACCGCCGACGCCAGCCTTAGGACGGCTGCGCTCTATCCACTGAGCTACGGGGGCGTGGTGGGATCGTACCCCAGCGCTGGAGGCGCGCCGGCGTCGAGCCCAAGGCGGCAGCCTGGCGTTTGCCAGCTCAACGCGCCAGCCGGCGACGGACGGAACCGCCCCGGCGGGGTCGTCGTCGACCCGGGGTACCATGCCGTTCGTGACCGACGATCTCCCGGAGCTCGTGCTCTATCACCGCGCGGGCTGCCACCTGTGCGATGAGGCACGGACCACCCTGCACCTGCTGCTGGACGAGCGCCGGCAACTCGGCAAGCCGATCCCCGCGGTCGTGGAGCGGGACATCGAGGCCGATGATGCCCTCCATCGGGCCTACCTGACCACCATCCCGGTCGTCACGCTGGGGAGCGCCCGCCTCGAGCTCGCCACCAGCCCGGCGCGGCTCCGGCGCCTGCTCAGCGACGTCCTCGACGCGCCGGCGGCCGCCGAAGCCGCTCGCTGATCCGATGGGCACGGACCTCACGATCCTCGTGGCGCTCGGGGCCGGCCTCCTGAGCTTCCTCTCCCCTTGCGTCCTGCCGCTTGTCCCGGCGTACCTGGGCCAACTCTCGGCCGTGGCCGTTGTCGGGCAGGCCGAGGGCCGCCTCACCCGGTGGCTCGCCATCCGGCACGCCCTGGCCTACGTCGCCGGGTTCGGGAGCGTGTTCACGCTGCTCGGCGTCACCGCCACATACCTGGCGGGCCCGCTCGTGGACGTGCTGCCCCTCCTTCGCCAGGTCGGTGGCATCGTCCTGATCCTCCTCGGCCTCAATCTCGCCGGGCTGCTCAAGATCCCGGCCCTCGAGCGCAGCTGGCGGCCGCTGGATGCCGGCGCGGCGGGCTCGGTTGCCGCCGCGAGCGGCACCATGGCGTTCGCGGCGCCCGGCGGTGCCGATTCCTTCGGGTCCCGCCTGGGTGGGCGCATCGTGAGTGCTCGGGGCGGTTGGCTGGCCTCGTTCGGCCTGGGGGCGATCTTCGCGGTCGGCTGGACCCCGTGCATCGGGGTGATCCTCGGCGGCATCCTCACGATGGCTGCGACGAGCGGGAGCGCGGGACAGGGCACGATCCTCCTGATCGCCTACACGGTCGGGCTCGGCCTGCCGTTCCTCGTCATCGCGGCCGCCTACGATCGGGCGCCGGCACTGGTCCGCCCGCTCGTCGCCCACGGCAATATCGTCTCGCTGATCGGCGGGCTCCTCGTGGTCGCGATCGGGGTGGCGATGCTCTTCGACTGGCTCGCCCTGCTCCCCCGCTTCTTCCAGTTCGGCGGAATCTGAGCCGATGGCAACGGACGCGCCGGAGGGGGCTTCGGCCCAAGAGCCGGCATCGGAGGCGCGGGAAGTGCTCCCCCCTACGCCCGAGCCACGACCGGTCCGCCGTCGCGGGGTCGGGCCGTTCAGCCTTCGCCAGGTCGCGGCGGTGCTGGGCGTCGTGGTGGTGAGCGCGATCGCGGTCACGCTCGGGACGGCGCCGCTCGGGACCACCGGGCCGCAACTCCCCAACCCGGAGGCATCGGCCTACGTCATCGGATCCGCGATCCCCGGCCTCCGCGCCGGGGACCTGGCCCCGGAGCTGAGCGGCACCCTCGGGGACGGCACGGCGTTTCAGCTGACGGATCTCGACGGTGCCCCCATCCGGCTCGCGGACCTCCGCGGCAAGGTCGTCTGGATCAACTTCTGGGCCAGCTGGTGCCCGCCCTGCCAGGCCGAGACCCCGATCCTGCGCACGCTGGACGAGCGATACCGTGATCGCGGCCTGAAGCTCATCGCGATCCAGGTCCAGCAGACGGTCGAGGCGGGTCGCGACTACGCCACGCGCTACGGCCTCGAGTACACGATCGGCTCCGACGTCAGCGCCGCGGTGTTCCACGCGTACAAGGTCTTCGCGCTGCCGACGCAGTTCTTCGTCGACACCAACGGCGTCATCCAGCTGGTCCTCAACGGCCCCGTGGACGAGCAGGGCGCCGCTGCCCTGATCGAATCCCTGCTGCCACCGTCGGCAAGCGGGGGCTAAGGGGCGTCAGACCGGATCGAACCGGTAGCGGTCCCGATCCGGTACGAGGCGTCCCACCGGGGTCAGGGGCTCGTGCGAGAGGACGACGAGCCAACCCTCGTCCGCGGCGCGTCGGAACAGGTCCGCCTTCATGTCGACGGAATCGAGCGGGAAGTCGTCGAAGGACGTGATCCAGCGCGGGTTGGCGCTCCACGGCCGCATGCACAGGTCGCCGAAGAAGGCGAGTGTTCGTGCTCCAGGCCCCCCACCGCGGACCACGATGGCCTGGTGGCCCATCGAGTGGCCACCGGTCGGGACGACCGAAACGCCCGGCACGAGCTCGACCTCGCCATCGGCCCAGCCCTCGGCCCCCCAGTCGCGCACGAGGCGGATCTCGGGCTGGTCGTAGGAGGCCACGATCCGGCTGTTGTCGTCGAGGGCGATCTCCCACTCGGCCTTCTGGGCCACGATCCGCGCCCGCGGGAACGCCCGGCTGCCGTCCGCGCGCAGCAGCCCGCCGGCGTGATCGAAGTGGAGGTGGCTCATGGCCACGAGGTCGATCGAGCCGGGCTCGACACCCGATGCCTCGAGGGCCGGAGCAATCGGCGTGCCCTGGTAGCCGCGCATCGCGCGGACCTTGTCGGTCACCCGCTCGCCGATGCCCGTCTCCACGAGCACGCGACCGGCCGGCGTCTCGACGACCAGGCAGTTGAGGGCCTGCAGGAGGCGGTGGTCGTGGTCGATCTCGTCGGTTACCAGCTTGTCCCACAGGATCCGAGGCACCGGCCCGAAGAGCGCTCCGGCGTCAGACCGGAACGTGCCCGCCTGGACCAGGGACACGGACGTCCCGCCACCGAGGTCCGCGGACCAATCGCCGGCGAGCCGGAGCGCCACGCGTCAGCCCTTGCCGGCGCGGTCGAAGTCGCGGTGGAACGCCGATGCGGTCGGTTCGGACTGGCCCTGGTAGCGCGAGCGGAGCTCGGGGCTGCCGTACGGCCGTTCCACCGGGCTCGACATGCGGAAGAAGCTGATCTGGCCGATGCGCATCCCCGCATAGAGCGCGATCGGGAGGTTCGCGACGTTCGAGAGCTCCAGCGTCAGCGTGCCCTTCCAGCCCGGGTCCACGTAGCCGGCGGTCGAGTGGATCAGGAGGCCGAGCCGGCCCAGGGAGCTCTTGCCTTCGAGGCGGGCGACGAGGTCGTTCGGGAGCTCGACCCACTCGAGCGTCTGGCCGAGCACGAACTCGCCGGGATGGAGGATGAACGGCTCGTCCTCGGTCACCTGGAGCAGCTCCGTCAGGTCGGGCTGGGGCTGGCGGACATCGATGAAGGCGTACCGGTTGTTCCGGAACACGCGGAAGCTGCGATCGAGGTGCAGGTCCACCGACGATGGCTGGAGATCGGCCGGGTCGTACGGGCGGATCGCGATCTCCCCGGCCTCGAGCGCCGCCCGGATGTCGCGGTCCGAGAGCACGCTCATCGGGCCACCTTGGGCGACCACTGGGCGTAGAGCGTGTCGACCTCGCGCTTGAGATCCTCGAGGTCGTCGAAGCTCTGGTACACGCTCGCGAACCGGATGTAGGCGATCTGGTCCAGCTCGCGCAGCCTGGCCATGGCCAGCTGGCCGATCCGGCTCGAGGGCACCTCCGTGACCCCTTCGGCTCGCAGCTGGGCCTCGATCGCGTCGGCCGCCTGTTCGGCGGCCGTCTCCTCGACCGGGCGCCGGGTGAGCGCCTTGCGGAGGCCGCTCACGAGTCGGTCGCGATCGAACTCCTGGCGGGTGCCGTCCCGCTTGACCACGACGAGGCGGGCCGCCTCCACGCGCTCGTACGTCGTGAAGCGCATCCCGCAGGTCGAGCACTCGCGCCGCCGGCGGATCGTCGCGGCGTCATCGAGGTCCCGCGAATCGACCACGCGCGTGTCGCGCTCGGAGCATTGGGGGCAGCGCATCGATCCTCCAGGGCACCACTAGGGGTTGTGGTGCAGCGGCAGGATACCACTACATGGTGTGCCGTCAGTGGCGTCCGAGGCGCCGCACCGGCGACGCCGTCTCGGCCGCGGCGATGGCCGCGACGGCGTGGTCCGCGATGGCTTCGCGCGCATGGATCAGGTTCAGGTAGCCGCGCTTGATCGAGATCTCGACCTCGGGCCCCCGTTCGCTCCGTCGCCCGTGCATGGCGATCTCGCAGCCGTGCTCGACGAGCTCGAGGGCCCGGCCCGCCCGCTCGATCTCGAAGACGAGCGCGTCACGATGGACCGCGGCGACGCGCGGACCGCCCAGGGCGCGTGCCTCCTCGGCATAGCGTTCGACGGCGTCGCGGGCCGCAACCAGGCTCGGCCCGAGGGAATCCGGTTCCGCAGCGCGACGCCGGACGGCGTCGACCAGCTCGGAGACGTCGCCCAGGCTCTGCTCGACGCGCCGGGCGAGGTCGCCGACGTCGCCCCGGAATCCTTCCGCCACCCGGGTCCGCTGCAGCACGGAGCCGGTGCGCCTGGCCCCGACCGCGACGGCGGTGGCCAGGACGGCGAACGCGAGCAGGCCCACCACCTGTGCGGTTTCCACGATCCCTCCGGTAGCTCGCTGGGCGCGCTGTTGTCAGGCTACCCGGCCCGCGCGCGCAATGCAGCGAGCAACGCCGGTCCAACCTCGAACAGGTCGCCGACCACCACGAGGTCGGCGAACTCGGCGATGGGCGCGTCGGGATCGCGGTTGATCGCCACGATCGTGCCGGCGGTCTGCATGCCCACCTTGTGCTGGATGGCCCCGGAGATCCCCAGGGCGAGGTACAGGTTCGGCTTCACGATCTTGCCGGTCTGCCCGATCTGCTGGCCGTACGGGATCCACCCGCTGTCGACGGCGGCGCGACTGGCTCCGACGGCGCCGCCAAGCGCATCCGCGAGCTCCTGGACGAGGGCGAAGCCGTCCGGCCCGCCCACACCCCGGCCGCCGGCCACGATGACCTTGGCCTCCTCGATGGGCAGCGCGGCACCCGCCTCCTCGACCCGATCCACGACCGCGACGCGCGGCAGGCGGCCCGGCCCGGACGGCGTGGCTGTCCGGATCGTCCCGGTCGCCGCGGCAGGCTCGGCCGCCACCACGTTCGGGCGGAGCGTCACGATGCCCCCGCCACCGGTGAACCCCGACGTCGTGACCAGCTTGCCGCCGAACACGCTCATCTCCACGGTGAGCCGCCCATCCCAGGCCACGGCGGTCGCGTTGCCGAGGACGCCGAGGCCGCACAGGACCGCGAGCGTCCCGGCGACATCCCGCCCATCCGGTCCGGCCCCCACGAACACGATCGCGTCGGTCGCCGCGTCGCCGATCACCTCGGCCGCACGCTCTGCTGCGATGACGGACCAGGCATGCCCGGCGGCCTCCGGGTCCGTGACCGCCACGACCTCGGGCAGGTATGCCGCGAGTTCAGCGGCCGCTGGGCCGGGATCCGCACCGACCACGACACCCCGCGCCTCACGCCCCGCGGCCGCCGCGATGTCGCGCGCGACCGTGGCGGCCTCGGCGGCCGATCGGGCGAGCGACCCATCCGGGTTCAGCTCGGCGACGACCCAGACGCCGGCGCTCACAGGATCCTCCGCTCGGCCAGGAGCGCCACGATCGCCGCCGCGCCCTCCTCCGCGGAGCCCCGGATCACCTGCGTCGCCCCACGCGCGGGGGGCTTGCGGCTGCCCAGGACCGTCGTGCTGGCCGCTCCGGCTCCCACCATCGCGGGATCGATGCCGAGGTCCGCCACGGTCCGCGTCGCGATGGTCTTGGACCTGGCGCCCATGATCCCCTTCAGGGACGGATAGCGGGGCTCGCCGAGCGCCTGCGTGCACACGATGAGCGCCGGCATCGGCGCCTCGAGCAGGTCGTAGCCGGTACCCGTGATCCGCCGGACCCGGACGCGTCCCGCGGCGGGGTCTGGCTCGATCCGCGCGGCATTGCCGAGGTACGGCAGCCCGAGCCGGGCGGCGATCCCGGCCGGCACGACGCCCCCGCCGCCGTCCGAGGTGTCGGCGCCCGCGAGCACGAGATCGAAGGTGAGCTCGCGCAGGGCCGCGGCCAGCACGTCGGTCGTCGATCGCACACACGACCCGGCCAGCGCCTCGTCCGTGACGAGCGTGCCGCCGGCGGCGCCCATCGCGAGGGCCTTGCGCATGGTGTCGGCGCCGGCCTGCGGGGCCATCGTGAGGAGCGTGACCTCGCCGCCATGTGCCTCGACGAGCTTGAGACCCGCCTCCAGGGCGTACTCGTCGTTGGCATTGACCACCGACGGGGAGGCGGATCGATCCAGGCGGCCGTCCTGGCCGAGCCGCTCCGCGGCGGCGGCCGGATCGGGCACGGGCTTCGTCAGCACGACGATCTGCACGGGCAAGGTCCTCGTTGGCGGGCGGATCAGCCGGGCGACCGGCCGAGGAGGGCGCGAGCGATGACGAGCCGCTGGATCTGCTGCGTCCCCTCGTAGAGCTGGGTGATCTTCGCGTCGCGCATCATCCGCTCCACCGGGAAGTCGTCCACGAAGCCGTAACCGCCCAGGACCTGGACGGCGTCGGTCGTGACCCGCATCGCGGTATCGCCGGCGACGAGTTTACACAGCGAGGCCCAGCGGGCGGCATCCGGGGCGTCCCCGTCGATGCGCTCGCAGGCCGTGTACAGGAGCTGGCGGGCCGCCTCGGTCTGGGCGTCCATGTCGGCGAGCATCGCCGCCACCATCTGGAAGTCGCCGATGCGCTGGCCGAACTGGCGCCGGTCCTTCGCGTAGGCAACGGCGACATCGAGCGCCCCCTGCGCGATCCCCACGGCCTGGGCGGCGACACCGGGACGCGAGCGATTGAAGGTGGCCATCGCGATGCGGAAGCCGTCGCCCTCGTCGCCGAGCCGGTTCGCGGCCGGCACCCGAAGCCCGTCGAACGCGAGCTCGGCGGTGGGACTCCCGCGGATCCCGAGCTTGTGCTCAACGCGCGTCACCCGGAACCCGTCCGCGGGTACTTCCACCGCGAAGCAGCTGATGCCCCGGCGGGCGGGCGCATCGGGATCCGTGACCGCGAACACCGAGAGCAGGCCCGCGACGCTCCCGTTGGTGATGAAGCGCTTCGACCCGGTGATGACGTAGTCGTCGCCGTCGCGAATGGCGCGCGTGCGGATCGACGCGACATCGGAGCCCGCCTCCGGCTCGGTCAGCGCGAACGCCGCGAGGACCTCGCCCGAGGCGAGTCGTGGGATGAGGCGGGCGCGCTGCTCCTCGTTCCCCGCGATGAGCAGCGGCAGCGAACCGAGGCCCTGCACGAGCAGGATCAGGCTCGACGCGGCGCACACCCGGGCGATCTGCTCGATCGCCAGGCACTGGGTCAGGAGGTCGCCGCCCACGCCGCCGTGTTCCACCGGGAACGGCAGCCCGAGCACGTCCTGCGCGGCGAGGAGCCTGCGGATGTCCTCGGGGAACTCGCCGGTCCGATCGATCTCCGCGGCCCGTGGCGCAATGCGCTCGTCGGCGAGTTCGCGGACCGTGTCACGCAGGAGCCGCTGGTCGTCGGTCAGTCGGTCGGTGGCAGGCCCGCTGGTCACCGCGCCATCGTACAGCCGCCAGCGCGCTTCCCGGCGGATGGCGGTACCCTCGCGCTGTGTGGTCCACCGCGGGGGCGTGGGACGCACGCCGCTACGGGAGGTCCGCCATGGACCCCATCGTCGTCGCGCTGGCCGTGCTGGCGCTCATCGCACTGTCGGCGATCGTCTGGCTCCTCGTGCGGGGCCGCCCTCCGCGGTCGGACAGTCCGTTCGCCGCGTCGACCGAAGGCGCGAAGCGCTGCCCACGCTGTGGCATGGGCAACCTCTGGACCGAGCGCCAGTGCGCCAGCTGCGGGGAGCCGCTGCCGGGCTGACGCCGGCCTACTGCAGGACGGGCAGTTGCCGCCCGGACCGGACCGGCTCGATCGAATCGGCGAGGAGCTCGGCGATGTCGATGGCCCGGACCGTGCCGCCCGGGTTGTTCTCGGCGCCCTCGAGGCCGTCCTTCATCATCGTCATGCAGAACGGGCACTCGGTCGCCACCGTCCCGGCGCCGGTCGCGAGCGCCTGCTCCGTCCGGGCTGCGTTGATCCGCGTGCCCCGGGTCTCCTCCATCCACATGCGGCCGCCACCCGCGCCGCAGCAGAAGCCGTTCCTGCCGTTCCGCTCCATCTCCACGAGCTCGAGGCCAGGGATGCTGCCGAGCACGTCGCGAGGCTCGGCCACCACGCCGTTGTAGCGGGCGAGATAGCAGGAATCGTGGAGGGTCACGGTGCGGGCCGGCGTCTCGGGGTCGTCGGCCACCCGGAGCCGCCCGGAATCGAGCAACTCGCGCAGGAACGCCGAGTGATGGAGCACCCGGAACGACGTTCCCAGCTGTCGATAGTCGTTGCCGAGCGAGTTGAAGCAGTGCGGGCACGCGGTGACGATCGTCTTCTCGCCGAGCCGGTAGCGGTTGAGGGTCTCGATGTTGGTGGCCGCGAGCATCTGGTAGACGTAGTCGTTGCCCATCCGCCGGGCCGGGTCGCCGGTGCAGGATTCCTCCTGGCCGAGCACGGCGAAGGACACGCCCGCGGCGTTGAGGCAGGTCGCGAATGCGCGGGCGACCCGCCGGTTCCGCTCGTCGAACGCGGCCGCACAGCCGACCCAGTACAGCACGTCGAGCTCGCCGAGCCGGCCGGCGGCGGCGACGTCGGCGACGACCGGGACCTCGAAGTCGAGGCCCTTCGTCCAGTCGAGGCGCGAGGTCGGGGGCTGGCCCCATGGATTGGCGACGCCTTCCATGTTCCGGAAGGCGCCGTTGAGCTCGGACGGGAACCGGGAATCCTCGAGCACGAGGTTCCGGCGCAGGCCCACGATCTTGTCGACGTGCTCGATGAGGACCGGGCACGCCTCCACGCACGCCCCGCACGTGACGCAGTCCCAGACCGCGTCGTACGGGATGGCGTTGTCGACGATCGGCAGCTCCAGCGCGGCCTTGGACGGCCGGGTATCGTCCACGCCCAGCTCGGCCCGTACGAGCGGCGAGTTCGGGATGACGTTGATCCCGACCTCGGCCGTCTCGGCCATGTCGCGGATGCCCATGATCAGGGACCGCGGGTTGAGCGGCTTGCCGGTGTTCCAGGCGGGACAGGCCTCGGTGCAGCGGCCGCACTCCGTGCACGTGAACCCGTCGAGCATGTCCTTCCAGCCGAGGTCCTGGAGCGTCCGGAGGCCGAACGTCGCGTCCTCCGCCTCGAGGTCCAGGGCCGGCAACTGCCCGCGTGGCGCGAGCTTCCGGAACCACACGTTCACGAACGCCACGTAGACGTGGAAGTGCTTGTTGAACGGGATGTAGATGAGGAACGCCGACACGAGGACGATGTGGAGCCACCACAGGCCCACGAAGCCCGCCTCGAGGCTCTCGGGCGACAGCGGCGCGAGGGCGGACCCGATCGCGTTCGCGGCCCAGGCACCGGGCACCTCGCCGTAGCGAGCGGATTCGAAGGCCTGGGCGATGAACTCGGTCGAGACGACGCCCGTGATCATCGTGAGGATGATCAGGCCCGTCCGGTTGAGGTTGAGCCGCGCGGGCTTGCTGACCAGGCGGCGCTCGAACGCATACGCCGCCGCGAGGAGCGCGCCGATCGCCACCGCGTTCTGGATGCCGTTGAGGAACGCCCAGATCGCCCCATCGAGGGGCCAGCTCGCCACCGCCTGCACGAGGCCGCCGGTCACCACGTTCGAGTTGCCGATCAAGAGGACGGTCGAGCCCAGGAAGAGCAGGTAGTGCATCACCCCGACCCGGACCTGGCGGAACATCCGGACCTGGAGGATCGTGTAGCGGATCAGGCCGCCGAGCCGTCGGCCCACCTGGTCGAGGCCGGATGGTCCGCCGCCCGGATGCGCGGCCTGCATGACCCGGACGTGCCGGACGACGACGAGCAGGAAGATCGCCATCGCGCCCCAGAAGATCGGGAACACGAGCGGATAGGCGGGGACGTGCTCGAAGGCCGGGAACATCAGGCGGGCGCCTCCTCGTCCCGATCGTACCCTCCGGCGCCCGCCCGGCGCGCGGCGTCGTGGTCGTGGGGACCCGCGAGCGTCTCGAGCGCATGGGGCAGAAGCGCCTCGATCGCCTCGAGCGATTCGGTGGCACCTTTGGGGCTGCCGGGCACGCTCACGACCAGGGTCCGGCCATGCACCCCGGCCCCGCTCCGGGACAGGTCGGCGAGCGGGGTGGTTCGGCGCCCGGCGGCACGCATGGCCTCGCCGAAACCCGGGATCGCGTAGTCGAAGAGCCCGGCGAGCGCCTGCGGCGTCACGTCGCGCGGGGTCAGGCCGGTGCCGCCGGTCGTGACGACGAGGGCGTGATCGGCGGCGGCGGCCCGTACCGCTCCGGCGATCGAGGCCGCGTCATCGGCGCTGACACCCTGGTCGACGATCGCGCCGAGCGCGCGCAGCCGCTCGGCGAGCGCCGCCCCGGACCGATCGTTCCGGGCCCCCGCCGCGACTCCGTCCGAGATCGTGAGCACGGCGGCCCGCACGCCCGCCAGGGACTCCATGTCAGGGCCGCTTGCGCAGGCGTCCGGCGACGCGATCCCCCGGCCGGCGTCCAGCGGGTCGCGCTCCCGGGGCCGCTGCCGGCGCATCGCCGCGCTGCCACGTGCCCGAGGCACCGCCGGACTTGTCGAGGAGCCGGATGCCCTGGATCTCCACGCCGCGCTCCACGCCCTTGACCATGTCGTACACGGTGAGGGCCGCCACCGACGCGGCCGTGAGCGCCTCCATCTCCACGCCGGTCGGGCCGATCGTGGCCGCTTCCGCGCGGATCCTGAGTCCCCCGCCGGCGCGGTCGGGCGTGACCTGCACCACGAGGTCGGTCAGCGCGAGCGGGTGGCAGAGCGGGATGAGCTCGGACGTTCGCTTGCCGGCCATGACCCCGGCGATCTCGGCCACCCCGAGCACGTCCCCCTTGGCGCCTCCGCCGTCGATGACCATCGAGAGCGTCTCGGCCGACATCGTGACGAAGGCCTCGGCGGTCGCCCGACGGGCCGTCGGCGGCTTGGCGCTCACGTCGACCATGCGCGGTCGACCGGTGCGATCCACGTGGGTGAGGCGGCGGCGCTCGGCGCGCGGGGCGGGCCCTCGGTCCATCGGTCCTCCTGTGTTCGACGATGATGCCCCACCAGGCGTCAGGCGGTGCGTGCGGCTCGCGGGCTCGGGCGGCGTCGGGCCGTCGGCCCGCGTGGCGTTGTGTGGTCAGCCCGCGTGGCCGCCGGCACTCAGCGCGCGTCGAGCCACCAGACGTCGACCTCACCGCCGGCCGGGTGGACTGCGACGGATTCCGGGATCACGGCCAGGCCCTCCGCGGCCGCGAGCGCCGAGAGCACGTGGCTCCCCTGCCCCGCCGCGCCCCCGACGAGACGCAGGCACGCCCGCCCCTGGCCATCACGGACGGGCGCTCCGCGGTCATTTCGTTCCGCGACCACCCGCACGAAGGCCCGCCGCCCCGCGCTCTTGGGCGTCTCGTCGAGCAGGACGGCGCGCTCCACCGGGCGGAACGGGGCCTGGTGGCCGCCAAGGTGCCGGAGGGCCGGGCGGACGAAGAGCTCGAAGGTCACGAAGGTCGACACGGGGTTGCCCGGGAGGCCGAACAACAGGATCGGCGGGCCGCCGCCCGGCCTCGGGGCCGTGCCGAACACGAACGGCTTGCCCGGTTGCACGGCCACGCGCCAGAGCGCGATCGATCCGTACTCCGCGAAGGCAGTCCGAACGTGGTCGTAGGGCCCGACCGAGACGCCCCCGGACACGACGATGACATCGGCCTCGAACAGGCCGGCGCACACCCGTGCCCGCACGTCCTCCAGCCGATCCTTCGCGATCCCGAGTGCGCGGGGATCGCCGCCCGCCGCCTCGACCAGGGCGGCGAGTGCCGGCCCGTTGGCGTCGGGAATGCCGGCCGGACCAAGGTCCGTCCCCGGCGCGCGGATCTCGTCCCCCGTGGCGAGGATGCCCACGACCGGGCGTCGATGGACGAGCAACCCGTCGTGACCGGCACCAGCCGCAATCGCCACGACGGCGGGCGTCACGAGCGCACCGGCCGGCACGACGGGGTCGTCGCGATGCAGGTCGCTGCCGCGGCGCCGGATGGAGCCGCCGACGGGCACGGCGTCGTGGATGGCCACGGCACGCGGCAGCGGCCCGGCCATGTCGCGGCTGCGCACGCCGGACGGACGTCCGTCCGAATCGACGGGGCTCGTGGCCTCGACCGGGACCACCGCATCGGCCCCCGAGGGAATGGGGGCGCCGGTGGCGATCCGCATGGCAGTGCCGCGAGCCAGTCCGTCATCGGCGACCTGCCCCGCCGCCACCTCGCCTGCGACCTGGAGGACCACGGGCGCGGTGTCGGACGCCGAGGCGACGTCGGCGCTTCGAATGGCGTAGCCGTCCATCGCCGAGTTGTCCCAGGGCGGGAGATCGGTGGTGGACGCGATCGCGAGCGCCGCGACCCGCCCCAGGGCATCTGAAAGGTGGACGCGTTCCGCCTCCGTTGGTCCGGGGATCGCCGCGAAGATCGCTGCCTGGGCCTCCTCGACGGAGCGCAGCCGATCAATCATCCGTGCGGTGCGTTCATGCGGACGGCGCGCCGTCGACGCCGCTCGGGTCCCCCGCCGCGGCGCCAAGGCGTCGACGCGCCACGGCAGCCCCGATCGAGCGCTTGGTGAGCATCCCGAGGAGCGCCTCCCCGTCCATCACCGGCACCCCATCGAGCCCGGAACGGAGGAGCCGGTCGGTCGCGGCCACGAGGTCCTCTTCGGCGGCGAGGACCGGCATCCGGGGCGGACCGGTCATCACGTCCGCCACCCGACGCTCTGCTCGCTCGGCGGGTCGCATGCGCCGCAGGCGGGAGACCCCGATCACGCCGACGACGGTGGTGCCGTCCACGACCGCCATGGCCGTAACCGGAGAATCTGCGTCCATCTGCCCCGCGATCGTGTCGACGGTGAGCGTCGAGGGCACCGTGGGACCGTCACGCTCCATGACCTCGCCCACCGACAGCCCGCCGATCAACTGCTCCACCCGGACGCGATCCCGGATCGTGCGGCTGGAAAGGACCAGGAACCACCCGCACAGGGCCACCATCAGGCCGTTGGCGACCTGCCCGTAGGCGGCGAGGGCGCCGCCCCCCAGCATGACGAGCAGGCCCGTGAACCGGCCCGCGGACCCCGCGGCCATCCAGCCCCGAGAGGCCGTCCCGCTGCGGCGCCAGCCGAGGTCTCGGACGATCCGGCCGCCATCCATCGGGTAGCTCGGCAGCAGGTTCACGACGCCGAGCAGGACGTTGAGCGCACCGAGCACGGCCAGCACCTGCGCCGCCGCTCCCGTGAGCCCGCCGGCCTCCGGTCCGAGCGCGGCCGCCCCGGCCACCAGCACGATCCCGAGCACGGCCGAGGCCAGCGGCCCGCTCACCGCGATCGCGAGGTCGTCGCGCGGGTTGTCGGCGGCCGGGTCCATCGGCGTCGTGCCGCCGAAGAAGGAGATCAGGAGCGACGGTACTTCGATGCCTCGTCGACGGGCGACCAGCCCATGGCTGAGGTCGTGGACCGTGGCGCTCACGAAGAATCCGACGCCGATGACCAGGCCAAGGAGCCAGTGCATCACCGTGCCGAGCTCTGGGAGCGTCGCCGCCATCTGGCCGACGCCGAGGACCGCCACGAGCGCGACCACGATGATCCAGCCGGGCTGGACGCGAACCTCGATGCCGCCGATCCGGGCCACCGGAATGCCGATCATCGCGCGGACCCCTGGAGGGCGGACGGCATCGACGCCGCCTCCGTCGTTGTCGTCGCCCGGCCGATCCGGCGTCCGGACCACCACGCGAGGACGAGCGCCCCGACGATCACGAGCGCGCCGGCCGCGACGGAGCTCTCCAACCAGAACTGGTCTGGGAAGAGCTGGACGAGCCGATCCGTTCGGGGATCGAACGTGTACGTCCCGCCGGCGAAGAAGAGCCGGTGGAACACCTCGAACGCGGCATCGAAGGCGACGGCCGCGACAGCCCCCAGCACGACCGTCAGCCCGCCGACGACCAGCGCGCCGTTCCGGACCCATCGCCACGCGCGACGCCGCCGCTCGGCATCGCCGCGCGACCAGGCGATCGTGCCGAGCAGCATCGCGGCAGCCGCCAGTGCCGCGAGGAAGAACCCGCTGAAGACACCCCGGACATCGCGCATGTGGGATCGCTCGGCCTCAGTCAGCACGGGCGCCCCGTCGATCGCGACGTCGAAGTCCGGTGGACCGAGCACGAGGTCGGCCAGGATGGCGTCGGTCGCCGTCCGAAGCTGGGCGGGCGTGAAGCGCGTCCAGCCGAGGGCGTTCGAGCGGTCCTGCTCGAACGCGACCCACGCGGGCGTCAGGAGCACCGCGACCGCGAGCGCCACGAGCACGAGCGCCGACGACGCGCCGACGAGCGTGGCAGCGAGGCGTCCCGCGACGTGCATGGCGGGCATGGTACCCGCCGCCGGCCGATCGGCCGCCCGGGCTACTCGTCCTCGAGCGTGCGCGCCTGGTCCCACCAGCCCTCGAGCGCGAGGTCGGACGGTGCCTCGAGGTTGAGCTCCCGGGCCCCACGCGCGACACGGGCGCGGAACGTGTCCAGGTCCACGGCGAGGATGTCCCGCAGCCCCTCGAAGCCCGCTTGGTTGAGCAGGACGTGCTCTTCCGGCCCGAAGCCGGCGAGGTTGAGCATGAGGGCCTCGTCCCGCCAGGTGAGGACGTCGTTCGTGGACGCATCCACCTGGTCGGCCAGGTTCTGGCGCCGGGTCGGCGTCTCGGAGACCTCGAGCAGGATGCCGGTCGTGAACACGCCCTGGCGATCGAGGCGCTCGAGGTGGACGGGCTCGATGCGGGTCAGCTCGGAGATGGGTGGCATGGCCCCGATGATGCCATGTCAGCCGAGCGCGCGCGCCGCCTCCTGCAGCAGGGCCCAGGCGCGCTCCGCGTGCACCAGTTCGCCGCGCAGGTGCCCGAGGGCAACCCGGATGGTGAATCGCCCGCCGAGCCGGGTGTGCGACAGGAAGATCTCGCCGGTCGCGTTCACCGCGTCCATGAGCCGGGTATTGACGTCGTCAAGCTGGGCGGCGACCTCGGGTTCGGCCTCTCGGCCAGTGAGGTCGCGCGGCCGATAGCGGAGGCACACGGTCGAGAAGTCGACCGGCGCGAGGCGCTCGAAGTCCGGATCCGCGTCCACCCAGCCGGCAAATGCCTGGGCGATCTCGAGATGGCGCGCGATGCGCCGCCGGTACCCCTCGAGCCCGAACCAGCGGAGCATGACCCACAGCTTGAGCGCCCGGAACCGCCTGCCCAGTACCGGCGTGTACTCGTGCACATCGCGGACCGGGGACGCACGATCGATCGTCCGCAGGTACTCCGGCACGAGCGAGAACGCATCCCGGAACGCTGGCAGGTCCCTGGTCAGCAGGAGCGAGGCGTCGAGCGGCGCGAAGAGCCACTTGTGCGGGTTGACGACGATCGAGTCGGCACGATCCCAGCCCGCGAACAAAGCCCGCCGCTCGGGCAGCAGGGCCACCGCTCCGCCGTACGCCGCATCGACGTGCAGCCACAGCCCGCGCGACGCCGCGATGTCCGCGACGGCCGGCACCGGATCGATGGACGTGGATGACGTGGTCCCGATCGTGGCCACGACCGCGATCGGGCGATCACCGGCGGCCAGGTCCGCCGCGATCGCGGCGCTGAGCGCCGCGGGATCCATCCGGAATCGATCGTCCGTGGGGATCTTGCGCAGCGCGTTGCGGCCCAGGCCGAGCGTCATGCACGCCTTCTCGATGGAGCTGTGGGCCTCGGCCGAGGCATAGACCCGCGGGCGGCCGAGTTCTCGGTGGCCGGCGACTCCATCGTCTGCGCTCGAGAAGCCCGCCCGATCGCGGGCGCCGGCAAGGGCGATGAGGCTCGACGTGGACGCCGTGTCGGTAATGAACCCGTCGAAGGCCGGCGGCAGGCCGAGGGCCTCGCGCAGCCAGCCGACGACCACCGATTCGAGCTCGGTTCCGATGGGTGACGTGCGCCACAGCATCGTGTTCTGGCCAAAGCCCGCCATGAGCATCTCGCCGAGGATGCCGGCCGTCGACCCGGGGGTGGCGAAGTACGCCATGAAGCCCGGGTGCGCCCAATGCGTCCCGTTCGGCTCGATGAGGGCCCGGTAGTCGTCGAGGATCGTCGCCAGGGATTCCGGCGCCTCCGGCGGCGCCGCCGGGAACGTGGGCGCCAGGCTGCCCGGCTCGACCGGTGGGAACACGGGATAGCGATCGATGCCCGCGGCGTAGTCGGCCATCACGTCCGCCACGGCGTGGAGCGCGGCTCGCACGGCCTCCGCATCGAGGTCGGTCATGCCGTCGACCTGCTCGGGATCGAGGCGGAGGAGGTCGTCGTCGGTCACGACCGGAGTCTAGTCGCGAGGTCGGCCTCGCGGTGCCGCGACACGAGGATGGCCCGAGGATCTGGTCGGGGCGGAGCGATTCGAACGCTCGACCTCCTGAACCCCATTCAGGTGCGCTACCAGGCTGCGCCACGCCCCGACAGAGCGGCGAGTCTACCAGAGCGCCCGCTCGGGACCCCCCGACGCCCGATCGTCGTCCGGACCTGCGAGCGCCTCGCGGAGGCGGGCGTCCAGCCAGCCCTTCCCCACTCCGCACCCGGGCGGCACGTACGGCTCCCGGCCCTCCGTGAGGGCCACGCAGTACGCGATCTGCCAGGGCTGGAGCGCGTAGCCCCGACCGTCGCCCGCGAGCACCGAGCGCGCCGCCGTGGCGAGGGCACCATCGGCGTGTGCGGCCGCCCCCGGCGGCCCCGAACCGGACCGGGGGCTGTCGCTGTCCGTCACGCGTCGGCCCGCTCGAGGCGCTCGACCCAACGGGCGAAGTCGGCGAGCTCGTCCTTCGATTCCCGGGCCAGCAGGTCCACCAGGCAGCGCTGCACGCTCTTGCCCTCGAACAGGGCGTTGTGGACCTCGCGGGCGATCGGCATCTCCACGCCGAGCCGTTCGGCGAGCGCGATCGCCGCGTCCACGGTATACGCACCCTCGGCGACGCCCGGCAGCGAACCTTCGATCTCGGCCCACGACCGCCCCTTCGCAAGCTCCTCGCCGAGGCGATGGTTGCGCGACAGCTTCGACCCGCAGGTGGCGATCACGTCGCCGATCCCGGCCAGGCCCGCGAAGGTCAGCGGGTTCGCCCCCGCGGCGATCCCGAGCCGCATCATCTCGGCCAGGCCGCGGGTCATGAGGCCCGCCTTGCCGTTGTCGCCGAACCCGAGTCCATCGGCCGCGCCCGCGGCGATGGCGATGACGTTCTTCAGGGCGCCGCACAGCTCCACGCCCAGCACGTCCGTGTTCGTGTAGAGGCGGAACCGGCGCGCGCCGAGGCGTGCCACCACCCGGTCCGCGAGCGCCGCATCGGCTGCCGCCACCACCGCCGACGCGGGCAGCCCGTGGGCGATCTCGAGGGCGAGATTCGGCCCGGACAGGGCCGCCACGCGGCGGGGGTCGAGGCGCGCAGCGTCGGCGATGACATCGCTCATCCGGAGCAGCGATCCCCGTTCGAGGCCCTTGACCACCGAGACCACGTCGGCACCGGCCGGGATAGTGGGCCCGAGCCGCTCCATCGTGGCCCGCAGGTGGGCCGACGGGACCGCCACGATGACGAGCTCCGCGTGCGCGAGCGCGGCCGGATCCGCCGTTGGCCGGACGTTGGCCGGCAGGTCCACGCCGGGCAGGCGTCGCTCGTTCCGGCGATCCCGCTCCATGCGCTCCGCGGTGGCGGGATCGTGGCACCACAGGGCCACCGGTTCGCGCGCGGCCACGAGGATCGCGAGGGTCGTGCCCCACGCGCCGCTGCCCACGACCGCGACCCGCGACGGGTCCGTCACCGCGCCTGCGTGGCCCACGACCCCGGGTCCCTCATCGGGCGCGCTTCGCGGCCCGTGCCGGCTTCGGGGGCGCTGACGCCTTGCCCGCGCCGCTCCCCTTCGCCGACGTCCCGCCTGGCCGGCTCGCCCCGCCACCCGGACGCACCGTGGCGCCACGCCCGGCCTTGGTGACGCGCCGCTCGGCCCGGATCCCTGCCCGCTCCCGGAACACGAGGCGGATGGGCGTCCCGATGAAGCCGAACGCCTCGCGGAGCCGGTTCTCGAGGTACCGCTGGTAGCTGAAGTGGACGGACCCCGCCTCGCGTGCGAAGAACACGAACGTCGGCGGCGCGATCGACGCCTGGGTCGCGTAGAAGATCTTCGGGCGGCGGCCCTTGACCATGGGCGGCTCCATGCGCTGCCCGGCGCTGCTGAGGATCCGGTTGAGTTCGGCCGTGGGCACGCGACGGCGCGTCTCGCCCCACACGTCGACGGCAAGTTCGAGGACGCGCTCGACGCGCTGGCCGGTCTTGGCGGAGATGCTGACCACCGGCGCGAAGTCGAGGAACGGCGCCTGCTTCCGGATCCACTCGACATACCGATCGAACGTCTGGCCCGTCTTGCCCTCGACCGCGTCCCACTTGTTGACCGCGATGACGAGGCCTCGTCCCTCCTCGACCACGTAGCCCGCGATGTGCGAATCCTGGGCCGTGAGCCCGTCGACCGCGTCGATCAGCAGGACCGCCACGTCCGCCCGCGAGATCGCCTTCAGGCTCCGGAGCGTCGAGAACCGCTCGGCCGCCGGGCCGCCCGCCACGCGGCCCCGGCGCCGGATGCCGGCCGTGTCGATGAGCACGACCTCGCCACGGCCCCAGGCCACCCGCGTGTCGATGGCGTCGCGGGTCGTGCCGGGGACCTCGCTCACGATCGCGCGCTGCTCGCCGAGCAGGGCGTTGAGGAGGCTCGACTTCCCGACGTTCGGGCGTCCCACGAAGGCGATCGCCGGCGGCGCATCGTCGAGGGTCGCCGACTGGAAGGCGTCCCACGCCTCGGCCTCCGGGTCCGCCTCGTCCCCGGCGTCGTCGTCGCCGTCCCCGCCGGGCGACCGGGCCCCGTCGGCGTCGATCGCCTCGTCGAGGCGCGAGTCGCCGTCCTCGCCCACCACGAACGGCGCGAGCCGTCCCGTTCGCACGTCGCGGGCGAACGCCTCGGCCTCCTCGGCCCGCGCCTTCCGCGCGATCTCGGCCTCGGTCTCGGGCGGGAGCGCCTCGACGATCGCATCGAGGAGGTCCGCGACCCCGCGCCCGTGGATCGCCGCGATCGTGTACGTCCGCTCCCAGCCGAGCGACCAGAACTCGAGGGCATCGGCCTCGCGCCGATCGTTGTCGGTCTTGTTCACGGTGACGAACACGGGCCCGCGCGCCACCCGCAGGAGTTCGGCGGCCTCCTGGTCGGCCGGCGTCGGCCCCGTCACGGCATCGACGACGAACACGATGACGTCCGCCTCGGCGATCGCGAGGCGCGCCTGCACCTGGACCTCGGCCTCGATGGGATCGCCCGGGTCCACTTCGAGGCCGCCCGTATCGACGACCACGAACCGCCGGCCGTTCCAGTCCGTGTCGCCGTACAGGCGATCCCGCGTGGTCCGGGCGCGATCCTCCACGATCGCCGTCCGTTCCCCCACGATGCGGTTGAAGAGCGTGCTCTTGCCCACGTTCGGTCGGCCCACGATGGCGACGACCGGCAGGCCGCCCGAGATGGCGGGCATGTCAGCTGGCTGCGGCGGTCGGGAGCGAGGTGGTCCGCCCGGCCGGGTGGGCCGCGAGGGCGAAGGCCTCGTCGGCGAGCTCGGCGGCTCGCGCCTTCGTGGTGTCGGTGCCGGCCAGCTCAAGGATCCGGCGCGCGACGGCATGGAGATCCTCGATCGGCGTGGACGTGCCGCCGGTGACGCCCACGATCACACGCCCCTCGAACGGGGCAGAGTCCTCGAGATCGCGGACGGATTCGATCTGGAGCGCCGGCGTGCCGGCGATGCCGCACAGGCGGGTCAGCTCCTTGGTATTCGCGGACGAACGCCCGCCCACCACGACCATGAGGTCCACCTCGCCGGCGGCATCGAGCGTGTCCTGCTGGCGCCGGATCGTGACGGGGCAGACCGTGTTGACGATCTTGAGCTCGTGGCTGCGCCCGACCATGAAGGC
>CAZVDO010000035.1:16470-20381 GCA_964625345.1 uncultured Anaerolinea sp. | reverse complement strand
CCATCGCCTTGGCCTTGTTCTTGTGCTGGCTCTTCTCGTCCTGGATCTCGACCACGAGGCCGGACGGCAGGTGGGTAATCCGGACCGCTGAATCCGTGGTGTTCACGGACTGCCCGCCCGGCCCCGACGAGCGCTTGACCTCGATTCGCAGGTCGCGATCCTCGTCGATCTCGATCTCGTGCTCCTCGACCTCGGGCAGGACGACGACCGTCGCAGTCGAGGTGTGGATCCGGCCGGACGATTCCGTGGCCGGCACGCGCTGGACGCGATGCGTCCCGCCCTCGAACTTGAGGCGCGAGAACGCCCCGTCGCCGGCGACCTCGACGATCGCCTCCTTCACGCCGCCGATGCCGGTCTCGTTGAGGCTCATGACCTCGGCCTTGAAGCGGTGCCGCTCCGCGTAGCGCAGGTACATCCGGAGGAGCTCGCTCGCGAAGAGCGCCGCCTCCTCGCCGCCGGCCCCGGCGCGGATCTCGAGGATCACGTTGCCGTCGTCGGCCGGGTCGCGCGGGAGCAGGAGCACCTTGAGCTCCTCCACGAGCCGCGTCTCGTCGGCCTCGAGCCGGGCGATTTCGTCCCGCGCCATGGCCTTCAGGTCGTCGTCGGCCTCGCCGTCGCGGAGCTCCCGTGCGCCGGCGAGCTCCTCACGGGTCGCCAGGAGCGCCCGGTAGGCCTCGACCACCGGCTCGAGGCGGGACAGCTCGCGCCCCAGGCGACGGATCGCGTCGGGATCGGCCACGACCTCCGGGTCGGCGAGCTGGCTCTGGACCTCGTCGTACTGGCGGGCGACCTCGGCGAGGGCCGAGTCGAGATCGCTCATGCCGGGGCGACGGCGGGCGCCGGTGGGTCCAGGGGCTGTCGCTCAGGCAGCTCGGATCCGGCGGGAACGCTCTCGCCGTCCGCCGCGAGGGCCTGCTGCATGGAGACGATCGCCACCTCGATCTGGTCATCGCTCGGCTGCTTCGTCGTGATCATCTGCACGAGGATGCCGGGCCACATGATCGCCTTCACGACCGGGTTCGCGCGGTGCTTCGCACCCCAGCGCAGGACCTCGTAGCCCACCGCCGCGAGGACCGGCACCAGCAGGACCCGGCTCGCCACCATGACCGGCAGCGTCTGTCGACCGACCAGGCTGAACGCGATGATCGAGAGCGCGATGAGCACCACGAGGAATTCGGTGCCGCAGCGGGGATGGGCGGTCGGGAAGCGCCGGACGTTGTCCGTCGTCAGGGGCAGGTCTGCCTCGAGGGCGTGAATCGTCATGTGCTCGGCGCCGTGGTACTGGAAGACGCGCCGGATATCGGGAGTGCGTGAGATCAGGGCGAGGTAGCCGAGGAAGATGCCGACGCGGATGAGCCCCTCCACGAGGTGCTGCACGAAGGCCTGCTCGATCGACGCGGTGGTGACGCTCGCGATGAACAGCGGCAGGAGGAAGAACACCCCGATGCCGGCCACGAGCGTGATCCCGAGCATGATCGCGATCGACCCGCGGCCGAGCTCCACGCCCTCGTCCTCGGCCTGGATGTTGGCGCTCCGGATGAGCCAGCGCGTGCCGACGATCAGCGTCTCGTAGAGGACCACCAGGCCGCGCACGAGGGGCGCGGTCGCGAGTCGCCAGCCGTGCGGGCCGCTGGTCAACGGCTCCGAGGCCCACACGATGTGGCCCTGCGGGTGCCGGAAGGCGACCGCGATCGCGTTGCGACCGCGCATGAGGACGCCCTCGATGAGGGCCTGCCCGCCGTAATTGAACCGTGCCATTGGGGAAGTCTACCGGCGGGAGCGGGCAGGCCCGTCGCACACGGGGTTTGCGCCGGGAATCAGGACGGCGGGCCTTCGCCGGCCCGCCGTGGAATCCCGGAATGTGCCGCTCAGGCGGCCGGCTGCCTCAGCCGGCGCGGACCTGGCGCTCGAGGCGCTTCTGGAAGCGCTCGACCTGGCCGGCCGTGTCGATGATGGTCTGCTTGCCCGTGAAGAACGGGTGGCAGTTGCCGCACACGTCCACGCGCAGTTCGGTCTGCGTGGAGCCGACGGTCCACTCGGTTCCGCAGGAACCGCAGTGCACCTTCGCCTGGTGGTACTTGGGGTGGATGTCGGGCTTCACGTGAGCTCTCCTCGACGCCGTCCGTTCGGGCGCACCATGGCCCGCCGGTGGTCGTCGCTCTGCGCCGCCGCCGCGGGTGCGAACGGTCGGCACGGTGCTGGGTGCGGTCAGGCCTCGGCCGTGGTGTCGGCCTCGATGACCCGGACGCGCTTCTTGGACTTGGTGGCGTGTTCGAACTTGACGCGACCCGGGACGGTGGCGAAGACGGTGTAATCGCCGCCGAGGCCGGCGCCCTTGCCCGCGAGGAAGGTCATGCCCCGCTGGCGCACGATGATCGAGCCGGCAGTCACCAGCTGGCCGTCGCCGGCCTTCACGCCGAGGCGCTGGCCGACGCTGTCGCGACCGTTCTTCGAGGTGCCGCCGGCCTTCTTGTGGGCCATCTCGTCTACTCGTCCTTCTTCGTGGCGCGCGTGCGCGTGGGCTTGGCTGCCGGCGCGTCGGCGTCGGCCTTGGCGGTCGATCGGGTCCGGGGCTTCGGCGCGGCCTTGGCCTCCGGTGCGGCATCCGACTTGGCGGTCCGCGCACGGGACTTCGGCTTCGCCGCATCGGCGTCGGCCGGCGCCGCCTTGGGCTTGGCCGCGGCCGCGAGCTTGGCGGCGATCGCGGCATCGGCCTCGGCCTGCTTGCGCGCAGCCTCCTCGAGGCGCATGCGCTCGGTCTTCCTGGCCTCGGCGGCCTTGGCCGCATCCGCGGCGGCGCTCTTGCCGCCCAGGACGATGTCGCTGATCCGAAGGATCGTCAGCTCCTGCCGATGCCCCTTCTTGACCCGGCGCCGCGCCTTCGGGCGGTACTTGAAGCTGATGACCTTCTTGCCCCGGTCCTGGCGCAGGACCTCCGCGGCGACGGATGCGCCGGCGACCGTGGGCCGGCCGATCTCGGCGGTCTCGCCGTCGGCCACGAGCAGGACGCGATCCAGGGCGATGGTGTCGCCCGGCGTCACGTCGAGGAGCTCGACCTCGAGTTCGGTTCCGACCTCGACGCGGTATTGCTTCCCGCCGGTCTCGATGACTGCGTACATGGATCCTCTGCGGACGTGGCTGGCGGTCGCGCGGCTGCGACGACCGCGACCTGTGAGACAGGGACAGGCACCCCGAAGCCTCGGGGCGCGAACGGGGAGTGTACGGCCAGCCCGCCACGAGCGTCAATCGCGAGGGCGCCGGGCAGGCGCCTCGGCGTCAGCCCGCGAAGAGGTCCACCCCGGGCGGGAGCGGCGGCTGATGCTCGAACAGGCCGGGATCGATGGCGTGGCCGGCCGCGCCGACGACGAGGGAATCCAGGACCAGCGAGGCGACGACGAGCAGGGCGACGAGGCCGAGGAGCACCCGCTGGGCGGTCATGGTCCGAAGTCTGGCCCGCTGCGGAGGGAGCGTCAACGAACCGCGGCGCTCACCGAGGGAGCTCGTCGCGCAGGAGGACGCGCTCCCGCACCAGCTCGCAGATCACGAGCGGGCGGCCGAGGATCTCGGCGAGGGCGCTGACCGTCTCGTCCGGCCTCCCGGCGCCTCGCTCCGGATCGACCCGCACCCGCAGGGCGAGGATCCATGCCTCGGCATCCCCGGCCCCGGGCGCGGGCGCCTCGAGCTCCAGCCGGGCCAGGAGCGGGCGCAGATCGTAGGACGTGGTCCGCTCGGAGCGCGTGCGCGTGCGAGGCAGGCGGGGGGCCGCCATGAGCGTCGCGCAGGCCTGCGCCACCGCAGCCGCGTCGACGGCGGTCGCGTCATCAGCGGCGCGGTCCGGCGGGCTCGCGGACGACGCGCCGCTCGCGGGCGTCCCGCCACTCCCCGGTGCCGCGCCAGCCTCCCCATCGGTC
>CAZVDO010000035.1:0-16370 GCA_964625345.1 uncultured Anaerolinea sp. | reverse complement strand
GCCGCTCGCGGGCGTCCCGCCACTCCCCGGTGCCGCGCCAGCCTCCCCATCGGTCGGGGCCGCGATCGTGACCCGGTAGTCGAGGGCGGCGGTCAGCCCCGGGAGGGCCGGGGCGCCCAACCAGACGTCGTACAGGTCGACGACCGCTCGCCCGGGCGGCACGTGCGCCTCCAGGGCGGCCCGGATGTCCGCCACGGGCAGCCGGTCGGCGAGGAACACGTCCAGGAGCTCGCCGTGCGCCGCGAGTCCCGGCGACAGCGATGCGGCGAAGGCGAGGCGGGGCCGCCCGGTTGCGCGGGCGAGGGGCAGGCCGGTTGCCTCGAGGGCGGCCTCCCACGCGTCCTGCTCGTCGCGCTGCGAACCCGCCGAGGCCTCGGCGCTCCGCCCGAACCGGACGCGCCAGCGCTGGCGCGCCTCCACGACGTCCTCGACCCCAGGGCGGGTCATCGGGTCAGCTCAGGTACCGGACCCAGAGGTAGCCCGTCGAGATGACCAGCGATTCCGCGGTCACGAGGATGCCGTAGGGCAGGAACGCGCGGAACGTGATGGGGTTGCCCGACTGACCGGCGAGATTCGCCACCACCACGTTTGCCGAGGCCCCGATGATCGTCGCGTTGCCGCCGAAGCAGGCACCGAGCGCGAGCGCCCACCAGAGCGGCTCGACGGCGAGGCCGGCCGCCCCGAGGTCGCGCACCACCGGGATCATCGTCGCCGTGTACGGGATGTTGTCCACGATCGCCGAGGCGGAGCCGCTCAACCACAGGAGCCCGAGCGTGGTGACCGTCTGGTCGCCGGCGGTGAGGTTGAAGAGCGCCTTGGCCACCGAATCCACGATGCCGACGTGGACGACGCCCTCGACCAGCATGAAGAGGCCGACGAAGAAGAACAGCGTCGGCCACTCGATCTCGGCGAGGACCGCCTCGACATCGGCTCGTGCCAGGAGCATGAGGATCGTGGCGCCGAGGAGGGCCACCGTCGCGGGCTCCCAGCCGAACGCGCCGTGGAACAGGAACCCGACAAGCGTCGCGCCGATGACGGCGATGCTCGTCCGGAGCAGGGCCGCGTCGGCGATGACCTCGCTTTCCTGCAGCGACAGCGCCGCCTCGCGCACGTCGTCGGCCACCGTCATGCCCTTCCCGAACAGGAAGCGCAGGGTCACCAGGAAGACGAGGAACACGATGAGCGCCGCCGGGCCCATGTTGAAGAGGAACGCCGCGAAGTCGAGGCCGGACGCCGACCCGACGAGGATGTTCGGGGGATCCCCGATGAGGGTCGCGGCGCCGCCCACGTTGGACGCGAGCACCTCGCTGATGAGGAACGGGATCGGCGAGACGCCGAGGATCGAGGCGATCGAGAGCGTGATCGGCGCGATGAGGACCACCGTGGTCACGTTGTCGAGGCCCGCCGACAGCAGGGCGGTCAACAGGCTCAGGACGATCAGGAGCCGGAAGGGCCGTCCGTCCGCGATCTTGATCGAGCGGATCGCGACCCACTGGAAGAACCCGGTGCGGCGCAGGATGCCCGCCAGGATCATCATCCCGGCCAGCAGGAAGATGACGTTGAAGTCGATCGCCTCGAAGGCCTCGTGCTGGTCGATGATCCCGAGGATCACCATCGACAGGCCGCCGAGGAGCGCGACGATCGTCTTGTCGATGCGATCGGACGCGATCAGCGCGTAGGTGGCGAGGAAGATCGCTCCCGCGACCCAGACGTCCATGGCGGTCAGGCGTTCGGCTCGGCCGGAGACGAGGTCCCCGTCGACGATCGCTCCTCCCCGGACGTCGAGCCCGCACCATCCCTCGCGCTGTCCTCGGCCGCCGCGGCCTCCAGGGCTCGCCCGTACACGACGGCGAGTTCGAGCAGGTCGAGGTACCCGGTCGGCCTGCCCTCGGCGTCTACGACGTACAGGCCGCCGAGCAGCCGGCGGTGCATTTCCCGGAACGCGGAGCCGATCGAGGCGGATCCGGTGGTCGATGCCGGCGGCAGCATCACGTCGGCAGCCGTCCGGTCCTCGAGGCTGTGGCTGAAGACCACGGCCGATGCGTTGTCCTCGACGTCCACCAGCAGTGCCTCCGGCGCCACCCGGGCGATGAGGCTCTCCGCGACCTTCACGACCGGGATCACGCCCGCGAGGCGGCCGAGGCCGTCCACCACGGCCACCAGGCGCGTTGCAGGCTGGAGCGCAGCCCGGCGGACGATCTCCACCAGGTCGGTGTCGAGCGTCACGACGAGCGGCTCGATCGCAAGCACGGCCTGGCACGCAGCCACTGTCGTGGTCCGCGCGAGGCGAATGCGACCGGTCATCGGGCTGACCTCTGACGGAGGTCGATCGGCAGCCATGGCCGGCCCAGTCTACCTGCCGAAGTGGGCGACAGTGTCCACGCTACCGGTGGTATTTACCGCCGACGCCATGCCGCCGGCCGCTACCACTCGGCGCGGCCCTGCCGGATGTTGATGCTCTGGAGGATCCCGAGGCCGATCGCCATGCTGATCAGGGACGCCCCGCCGTGGGTGATGAACGGCAGCGGAATCCCGGTGATCGGCATGATCCCGATGACCATGCCCACGTTCACGAGGAGCTGGAACACGATCATCGAGGCCAGCCCGACGCCGAACATCGTGCCGAACGCATCGCGGGAGCGCCAGGCCCCGACGAGCAGGCGCCAGATGAGGGCCACGAACAGGCCGATGACGACGAGCGCCCCGATGAACCCGAGCTCCTCGGCGAGGATCGCGAAGACGAAGTCCGTGGTCTGCACGGGCAGGAAGTCGAGCTGGTTCTGCGTGCTGTTCGTGAGGCCCTTGCCGAACCATCCGCCGGACCCGACCGCGATCTGGGCCTGGTAGAGCTGGTAGCCCGCACCGCGCACGTCGGCGAGCGGGTTGAGGAACGAGGTCAGCCGCTCCTTCTGGTAGTCGAGCAGGACGTAGGACCAGATGAACGGCAGGGCCGCGATCGCCGTGAGGGCCAGGACGCCCAGCCACCGGAGGCTGGCCCCGCCCATGAACAGCATGCCGACCAGGATCGCGCCGAACACGAGCGAGGTCCCGAGGTCCGGCTGGAGGAGCACGAGCAGGAGCGGCGGGCCCGTGAGCGCGCAGGCGCCCAGGATGCTCACGAGGGATCCCATCCGGCCGCGCCTGGCGTTGAGGTAGTTGGCGAGCGTGATGATCATCAGGATCTTGGCGAGCTCGCTGAACTGGAACTGCAGGCCCAGGATGCTGACCCAGCGAGCCGACCCGCCCACGCCGGTCCCGGCGAACAGGGTGACGCCGAGCAGTCCGAGCTGGAGCGCGTAGAGCGGCCAGGCGAGCGTCTTGAGCCAGCGGTAGTCGAACGCCGTCGCGACCACGAACGAGACCATCGCGATCGAGGTCCACAGGAGGCCCCGGAGGAAGACCGACCCACTCGCCAGGGCGCCGTCACCGCTCGCGACGCTGTTGCTGTAGGCCATGGCCAGCCCGAAGCACGTCAGCAGCACGGCGTAGGTCGCGAGCTGCAGGTCGAAGGCGCGCCAGATCGTCGCGACGGACCGCTGGGTCCAATCGGCGATCCGCGCCTCGCGTGCGTTGATAGCGCCCATCGTCAGCTCAATTCGACTGGTAGAAGTTGCCGCGCTCGAGGAGATCGAAGTTCCGGTAATCCTTCTGGATCCCGAAGTGGAGCTGGAGGTAGTACTTGACGATCTCGGTGGCCACGTTCCCCACCGTCCGCGAGTCGTAGGCGAAGGCGAGCACGGCGAGGTCGGAATCCGTGCGGGCCACGGCCTTCATGCCCGTCGGGTCGCTCGCGGTGACGGCCGGGTCCTTGGGCACGAATGCGACGAACCACGAATGGAACGGCAGTCGCCCCTGGCTGTCGCGGGTGCCGAACTCCGCCGTTCCGGACTTGCCGGCCACGACGATCGGCAGGTCGACGAGGTTGTAGGTGTGCCGAACGAGCACGACGTTGCGGGCGGCCTTGCGCATCGTCTCGAGGACCGACGGATCGAGGTCGAGGGTGCGGATCACGGTCGGGTCGATCGTGTCGACGATGGCGCCGTCCGCGTTGCGCACGTCCTTGACGACGTGCGGCTGGTACAGCGTCCCGCCGTTCGCGAGCGCCGCGTAGGCATTGATCAGCTGGAGGGGCGTGACGACGTCATAGCCCTGCCCGATCCCGGCCTGGTACACCTCGCCGGGGTAGATCTCCGCCCCGAGCGTTTCGAGCTTCCACTGGTTGGTGGGCACGGTGCCGGCAACCTCGCCGGGCAGGTCGATGCCGGTCGGGGTCCCGAACCCGTACTGGTTCGCCCAGTACCCCAGGCGGTCGATGCCGAGCATGCCGGCAACCTGGAAGAAGAACGTGTCGCTCGAATGGGCGAAGCCGCACAGGATCGTGCACCGGCCCCAGCCCCGGTGGTTCCACTCGTAGAACTTCGTGGACCCGAGCGTGAGGTAGGGCCGGGTCAGGACCTGCGTCGTCGGCGTGATGTCACCATCGGCCAGCCCGCCGGTTCCGGTGACCAGCTTGTAGGTGGACCCCGGCGGGAAGTGCTCGCTGATCGCATGGTTCGTGAGCGGCTTGTTCTTGTCGTTCACCAGGGCCTGGTAGTCGGCGTTGCTGATGCCGCGCGCGAACAGGTTGTCGTCGTACGTGGGCAGGGAGACCATCGCGAGGATCTCGCCCGTCTGCGGATTCATCACGATCACGACTCCACGCTCGAGGCCGGCGGTCTGCATGCCCCACTCGAGCGCCTTCTGGGCGTCCTTCTGGTCCTGCAGGTCGATCGTGAGGTCCAGGCTGTTGCCGGCCACTGCGGGCTCGATCGTCTGGAGGACCTGGAGCCGGCGGCCCGTGGCGTCCTTCTCGACCAGTTCCGAGCCGTACGTTCCACGGAGCTGGGACTCGTAGGTCGACTCGACGCCGGTCTTGCCGATGAAGTCGTCCGGCAGGTAGCCGCTGTCGGTGAGCGCCTTCAGCTGGGTCGAGCTGATCGGGCCCGTGTACCCGATGATCTGGGACAGCAGCGGACCGGTGAGGTACTCGCGCCGGGATTCGACGACCACTTCGACGCCCGGCAGGTCGAGGCTGGATTCGGCGATGAAGTTCGCCGTGGCCTCGTCCACGTCGGTCGCGATGCGGACCGAGTCGAAGCGCGAACCGGGATTGCTGTCGAGGGCGATGTTCAGGTCGGCCGTCTGCATGCCCAGCAGGGCCGCGAGGCGCGCGATGACGGCCGGCCGATCCGGTTCGGGCAGGTCCGCCGGACGGATCTTCACGCTGTAGGACGCGACATTGCGGACGAGGGGCTCGCCGTTGCGGTCGTAGATCACGCCGCGCGTCGAGCGAATCGGCTGGCTCACCGTCCGGTTCGTCTCCGCAAGGCTGGCGAACGTGCTGTTGCGGGCGACCTGGAGGAGGAAGAGGCGCCCGCCGAGGGTGGTCGCCACGAGGGCGACGATGATCCCGAAGACCACGAAGCGGATCGCCGATCGGGGCTCGCTCCGCGGCCGTTCGTCGAGGCCCAGTCCGGTCGCGCTCACCAGTCCACCCGCTCCTCGGGGCGGTAGCGATCGCGGATGGAGAGGAGGAGCGGCCCGACCAGGATGCCGAGCACGGCGTCGTAGGCCGCCCCCGGCATCACCCGAGAGAACGGGTCGCTCGACCCGCCGGCCGGCTGCATGGCGTCAAGCAGGACGAAGAGCACCAGGGAGTACCCGATGCTGAGCACCGGTACGGCGATGATCGGCGCGAGCGGCCGGATCCTGACCATCGACCGGGCGATCAGCGACGCGGCACCGACGGCGAGGACGAGGGCGAACACGGAGGCTCCGAAGGGCCTGCTCACGAGACTATCCAGCATGATTCCGCCCACGACTGCCCAGACGAGGCCCGATTCCAGCCCCACCGCGATCGCCCACACCACCCCGAACACGAGCACCGGGTGCGGGTGCGCCAACCCGATCGTGAGGTGCGGTACGAGGCTCACCTCGAGGATGGCCGCGGCCGTCGCTCCGATGGCGGCGATCAGATGGGTCATCGACGACGTTCGATCCTCGGCGTGACGCCCACGGACGCCGTGGACCACGACCCGCAGCGGGACGAGAAGGACGGCGGACCGCGTCCGGGGCGAGTATCCCATGGCTCGGGATACCGGGCAATGGCGCCCCGGGCCCCGGTCGGCGTGTGCCAGGCATGGGAGCGGGCCGTCCCTGCGGCCGTTCGGGCGTACCGATCAAGCCAGGGGCGTTTCACGTGAAACATCGGGGGGTCGTGCGAGCGGCCGGCCGGGCGATAACCGCCCGACAAGCGCCAGCCAAGTGACCGCCGTCATCCTCTCGTTGCGTGCGGACTGCACGCCCGAGAACGCGCCCGAATCGGCCGTCTTCGGCCTCCGGCTGGTACCATGAACACCTGTGAATGACCACCTGATGAGGACCTAGTGGGCCGAACGATCGCCTGCACGAATCAGAAGGGCGGCGTCGGCAAGACCACCACGGTTGTCAATCTCGCGAGCTATCTCGCGCTGGCCGGTGACCGGGTCCTCGTGATCGATCTCGACCCCCAGGGCAACGCAACGAGCGGCCTCGGTCTCGACCGTGGCACGGCTGCGTCGGTGTACGACGCCGTCATCGACGATCGTGCCCTCATCGAACTCGTCGTGCCCTCGGCGACGGACGGCCTCGACGTGGTGCCCTCGTCGATGGCACTGGCCGGTGCGGAGGTCGAACTCGCCCCGCTCGAGCAGCGCGAGCGGCGGCTCGCCCGGCTCATCGCCCCGATCAAGGGGGGGTACGACCACGTGCTGCTGGATTGCCCGCCGTCGCTCGGGCTCCTGACCGTCAACGCCCTGACGGCCGCGGACGCGACCCTCATCCCGATCCAGTGCGAGTACTACGCACTCGAGGGCCTGTCGCAGCTGCTGGACACCATCTCGCTGGTCCGAGAGCACCTGAATCCCGGCCTCGAGATCGAAGGCGCCCTGCTGACGATGCACGACGGGCGGACCAACCTCTCGAGCGACGTGGCCCGCGAGGTGCGAGCGCACCTGGGCAACCGGGTCTACGAGACCGTGATCCCGCGGAACGTGCGCCTGTCGGAGGCGCCCAGCCACGGGCGGCCGATCGAGGCGTATGCCCCGGAGTCCCGCGGCGCCGCCGCCTACCGGAGCTTCGCCGAGGAATTCCGCCGGCGCGCCATTGCGCGAACCCGTCCTGGCGGCGGCCAGGAACCACGGTCCACGTCCGCGCCCGTCGCCATGGGTGCGGCTCGACCCGCGGAACTGACCCAGCTGGTGGCGTCATGACCGAGCGCGCCGACCGCCCCCAGGGCCTCGGACGGGGACTGGCCGCCCTGATCCCGCAGCGCGCCCCGAGCGCCGTGCCGGGCACGATCGAGATCGCGCTGGACCATATCCGGGCCAATCCCCGGCAGCCCCGACTCCGGATCGACGATGCGGCGCTGGAGACACTCGCGGCGAGCATCCGCGCCCACGGCGTCATCCAGCCGATCCTCGTGGCCGAGACGATCGACGGCTACCAGCTCGTGGCGGGCCAGCGACGCGTTCGCGCCGCCCGGATGGCGGGCCTCGAGCGGATCCCGGCGGTCGTGCGGCAGCTTGCGGACCGCGACCAGCTCGAGCTTGCGCTGGTCGAGAACCTCCAGCGCGAGGACCTCGACCCGATCGAGGCGGCCCGCGCCTACCGCCAGCTGATCGAGGAATTCGGGTTCACCCAGGAGGACCTCGCCTCCCGCGTCGGTCGCGCCCGATCGACCGTCACCAACACCCTGCGCCTCCTCGAGCTGCACGAGTCGGTCCAGGCGGCGATCATGGAGGGGACCATCTCGGAGGGGCACGCCCGCGCGATCGGCGGGATGGCCACCGAGCTCCAGCCCGCGGTGCTCACGACGGTCGTGGACCAGGGCCTGTCCGTTCGGCAGGCCGAGGAGCTCGTGCGACGCCTGCGCGAGCCGCGCCCGGCCCCCGAGCGGCCGGTGCGGACCCTCGACCCCGAACTCGAACGTGTCGAGGAGGACCTTCGACAGGCACTCGGCACCAAGGTTCGGCTCGCCCGGTCGCGGCGGGGGGGACGGATCGTCATCGAGTACTACAGCGACGAAGAACTGGGGCGGCTCTACGAGCGCCTGACAGGAGGAACCACGTGACCGAATCGACCGGTACGCCCCCGGGCGCGACGGGCCAGCCATCGGGCCGTCGCCGAAAGGCGGCCGGTTCCGATTACACCGCGGCCAGCATCCAGGTCCTCGAAGGCCTGGAGGCCGTGCGGCGGCGCCCCGGCATGTACATCGGCTCGACCGACGGCCGCGGCCTCCACCACCTCATCTGGGAGGTCGTGGACAACTCGATCGACGAGGCGATGGCCGGGCACGCGACGACGATTCGGGTCACGGTCAAGCCCGACCAGACGGTCGAGGTGATCGACGACGGCCGCGGCGTGCCGGTCGGCAAGCACACCACGGGGAAGGACGCCCTCGAGGTGGTCCACACCGTCCTCCATGCCGGCGGCAAGTTCGGCGGCGGCGGCTACAAGGTGTCGGGCGGCCTGCACGGCGTCGGCGTGAGCGTGGTGAACGCCCTCTCGGACCGCCTGCGCGTCGAATCCGCCCGCGACGGCTTCATCTGGGCCCAGGAGTACATCCGGGGCAAGCCGACCGGCCCGGTCACCAAGGTCGGACCGCAGGGCTCCCGCCGCGGCACTCGAACCGTCTTCCACGCCGATCCCGAGATGTTCGAGACGACGGAGTACTCCTTCGAGACGATCTCGCAGCGGCTCCGGGAATCCGCCTACCTCACGAAGGGCGTGTGGATCACCCTCATCGACGAGCGCTCCGACCGCGAGCGATCGTTCTACTTCGAGGGTGGGCTCCAGTCGTTCGTCCGCCACCTCAACCGCAACAAGGAGGCCCTCCACAGCCGCCCGATCTACGTCGAGCGCAAGCAGGGGTCCACGGCGGTCGAGGTCGCGCTCCAGTACAACGACACCTACACGGAGAACGTGCTCGCGTTCGCCAACAACATCAACACGGTCGACGGCGGCACACACGTCACCGGGTTCCGGGCCGCCCTCACGAGTTCGCTCAACGACTGGGCGCACAAGGCCGGCGTGCTCAAGGATTCCGACGGGAACCTGTCGGGCGATGACGTCCGGGAGGGACTGACCGCCGTCATCAGCGTCAAGCTCACGGACCCCCAGTTCGAGGGGCAGACCAAGGCCAAGCTCGGCAACGCCGAGGTCAAGGGCCAGGTCCAGGCCGCCGTGACCGACAGCCTCACCCAGTACCTCGAGGAGAACCCGGGCGACGGGCGCCGCATCATCGAGAAGTGCCTCACGGCGGCGCGAGCGCGCGAGGCCGCCCGGAAGGCGCGCGACCTCGTCCTGCGCAAGGGCGCGCTCGAAGGCATGGCCCTGCCGGGCAAGCTCGCCGACTGCCAGGAGCGCGACCCGGCACGGAGCGAGATCTACATCGTCGAGGGCGACTCCGCCGGCGGATCGGCCAAGGCCGGGCGCGACCGCCGATTCCAGGCCATCCTGCCGATGTTCGGCAAGATGCTGAACGTCGAGAAGGCACGCCTGGACAAGGTCCTCTCGAGCGAGAAGATCCGGCCACTGATCATCGCCCTCGGCGGGGGCATCGGGGAGGGATTCGACGTCTCCAAGATCCGATACCACCGGATCATCCTGATGTCGGACGCGGACGTGGACGGCGCGCACATCCGGACCCTCCTCCTGACGTTCTTCTACCGCCACATGCCCGAGATCATCGAGGCCGGCTACCTGTACATCGCCCAGCCGCCGCTCTACCGGATCTCGACCGGCAAGGTGACCCGCTACGCGGAGACCGAGAAGGACCGCGACCGGATCATCAAGGAGATGAACGTCAAGAACCTCACGGTCCAGCGGTTCAAGGGCCTCGGCGAGATGAACGCGGACCAGCTCTGGGAAACGACGATGAACCCCGAGACCCGGGTGCTGCTCCAGGTCCGGATCGAGGACGCCGCGGACGCCGACAGCATCTTCACGATGCTCATGGGCGAGAAGGTCGGGCCGCGCAAGGACTTCATCAAGTCCGAGGCGCGCAAGGTCAAGAACCTTGACATCTGACGTCCGCGATCGCGGGGCCGGCACCACGACCCGCATCGGCGGACGGACGTTCCGGTTCGAGCCGCATCGCTGCTTCGCGTGCGGGGAGCTCAACGAGCACGGCCTTCGGCTTGCCCTGCACGCCGACGAGGCCGGCTGTCGTACCGAGCTCACCCTCGATGCCGCCTTCCAGGGCTGGGACAACGTCGCCCACGGCGGGATCCTGGCCACGATCCTCGACGAGGTGATGGCCTGGTCAGTGATCGGCCGCGGCACCTGGGGCGTCACGGCCCGCATGGCGATCGAGTTCAAGCGGCCGGTGCCGGTCGGACAGGCGATCCGTGCCGAGGGCACGGTCGTGGACGCCACGCGCCGGCTCTTCCGCACGAGCGGCCGGATCGTCGATGCCGCGACCGGCGACCTGCTGGCCTCGGCGACGGGCGTGTACGTGGCCGCGCCGCCCGATCGCCTGGCCGAGCTCCAGGCCCGCTACCGCCTGCGCCCCGCGGACGACCAACCGTGATGCCCGCCATGACCCGGACGCCCGCAGCGGATCGATCGCCCAGCGAGATCACGGCGGCCGCCCGGGCGTTCCTCGGGACGCATCGCTCCCGTGCCCGCGCCCTGGGTCGCGAGCTGGCCGAGCACGTCCACGAGCCCGGCGTGCTCGCCGCCGACCTGCGCGCGGCGCTCCTGGAGCTCGCCGATCCCGCGTACCGGCAGGGCCAGGCCTTCGTGGCGCCCGGGATCGGGCCGACGCTCGGCGTCCGGAGCCCACTCCTCGAGGCGGTGGCCCGTGGGTTCGCAGGCGCCACGCGGCGCGATTCGAGCACGAACCTGCTCCTGGCGGCCGATCGCCTGCTCGGCGAGCCCGAGATGGAGCTCCAGTGGTTCGCCCTCGCGATCCTCCGATCCACGCTGCCGCGCGAACCGGAACGCACCTGGCAGCTGCTCCGCCGCATCGGGCGCGGGGCGCATGACTGGATCACCGTGGATTCGCTCGGCCGCGTCCTCGGAGCCGGCGTCCTCCGGGAGCCCTACCGGTGGGCCGAGCTGGAGCAGCTCGTCTACGCGCCGTCGCGATGGGAGCGTCGGCTCGCGGCCTCCACCATCGCGTCGCTGCCGTTCGAGGACCGGCGGGCCGGGCGGGAACCAGCTGTTGCGATCCGCGGCCTCGCGATCCTCGAGCTCCTGATCGGCGACCGCGAGCCCGACGTGCAGAAGGCCATCGCCTGGGCCTACCGCTCCCTGCTCGTCGTGGACCAGGACGCGACCGTGGCCGCCCTTCGCGCCGAGGCCGAGCGGGCGGCGGCGAACGCCGACGGCCATCGCGCCTGGGTCATTCGCGATACGCTCGCCAAGCTCCCACCCGACGTCGCCGCGACCCTCCGCGCGCGTCTCGAGGGCATCCGCCGCCGACCCGGCGCCCCATCGACCTCCATCGCCGCCGTGACCGCCGCCCGGTTCGCGGGCCTCGGGCTCGGCCGCCCGCAGCCCGAACCCCCGCTGACCTGATCGAAGGAGTCGCGCACCCGTGACCGACAACCTGGGCAACGTCCGGAACATCCGCATCGAGGACGAGATGCGGACCTCGTACCTCGACTACGCCATGAGCGTGATCGTGGCGCGCGCGCTGCCGGATGTCCGCGACGGCCTCAAGCCGGTCCATCGCCGGATCCTCTACACGATGGGGGAGATGGGCCTCTCCGCCACGAGCTCGTACCGCAAGTGCGCGGCGATCGTGGGCGAGGTCATGGGCAAGTACCACCCCCATGGCGACGTCGCGCTCTACGACGCGCTCGTGCGGCTCGCCCAGGACTTCTCGATGCGCTACCCGCTCGTGGACGGGCAGGGCAACTTCGGGTCGGTCGACGGCGATGCGGCGGCGGCCATGCGCTACACCGAGGCGCGCCTCACCGCCATCTCGTCCGAGATGCTCGCCGACATCGACAAGGAGACGGTCGACTTCGTCGACAACTACGACGGGACCCAGAAGGAACCCTCGGTCCTGCCCTCGAAGCTCCCGAACCTGCTGATCAACGGGAGCGCGGGCATCGCGGTCGGCATGGCCACGAACATCCCGCCCCACCACCTCGGCGAGATCGTGGATGCCACGGTGGCGCTCATCGACGACCCCGCCATCACGACCGACGACCTGTGTCGCTTCGTGACCGGCCCGGACTTCCCGACCGGGGCCACGATCTTCCGCTACGAACGCCAGCGCAACCTCATCAACGGCGAATGGGAAACCGTCGACGCGATCCGCCAGATGTACGCCCACGGCCGGGGTCGCGTGGTGATGCGCGCCCAGGTGGCGTTCGAGGAGGTCCGCGGCGATCGGATGGCGATCATCGTCACCGAGCTGCCCTACCAGGTGAACAAGGCGAGCCTGCTCGAGAAGATCGCGGAGCTCGTCAAGGACAAGAAGATCGACGGCATCGCCGACCTGCGCGACGAATCCGATCGCGACGGCATGCGCATGTACATCGAGATCAAGCGCGACGCCAACCCGCACAAGGTGCTGAACAACCTGTTCAAGCACACCCCGATGCAGATGGCGTTCAACATGAACATGCTGGCCCTGGTCGACGGGCAGCCCCAGACGCTGCCGCTCAAGTCGGTCCTCCAGCACCACGTCGACCACCGGCGCGAGATCGTCCGCCGCCGGACCGAGTTCGACCTCGGCAAGGCGCGCGACCGGGCCCACATCCTCGAGGGCCTCAAGAAGGCCCTCGACAACCTCGACGCGGTCATCAAGACGATCCGGGAATCGGCCGACACCGAGGCCGCCAAGGCCAACCTCATGTCCCGGTTCGACCTGTCCGATCGCCAGGCCCAGGCCATCCTCGACATGCGCCTGGCCCGCCTGGCCGCGCTCGAGCGCCAGAAGATCGAGGACGAGTACCTCGCGGTCATCCAGCTCATCGCCGAGCTCGAGGACATCCTGGCCAACCCGCAGCGCGTGCTCGCGATCATCAAGGACGAGCTGGTCGAGCTCAAGCGCAAGTACGCGGGCGAGCGCAAGACGCGCGTCCAGGAGGACTCCTCGCGCGAGCTGACCGACGAGGACCTCATCGCCGACGAGGACGTGGTCATCACGATCAGCGGCCGGGGCTACATCAAGCGCCAGCCGGTCGCGACGTACCGCCGCCAGGGCCGTGGCGGCAAGGGGATCATCGGCCACGTGACCCGCGAGGAGGACGCCGTCGAGCACCTCCTCGTCGCCAACACGCACGACTGGGCGCTCTTCTTCACGAACCGCGGCCGGGTCTTCTCGGCCAAGGTCCACTCCATCCCGGACGCAAGCCGGCAGGCCAAGGGCATGCCGATCATCAACCTGCCGGGGGTGCAGGTCGAGGCCGGCGAGGTGCCGATGGCCACGATCACGCTGCCGGAGTTCGCGCCGGGCAGCTACCTGGTCCTCGCAACGACCCGGGGCATCATCAAGAAGACGCCCCTCGAGGCCTTCGAACGGGTGCGCTCGACCGGGATCCGGGCGATCACGCTCGACGACCAGGACGAGCTGGCCTGGGTCGACATCTCGAGCGGCGAGGACGACGTCATCATCGCCACCGCCCAGGGCATGCTCGCGCGGTTCGCCGAGAGCGAGGTCCGGGGCATGGGCCGGGACGCCGCGGGCGTGATCGGCATCCGGCTGCTCAAGCGCGAGGGCGACCGGGTCGTGGCCATGAGCGTGGTCCGGCCGGGCGCCGACCTGCTCGTGCTGACCGAGACCGGGTACGGCAAGCGGGTCTCCATCGACGAGTTCCGGCTCAAGCACCGCGGCGGCCAGGGCGTCCGGCTCATCGCCCTCGAGGGTCGCAAGACCGGCGTCGTCGCAGCGGTCCAGCAGGTCACCGAGGAGGACGAGGAGCTCGTGCTCATCTCGGCCCACGGCCAGGTGGTCCGGACCGACCTGAACTCGATCAACCGGTATTCGCCCGGCGCGCGCGGGGTCATCGTCATGCGCCTGAACGAGGGCGACCGGGTCGTCGGGATCGCGGCCTTCCGGCCGGGGTTGGCAGAAGGCCGCGCCACGGGCGACAATGACGAGCCTGGAGGCGGAGCGGCGACGCCATCGCCTCAGGGGCGCGACGCCTGAGCGCCGCGATCGGGCCCGGCGAACGGGAGGAGCCCTCCGTGTACGCGGACCAGTTCGGGATCTATCACGGCAACGCGAACCCGGACCTCGCCCGGAAGATCTGCCGCTACCTCGGATCCGAGGTCGGCGGGCTCGAGGTGTTCCAGTTCGCGAACGAGAACATCTTCGTCAAGATCCTCGACAACGTCCGCGAGAAGGACGTCTTCCTGGTCCAGCCCACCTGCAGCCCCGTGAACGATTCACTCATGGAGCTGCTGATCATGATCGACGCCTTCAAGCGCGCGAGCGCCGGGCGGATCACCGCGGTGGTGCCGTACTACGCCTACGGCCGGTCCGACAAGAAGGACCAGCCCCGGGTCCCGATCACGGCGCGCCTGGTGGCCGACATGATCTCGGTGGCGGGCGCGGACCGGATGCTGACGATGGACCTCCATCAGGGCCAGATCCAGGGCTTCTTCAACATCCCGGTGGACGAGCTGACTGCCGTCCACATCCTCTCGAACTACTTCAAGCACAAGCAGCTCGAGGACCTGGTCGTGGTGACCGACCTCGGGTTCGCCAAGCGGGCGCGTGCGTTCGCCGAGCTCCTCGACGTCCCCCTCGCGATCATCGAGAAGCGCCGCGTCGGGAACCTCGATCGGGCGGAGCTCCTCAACGTCATCGGCGAGGTGCGCGGCAAGCGCGCGATCATCGTCGACGACGAGATCGACACCGCGGGCACGCTGACCGAGACCGTCCGCGCCCTCGAGCGGGAGGGCGTCACCGAGATCTACGCCTGCGCCACCCACGGCATCCTGTCCGGGCCGGCCATCGAGCGAATCGCCGAATCGGCCATCCGCGAGGTCGTCCTGACCGACACGGTGCCGCTCCCGCCGGGGAAGCGCCTCGGCAAGATCACCACGCTCTCGATCGCGCCGCTCATCGGCGAGGCCATCAAGCGGATCCATCGCGGAGAATCGGTCGGCGCGCTGTTCAGCAGCGAGGTCGAGTTCACCCAGGAGATGCTGCTCTGGGAGGACGGCCAGCCACGGACGCTCGATACTCGCGAGCCCGACGCCGGCGACGATCCCGACGCTCCTGCCGCCTCAGACAAGGCCGCCACGATCTACGCGGCGACCGCCACCACGGGAGACCGATGAGCCTGCAATTGCACCGCCCGGACGGCAAGGGCGGCCTGGAACCCCGCCCCGTCACCGAGGGTGACTGGCGCCGCCAGCTGAAGTCGAAGCGCTGGGGCGTGGCCCTCGAGGGCGGCAAGATGCCCGAGCTCAAGAACCCCGAGATGAACCCCACCTCGATCGGGCGCTCGGTCGCGTTCTGGATCGGCCTGGCGGTGGTGACCTTCGGGGTCATCGTCGTGGGCTACGGGATCGGGTTCTGGAGGCTCACCGCCTGAGGCACCCGGCGCCGTCGTCGATTCCACGGCGCACCGGCTAGACTGCACCGGCCATGCTCGGTTTCCTTTCGCGCTTCGTCGACTCCAATGACCGGGAGCTGAAGCGCCTCCAGCCCTTCATCGATCGCACCAACGCGCTCGGCGACGAGATCGCCGCGCTCTCCGATGCCGAGATTCGCGAGCGATTCGCCGAGATTCGCGAGGAGATCCTCGAGATCGCGCAGCCGGACGAGCCGTCCGAGGACGAGCGGCACCACCCGGACCTCGAGCGTCGGCGCGAGCTCGCCAAAGCCCGGCGCGCGGCCGAGAACGCGCGCATCCAGGCCGCCCTCGACGACGTCCTGCCGGACGTCTTCGCGATGGGTCGCGAGGCGATGGGCCGCACGCTCGGGATGCGGCACTTCGACGAGCAGCTCATCGGCGGCGTCGTGCTCCACCAGGGCAAGATCGCCGAGATGAAGACGGGCGAGGGCAAGACCCTCGTCCCGACCCTCGCTGCGGCCCTCAACGCCCTGGCCGGCCGAGGCGTCCACGTCGTCACCGTCAACGACTACCTCGCCCGGCGCGACCCGCAGTGGATGGGCCCGGTCTTCCACTTCCTGGGCCTGAGCGTCGGGATGATCACCCACGACGCGTCGTACCTGTTCGAGCCCGGCTACCCGACCAACGACGAGCGCCTCATCAACCTCAAGCCCGTCACCCGGCGCGAGGCCTACGCCGCCGACATCACGTACGGCACGAACAACGAGTTCGGGTTCGACTACCTGCGCGACAACATGGTCACGG
>CAZVDO010000034.1:9569-20383 GCA_964625345.1 uncultured Anaerolinea sp. | reverse complement strand
GCGAACCAGCCGGTCGAGGAAGCTCACGGCACGTTCCCGGTCCCGGGGCCGCGGCGTGGGGCGGCGCACGGGGACCACGGCACGTCCATCGCCTTCACTGTACGGCAGGGGGTCGCGAGACGCCTCGTGCGGCACGATGCGGCCGTGGCCGTCGGCGCTCCCGCGGCGAATCGATCAGGATCCGAGAAGCCGACAACGGCGCGTCGGCGGTACGGTATGCGCCACGCACACGGAACGCGAGATCGAACCGGACGCGGTCGCCGCTCCGGCACGAAAGGACGAGGACATGGCAGGCAGCACCGCAAAGGGCCGCCCGGCGGCCAAGGGCGCCACGAAGCTCTGGAGTGACGAAGAACGCGCCGCGATGCAGGAATCGGCGCGCGAGCGCCGCAAGGCAGCGAAGCTGAGTCCCGAGGAAGCACGTGCAGTCGGCGAGGCCGACGTTCGCGCCAAGATCGCGGAGATGCCCGACGACGATCGCGTCATCGCGACGCGGATCCATGAGCTCGTGTCCGCCACGGCCCCGAACCTCGTCCCAAGGACCTTCTACGGGATGCCCGCCTATGCGCGCGACGGCAAGGTGATCTGCTTCTTCCAGAGCAAGGCGAAGTTCAAGGTCCGCTACTCGACCTTCGGCTTCCAGCCCGACGCGCTGCTCGACGATGGCGACATGTGGCCCGTCGCCTTCGCAATCACGGCGATGAACTCCGCGAACGAGGCGCGCATCACCGCGCTGGTCAGGAAGGCCGCGGGCTGACGGGCGCGGTCATGCGGACCCGGCGGCCGTGACACCGGTCGCGCTCGGGAGCCAACGCGAGACCGCCGCGACCGCGAGGCCCACGACGATGAGGACCGTGAACCCGAGCGAGACGGCGCCGGCGGTGATGCCGCCGGCCAGGACGGCACCGGCCAGGCTGGCGCCGACCACGCCTCCCATGTACCGGCCCGTGTAATACGTCCCGGCCGCCATGCCCACGCGCTCGGGCTGGATCGCCTCGAAGGCAGCGGCCTGCCGTGCAGATCCGGACAGGCCCATGCCCAGGCCGACGATGGCGAGCAGTACGCCGACCGCGATGTTGGATCCCGAACCGATCGGCAGGGCCAGCCCGGCCAGGCCGGCCGTCATGATCAGCGAGCCGGTGACCACGAGCGCCCGCCGACCTCGACGATCCGACGCCCGACCCCCGAACGGGGCGACCAGCGCACCGACGCCCGAGATCCCGAGCAGCACCAGGCCGCTGGTCGTCGCCGACCCATCGAGGAGCCGCTCGACGAGCATCGGCACGAGGATGAACGAGGCATGCAGCACGATCGTGTTGCCGAAGATGCCGCCGAGTGCCGCCGAGAACGCCGGGACCTGGAAGAGCCTCGGGTCGACGGCCGGCGCCGGCCGCCCGAGCTCGAACCACACGAGGACGGCGGCGAGCGGCAGGATCGCAACCGCCGCGATGACGCCGGGAAGCCCTGCATCGCCGCGGAGCGCCACGAGGATCGCGATGATCCAGACGGCCAGGATCGCGAGGCCGACGACGTCGAGCGGGCGCCGGGCAGGCGTCGATTGGCGCGCCGCCACGTCGCCTTGCGTTCGGTCGCTGCCCCCCGCGTCGACCTCGGGGCGCAGCCACAGGCCGACGGCCAGTGCGGCCCCCAGCGCCACCGGCACCGCGACCACGAAGAGCGAGCGCCATCCGAACGCGCCCACGAGGACGCCGCCGATGAACGGTCCCGCCGCCGCGCTCGTGGACGTGAGCAGGTCGAAGGTGCCGAAGGCCTCGCCGCGACGCCGAGGAGGCGCGGCGAGGCGCACCAGTGCGGCGGAACTCGTGGACACGAACGCGCCGCTGATCGCCTGCAAGACCCGGGACGCCTGGAGCAGTGCGAACGAACCAGCCCCAACGGCGAGGAGCGACGCGAGGCCGAACACCACCACGCCGCCGAGGAACACGCGGCGGTGGCCGAAGCGATCCCCGAGTGCGCCACTGATGGGGAGGGCGACGGCCACGGCCCCGAGGTAGAGCGTGACCAGGGTCGAGACGGCCGCGGCTCCGAGCCGGAACTCGTCCATCACGCCGGGCAGGGCGACGGCCAGCATGGTCGAGTTCAGGGGGACCAGGATGGATCCTCCGGCCACGCCGAGCATGAGCGGCGTCAGCAGGCGGTCCTCCCGGCGCTCGCTCACAGGAGGCGAACAGTGCCCAGGGTGCCGTCGAGCTCCACGGTCGCACCGTCCGGTATCCGCGTCGTCGCGCCGGTGATCCCGACCACGGCGGGCAGCGCAAACTCGCGCGCGACGACCGCCGCGTGCGACAGGACGCCGCCCGTGTTCGTGACGAGTCCGCCGGCCGTGGCGAAGACCGGCACCCACGACGGATTCGACGAGGCGCAGACGATGATGTCACCGGGCTGGAGTCGGGCGAACTCCGCGGGCGTCAGTGTGATCCGCGCCGTGCCCCGAACGACCCCCGCAGAGGCGCCCGTCCCGCGGAGGACGCGAGGATCGTCCGACGTGAAGCGCTCGCCATCGAATCGATCCGGACCGCGCGTGCCCGGATCGACCCCGATGCGCATCGGGGCGGTGAGCTTCCTCCGTCGCTCGAGTTCGGCCCGCCGCTGGACGATGAGCGGCCGGGCATCGCTGGGCCGCTCGATCTGTGCACGGACCTCCCGCCGGAACAGGAAGAGGATCTCCTCCGGCCGATCGAAGCTCCCGCTCGCGACCAGCCGTCGTCCGACACGCAGCGACAGGGTCCTGATGCGCGCCTGGGCGAGTCGGTCGATCCAGTAGTTGTGGCCCTCGGTGAGGGGTCCGATCGCCCGCGCGTAGGCCAGGAGGCGCTCGAACGCCTCCGTCTTCGCGTCGTCGCCGGCCAGCCGCTCCCGAACCTTGTCGGCGAGCGCGTCGGCGTCGGCTCGCAATCGCAGCCGGCGAACCTCCGCACGCTCTGGCGGGCTCTCCAGGTGGCGCCCCACCTCGGCCAGGATCAGGCCGGGCTCGTCCGACCACGATGCTTCGGCGAGGTCGTCGAACGCCTGCCCGAGGTGCCCGTGGGCGTCGATGAACGCCTCGAGGTCGGCCAGGAACTCCGGCCCGCCCGCGAGCCCGGCGAGCTCGCCCGGAAGGATGGTCCGCCTCGTTCCGTCTGGCTGCTGGGCACCCGTCGTCAGCGCTGCCAGGACCGCCGGATACATTCCGGCCGTCGCGGCCAGCCGTTCGACGCCCAGCTCCACCTCGAAGAGCTCGTTCGGGCTGCCCCCGATGAGCCGGACGGCTTCGCCCGGCGCCGCATCCGGGACCAGGGCGTCATAGAAGTCGGCCAGTTCCTCGACCGCCGTGTAGGGCCCGCCGATGGCGATGAAGTGCAGCTCCCACATCCGCCGGGTCGCCGCCCAGGCCCGGTCCCATGCCTCCGCCAGCGCGGCGGGAGCGAGGTCGTCGACCGGCGTCGTCCGGATCATGGCTTCGAGGCTCCGGATCTCCGGCAGGGCCTCGTCGCGCCACCATGCCTCCATGACCGCGACCTGGCCGTGCATGGTCGCCTGCCATCGTTCCGTGATCCCGGGGCGCTCGTCCTCGGGCGCGTTGTAGTCCAGCGCGAAGTACGCGTAGCCGTTCCAGACCCGGCAGTGCCAACGCTGGGGGAACCCTCCGTGGAAGGTGTACCGGAAGTTGAAGCCCTCGCCCAGGGTCCGCACGTAGTCTTCGGAGAGCGGGACCAGCGGAAACGGCATGTGCATGTCGTCGCGGTCCCACGTGAGCGTCGGATCCGACGGAGCCTCCCAGGCCACCGGGAACGCGGGCGTTCCGGACACCGCGGAGGACGATTCACCCTCGGGTGCCGCGGCGATCGTCGTGATCGGACGTGCCTGCAGCAGGAACCACGCTCCTCCCGCCGCGGCGGCTTCGATGTCCACCGCAGCCCCGAACCGCTCCTCGACCTGGAGGGCCAGGGAGGCGAGCTCCCGAAGGTCCGCATCGTCGATCGCGGGGCCGGGTGCTCCCGCACGACCGTCGCCAGGCGTGTACTCGGTCCAGGTCAGGCTCGGCCGATCGATCACCCACGTGTCGGGCGTCACGGTCCCGGAGACCATGGCGTCACCCAGGCCGCGCACGCTCGTGACCACGAGCTGGTCCGTGCGGCCGGTCACCGGGTGGCGCGTGAAGATCACCGCCGCCGACGTGGCCGGAACGAGGGCCTGGACCACGACCGCCATGCCGCCCCCATCGAGGGCCAGGCCCTGGCGGTGGCGGTAAGCCACGGCCGGGGCACTCCAGAGCGACGCCCAGCAGCGCTGCACCGCGGCAGCGACGCCGTCGGGCGGAACGTCGAGCTCGGTCTCGTGCAGGCCGGCGAACGATGCTGCAGAGCTGTCCTCGCCGATGCCCGAGGAGCGAACCGCAAATCGCGCCTCGCCGCCGAGTGTCTCCAACTCCGCCGCCAGGCGCGCGACGGCCTCGTCGAGGGCAACCGCGACCGAACTCGAGATGGGCGCCCGCTCGAACCGGTCGATGAGCCGCAGCCGAACGGCCTCGTCGCCGAGGTGCTCGAGGTCCGCCGAGGCTCCTGGGATGGACCCGAGCTGGGCATCGAAGGCGGCCGTCGTCAGGCAGAAGCCGGGTGGGATGCGGAAGCCGAACCCGGTCAATCGGCTGAGCGACGCCGCCTTGCCGCCGACGTCGGCAACCTCGGCGGCGTCCACGCCGAGCCAGGCGATCAGTGGCGCCTCGGGACGCGGCATCGTTTCCTCCGAGCTCAGCTGGCGAGTGCGATGACTCTAGCCGCGCGCCATGCGGACCGCGCGCCTTCGGAGCGTCGGGAGACGCCGGCGTGGAACGGCGTGGAGCCCCGGAGGACTCGCTCCGGGGCTCCACGCTGTGCGCCGAACTGCGGTCGCTATTCGTGCGAGCCGCCCCGACACAATCCCCAGGTCCCGACGGAGCCCTTGGGAAGCCCGTAGTACTTCCACGAATCCGCGGCCGTCTGCACGATCGAGACGTTTTGTCCCTCCGCCTGATCGTGGTCATTGAGTCCGCTGGCCGCACAGGCGGAGTTCGCGTGGTCGAGCGCTCCCGTGGTGTTCGTGTTGTGCACGGTCGAGGCCGTCGGGGGACCCTTGACCTCACCGGCCAGCACGGACCCTGCGCTCAGGCTCAGGACCACCGCAACCACCGAGACCGCGAGCGCAACTCGCCTCATGAGTTGACGCACCATGGTCAGATACCTCCTCCGGCCGAGGTCGGTCTCGCCATTGGCTTTGGCACGAGTCGGGCGACCGATCCGTTGGAACGCCGTGCCGTGGAGTTCCCCCGCGGCTCCCGCCACCCAGCCGATCGCAGCATCATGCATCCACCGCGCGGCAACAACCAGAGGATTCTTTGCAGGTCGCGGTGCACCGCGTCACCACATCTCGTCAGCCGACCTGGCAGCCACGGCCGTGGCGACGGGCGGGTCTGGTGGTGCCGGAGGCGGGGATCGAACCCGCACGAGGTTGCCCTCAACGGTGTTTGAGACCGTCGCGTCTGCCTGTTCCGCCACTCCGGCGCGGGGTCGCAGGGGCGCATCGTAGCCTGCGGGAACCGTCACGGGCGTCCAGGCGTCCTCGTCGAGACCGATGCTAGACTCTCGCCGCCTCAGTATCGCCGTCCGGAGGGATCCCCTGTCTGTGGAGGACCGTCGCCCTGCCGCGGTGTCCGACGACCCGGTCCAGCGGCGCGACCTGATCCTCATCGAGCAGGCCCGGGCGGGCAGCCTCGATGCCTTCAACGACCTCGTCGTGTGCTACCAGGACATGCTCTACGCCCTGGTCGTGCGCATGGTTCCGGATCGCGACCAGGCGTCCGACGCGGTCCAGGAGGCGTTCTTCTCGGCCTTCCGCCACCTCGACGCCTTCCGCGGCGGCTCCGTGCGGTCGTGGCTCAGCCGGATCGCCGTCAATGCCGCGATGGATGCCCAGCGACTCCGCAAGCGGCGCCCGGCGGACCCGTACCCGGAGCTCGAGGACGATACGTGGCAGCCGCCGGCGGACGCTTCGGCCGACCCGGTCACGACGGCACTGACCACGGAACGCCATCGGGCGCTGAACGAGGCCCTGGCGTCCATCACCGACGACCAGCGAACGGCGATCGTCCTCTTCGATGTCGAGGGCTACGACTACGCCGAGATCGCGCAGATGACCGGCGTCTCACTCGGCACCGTCAAGTCGCGCATCCACCGCGGGCGCCTGGCGCTGCGGGACCGGCTCGCCGACCGCATGGAGCTCTTCCGTGGCTGACCGACGGGCCGTGTCGCTCGATCCCGCCATGCCCCACGACCTTCATGACGTCGAGCGCGTCGCGGCGAGTGCGGCGGGCGACGCCGATGCCGCGATCGCCGCACAACTGGACCGCCTCCTCGCCGCGTGCGGCGAGTGCCGGGCGCTGGTCGCCGACCTTCGGGCCATCGCTTCGGCGACCCGCGCCCTGTCCGCCGTCCAGCCGGCCGCGCCCCGGGACTTCCGCCTCGCACCGGCCGATGCGGCGCGCCTCGGAAGGCGCAGCGTCGGCGTGTCCATGTCCAGCGCGCTCCGTGGCCTCACTGGCCGCCTCGGGACCGGCATGATCGCCGCGGGCATCGTCGGCGTGGTGCTCGCGGGCAGCGGCTTGAGCCTCGGCGTTGGCGGCGGTGCCACGGCGGGGGCGCGCCCGGAGGCCGCGTCCCAGACGACCAAGGATGGTGCGTACGGTCCTGCTGCGGGTGTCGACGCCCAGGCGAGCCCCCGCGACCTGGCCTTCGCCACGTCGGAGCCCGCGCGCACCGCGGGGTCCGACACCGGCCGACCGCTCGATGCGGCCATGGTGGTCACGATCGGTTCCGTCGTCCTCCTGGGCGTCGGCCTCGCCCTGCTCGCGCTGGCCCTCGCCCGGACCCGCGAACGCGGCTGACGACCGGCGATTCGCCGCCGTCTCGCGGACCCGCACGTCGACCGACGCCGGAACGACGGGAACCCACCGCCGACGCGAGCCGTCCAAGGCGCGTGACACACACGGAACCCGCGGCCGACCGGCCGTCCAGCCCCGTCCACGCCCAGCACGACCTGGAGCGTGTCGCGGCAGCCGCCGACCCACGAACCACCCCACACGAGGCAGCCGCCGGCGTGGCGCTCATCGCGACGTGTCGCGAGTGCGCACAGGTGGCGGAGGACCTTCGCCTGCTCGCAGCCGCCGTCCAGGCCCTCCGGGGTGCGGCGCCCAGCGCACCAGATCGCGACTATCGCCTCCGCGCGGAGGATGCCGCGCGACTGCGCGGCGGCCGCTGGCGACGGGCATGGAGCGCATTCCTCGGTCGAGGCGGCTCTGCTCGCCCGTTGGCGGGCGTCTTCACGACCCTGGGCGTGGCCGGGCTGCTGCTCGCGATGCTCCCGGGCTGGGTGCCCCAGGCCGGCGGCGCGATGACCACAGCCTCGCAGGAGCGATCGCACGCCGGCCCCACGTCCGCGCCGAGTTCGGCGCCCGAATACCTGATCGACACGGCGTCCCCGGATGCCGGTTCCTCTGGTGGCCCTGCGTCCGCCGACGACACGGACGGGAAGGGTGCGACGCCGGCACCTCCCGTGGACGACCCGGGGGGTGCCGCCCGAGAGCGAACTCCAGCCTTCGACGGCGTGACGCCGCTGTTCGCCCTGTCGCTGGCGTTCGTCATCCTCGGCGGCGTGCTGACCGTGCTCACGAGGCGGGCCCGACACTCGGCCTGACACCTCGGTCGGATGCCGGTCCGCCGGTACACTGGGGAGCACGTCCCGAAGCGCGCGGACACCCCGAGAGGCACGCCGATGGAACGCCTGATGCTGCTCGACGGCAACGGGCTCATCTACCGCGGATACTTCGCGCTCCCCCCGCTCACGACCGCGCGCGGGGAGCTGGTCAACGCCGTGTTCGGGTTCTGCAGCATCGTCCTGCGCGGGATCCAGGACCTCCGCCCGGACTACGTCGCGGTGGCCTTCGACCTGCCGGGTCCGACCTTCCGCCACGCGCGCTTCGCCGATTACAAGGCCACCCGGACCCGCATGCCCGACGACCTGCGCGACCAGTTCCCCAAGGTCCGCGAGGTGGTCAAGGCGCTCCGTTTCCCGGTCTACCAGCTGGAGGGATTCGAGGCGGACGACGTCATCGGCACACTGACGGTCGAGGCCGAGCGGCGCGACCTCGAGACGACGATCGTGACCGGCGACCTGGACATGCTCCAGATCGTGAGCGATCGCGTCCGCCTGATGACGACACGCTCCGGCGTCGAGAACACGATCCTCTACGACCCGGCCCGGATCTGGGAACGCTACGAGCTCAAACCGTCCCAGATGATCGACTACAAGTCCCTCAAGGGCGACACGACCGACAACATCCCGGGCGTGCCCGGGGTGGGGGAGAAGACGGCGGCGAAGCTCATCCGCGACTTCGGCGACCTCGACGCGGTGTACGAGCGGATCGACGAGGTCAAACCGGACAAGCTGCGCGACAAGCTCCGCGAGCATCGCGAGCAGGTGTTCCTCGGCCGCGAGCTCTCCACGATCGTGCGGGACCTCCCCGTCGAGCTCGACCTCGAAGCCGCCCGGCTGGGCGACTACGACCGCGACGAAGTGATCCGGCTCTTCCGGGAGTACGAGTTCCGGTCGCTGCTCGACCGGCTCCCGGCCCTGCGCGGAGAATCGGCGACCGAGACGGCCGACGCCCTGCGCGCCGTGAACGCGAGCGTGCCTGCGGCGCGGGTCGGGACCGACCGACCGGGCGGGTGGGGAAGCGGGCGCCCGATCCGGGCCGGCGCCTCACCGGCCTCGGTACCGCCCGCGGGCGGCCTCCAGCTGTCACTCGACTTCGGGTCGATCGGCGGGTCGGACGCCTCCGCCGTGGGCCCGGCACGCGCCGCTGGCGACGCCACGGCGGCATTCGAGGACCTGCCCACCGCCCTCGCCGCGGCAATCGCCGACCCCGCTCACATCGAGCTGCACCAGGGAGCGGCGCTCGACCGCCTGGCTCCCTGGCTCGGCGCCCAGGCAGCCCTCGGAATCGGGCTGGTCCAGGACGACCCGCGCCCGCGCCGGGGCACGGCCCTCGCCCTCGCGGTTGCCGGGACGGACGGCCGCGTCGTGGTCGCGGGCGGTGCCGACGACGCCGCCCGGCTGCGCGGCCTCGTGGAACGAAGCGGCGTGCCCCTCGTGGCACACGAGGTCAAGCCGTTCCTCGTCGCGGGGATTGCCGCGCGTCCGGAGGCGACACCGCTGCCCGTCGAGTTCGACACGCAGATCGCGGCCTACATCCTCAACGCCGCCCTGCGCTCCCAGACGATCGCCGACGTCGTGGCGGAGCGCCTCGACCTCGTCCTGCCGCCGGCGAAGGAACTCGAGCCGGTCCATCGCGCCGGGCTGGAGGCGCTGTCCGCGATCGCCGTGCGGGAACCCCTGGCGAGTGCCCTCGTCGCCGAGGGCCTCGACCGTCTGTTCCGGGAGATCGAGCTGCCCCTCGTGCCCATCCTCGCCCGCATGGAGGCCGTGGGCGTGGCGGTCGACCTCGACGGGCTCGCCGTGCTGGACCGGGAGTTCGGAGCCGAGATCGACCGCCTCGAGCGGACGATCTACGAGGCCGTCGGCCACGCGTTCACGATCGGCTCGCCCAAGCAGCTCGGCGAGGTCCTGTTCGGCGAGCTGCAGCTCCCGAAGGGCCGCAAGACCAAGACCGGCTACTCGACCGATGCCTCGGTGCTCGAGGAACTCGTGGGCGTCCACCCCGCGATCCAGCCGATCCTCGACTGGCGGATCTACACGAAGCTTCGCTCGACGTACGTCGAGGCCCTGCCCGCGCTCATCGCCGACGACGGCCGGGTCCACACCACCTTCCACCAGGCCGTGGCCGCCACCGGCCGGCTGTCCTCGTCGGATCCGAACCTGCAGAACATCCCCATCCGGACGCCGCTCGGCCGGCGTATCCGGCGCGCGTTCGTGGCCGGCGGGCCGGACCTCGTGCTCGTGGCGGCGGACTACTCGCAAATCGAGCTGCGGGTCATCGCCCACGTGTCGGGGGACGAGCACCTGCGGGATGCGTTCGCGCGCCAGGCGGACATCCACCGCGAGACGGCGGCCCGCGTGCTCCACAAGGCGCCCGACGAGGTGACCGCGGACGAGCGATCGATGGCCAAGATGGTCAACTTCGGGCTGGCCTACGGGATGAGCGACTTCGGGCTCTCGAGCCGGGCCGGGATCAGCCGCCACGAGGCCCAGGAGTTCATCAACTCGTACTTCGCGGCGTACTCGGGCATCAGTTACTACATGCTCCACATCAAGGAGACGGCCCGTCGCGACGGGTTCGTCCAGACGCTCCTCGGGCGCAAGCGGCAGATCCCCGAGCTCCGGGCGAACAATCCGAACCTGCGCGGGGCCGGCGAACGCATGGCCATCAACATGCCGATCCAGGGGACGGCGGCCGATATCGTGAAGATCGCGATGATCCGGCTCGACCAGCGCCTCGCCGCGGGCGGGTTCCGGGCCCGACCCCTGCTCCAGGTCCACGACGAACTGCTCCTCGAAGTGCCCCGCGACGAGGTCGACCGGCTGGTGCCGGTGCTGCGCGAGGTCATGGAAGGGGCTCTCGCCCTCGACGTGCCACTGACCGTGGACGTGAAGGTGGGCGACGACTGGGAATCGATGACGCCCCTGACCCGCGAGGACGCCCTGCTCTCGGAGGCCGGCGAGGCCCCGATCGAGGCGTGACCGATGCCTGAGCTTCCCGAGGTCGAGACGGTCGCGCGCGACCTGCGCGGGCTGGTCCTCGGCGCCACGATCACCGGCGCGAC
>CAZVDO010000034.1:0-9469 GCA_964625345.1 uncultured Anaerolinea sp. | reverse complement strand
TCCCGGAGCCGGGCGCGGCGCGGTCGCCTGAAGTCCCTCCTGCTCGACCAGTCGTTCGTGGCCGGGATCGGGAACATCTACGCGGATGAGGCGCTGTGGGCGAGCCGGCTCCATCCGCTCCGGAGCGTGACGACGCTGCGGCCCGCCGACGAGCGCAGACTCTATGAGGCATTCCGCCGAATCCTGTTCGAGGCGATCGAGCGCCGTGGGAGCTCGGTCGACGACTACACCGCTCCGGACGGGGACGGGTCGATGCAGGAGCACCTGCTCGTCTACCAGCGCACGGGGGAGCCGTGCGCGCGGTGCGGCCGGCCAATCCGACGGATCGTGGTGGGGGCGCGGGCGACGCACTTCTGCTCGTGGTGCCAGCGCCTGCCGGCCGCCGATCGGGCGGGCGCGCGGGCCATCCTGCGGGGCATGACCCCCCGCGCCGGGCGCATCACGACGCGGCCTGGGCCCCGCTGGACGGAACTCGACGGGCCGGGCGCGCTCGGCAGGACGTCGCTGGAGGACGCGGCAGCGGCAGCGCGGGCTGCCGCGCGAGCTCGGGCGGAGCGCACGCGGCGCGCCGCTGCGACGCGACGGACCGCCGCCCGATCAGGAGCCGGTGCCGGGCCCGACGCCGGGCAGGCGACGGGGAGGCGCTGATGTCACTCCTGCGCCTCTCGGGCATCGTCCGCGAGGTCGGGACGTTCGTGATCCTCGACCGCATCGAGGCCGCGATCGCGATGGGGGATCGGATCGGCCTGGTCGGCCCGAATGGAGCCGGCAAGACGACGCTGCTGCGGATCGCCGCGGGCATCGACGAGCCCGACCGTGGCGAGGTGCACCGCCGCCGCGGCCTCACGCTCGGGCTCCTCGCCCAGGAGGCCCACTTCGACGCGGCGTTCATGGCGGCCCCGACCATCCGCGAGGCGGTCCGCCGCGGCGCCGACCACCTCGAACGCATGGCGACCGAACTGGCCGAGCTCGAGCATGCGGGCCGGGCCGCGGGCGCGGCGTATGCGGACCTGCAGCACCGCTTCGAGATCCTCGGCGGCTACACGCTGGACCAGCGGATCGACGCCGCCCTCACCGGGCTCGGGTTCGACGCCGCCGACGTGAACCGCCCGCCGGGCGAGCTGTCGGGCGGCCAGCAGACGCGGGCCACGCTGGCCCGCCTCGTGATCGCGGATCCCGACCTGCTGCTCCTCGACGAGCCGACGAACCATCTCGATATCGGCGCCCTCGAATGGCTCGAGGAGCACCTCCGTCGGCGCGGCGGGGCCCTGCTCGTCGCGTCGCACGACCGGGCGTTCCTGGATGCCACGGTTACGCGCATCTGGGAGCTGCGGGACCGGCGGCTGACGGTGTTCCGGGGCGATTACAGCGCGTACCACCGGCAGCGCCAGGAGCGCGACGAACGAGCCGAACGCGAAGCCCTCACCCACGCCGAGGCGATTGAGCGCGAGAAGCAGCTCGTCCAGCGCTACCGGTCGCAGCGCAAGCACGTGAAGATGCACGAGCACGAGGCCCGCCTCGAGCGGCTGCAGGAGGCCACGGTCGAGGCTCCCAAGGGCCGCCGCCGCCTCCGGCTTCCCCAGGGAGCGCTGCTCGGCGGCGGCCCGCAGCGCTCGGGCGAGATCGCCGTTCGCGCGGACGAGCTGGCGATCGGCTACCTCGCGCCCCGCGGTACCGACGATCCGCCCGTGCGCGTCGCCACGGCGCCGTTCCTCGCCGCCCAGCGAGGGGAGCGAATCGGCATCGTCGGCCCGAACGGGGTGGGCAAGACGACGCTCCTCCGGACGATCGCGGGCGAGCTCCCGCCCCTGGACGGCGCGGTCAGCTTCGGGACCGGCATCCAGCTCGGCTACCTCGCCCAGCTGCGCGCCGCCGGCATTCCGGGCGCCACCGTGCTCGACGCCCTGCTCGAGGCCGTCCCCGTGACGCCCGGCGAGGCGCGCTCCTACCTCGCCCGGTTCCTGTTCCGGGGCGACGACGTCCAGAAGGAGGTCCGGCTGCTCTCGGGCGGCGAGCGGAGCCGGCTCGAGCTCGCGCTGCTCGGGATCACGCCCGCCAACCTGCTCCTCCTCGACGAGCCCACGAACCACCTCGACCTCGACGCCCGCGAGGCGATCGAGGCGTTCCTCGCGGACAGCCCCGCGACGATCATCGTGGTCTCCCACGACCGGCGGTTCCTCGAGACGGTGTGCGAGCGCCTGTGGGTCGTCGATGATGGGGCGATCGCGGGCTTCGACGGCCGGTACCGGGCCTGGCGCGATGCCGTGGCCGCGGGCTGGACGGTCACCGACGCCGTGGCCCGGGAGCGCGCGCGCCTCCACCCGGAGACGGCCGTGGCCGCCCGCCGGGCAGCGCGGAACGGTGTGGCGTCGGCCCCGGCCGGCAGGCCGGTGACGCCGATCGGATCGGAGGCAGCCACTCGGCCGGCACCACAGGCCGGCGCACCTGCCGCCGTCGCGGCTGCAGCCCCGGCCGGCACAGCCCCGGCCAGGCTCCCCAAGCTGTCGAAGGACGCCTATCGTCGGCAGCGCGAGGCCCTCGATGCCGAGCTGACGCGCCTCGGCCTCCGCAAGAACCACCTCGAGCTCGCGCTCGGCGATCCGCGCGTCGCGGCAAACTTCGTGGAGTTGCGCCGGGTGACGAGCGAGCTCGCGGACGTGGAGGCCGCGCTCGGTGCGACCGAAGAGGCGTGGTTGACCCTGGAGGAACGTGCCCCGTGATCCCTCGAGCGTGCGCCCGATGACCACGGTTCGGCCCGGTGCGGGGCGGGGCCCGCACGGAACGCTCGTCATCGGGCTGACGGGACCCATCGGCTGCGGCAAGTCCACGGTCGCGCGCTGGCTCCGCGAGCTCGGGGCTCGGATCATCGACGCGGACGTCCTCGCTCGCGAGGTCGTCGCGCCCGGGCAACCGGCGCTCGCGTCGGTGCTCGATGCCTTCGGTCCCGAGGTCCGCGCGCCCGACGGCGGCCTCGATCGCGCGGCGCTCGCGCGCATCGTGTTCGCCGATCCCGAGGCGCTGCGTCGGCTCGAGGCGATCATCCACCCGGCGGTCCGCCCCAGAATCCTGGCCGGGATCGCCGCGGCACGGGACGCGGGGGCGCCGGCAGTGGTCGTGGAGGCGATCAAGCTCGTCGAGGGCGGCGTGGCGGCCCTGTGCGACGAGGTCTGGCTCATCACCTGCTCCGCGGAGACGCAGGCGAGCCGCATCGTCGCCCGAGGGTCCACGACCGCCGACGCGGCGGCGCGCATGGCCGCCCAGGCGGACCTCGCCGATCGCATCGGCAGCAAGGCGACCCGGACGATCGACACGACGGGCAACGCCTCCGACGCGCGCGAGCGGGTGGTGGCGGGCTGGCACGCGGCACGCGACGCGGCGGAGGACCGAGGCGGCGGTGGGCGCCGCCCGGCCGGAACTCCGAGCCAGGCATAGCGCCACCCGGCCCGCGGATGCGGGCCGGGTGACGGGAGGCGCGCCGGGTCAGCGGCGCGGAGACATTGGGGGGCGCCGGCGCGGCGCCCCGCTTCACGCCAGCCTCAGGGACCCCGGCGTCAGGGCGCTGGCGAGGGTGACGGGCTTGCCTCGATCGGGGGCAGCGTGGAGACGGCGCCGCCGCCCGCCGGATACGTTTCCGGGATCGGCAGGCCGTACTTCGTGATGATCAGGTTCGTGGTCGAGCCGAGGCTCGAGGCGTCCACGGTGCGCACGTCGATGTCGGGCCGGAGTGCCGCGCTGAAGACCGCGTTGCCGGCCGCGGTGAGGTGGTTGATTTCCTCGGCGACGTCGATCGTCGCCCGGACCACGTAGAACTGGCCGGAGCGGGCGAGGATCACCAGGTCCTGGTAGGTGATCTTGGTGGAGCGGTCCGTGTAGTACTTGCCCTGGTCGAGCAGGTCCTGGGGCACGTTGACCGTGGCCGTGACGAACACGTCGATCGTCTGGCCCGCCTGGAGCAGGCCGCCCACCGCCTGCGCGTCGGGGATCGTGAGCGAAACGGCCCGCCACGCCGGGGTGTCCGGTCCCACCGTCTCGTTCGGCTGGAGGATGGAGAACCCGGTCGACGACGACGACGAGGCGATGAGGTTCGTCGTCACGATCTGGTCCTTCAGGACGGTGACCGCGAGGACCTTTCCGATGAGGTCGTCCGTCTTGGCCACGACCCCCTCGCTGTTCGACGCATCGAGCGGCACCTGGCGCACGGCGAGGTCGTCCGGCTCGATCGGCTTGCGGGCCGGGATGGCCCGGGCCGCGACGACGACACTCACCTTCTGGAGGTCGCCCTGGCCCGCTGACTGCTGGGCGCTGTTGATGAGGTAGAACGCCGCGCCACCGGCCACCAGGGCCAGCACCAGGCCCAGCACGATGATGACCTTGCCGCGACGGCTGTTGTCCTTGTACTCCATTTCCATGAAGGTGATGCCTCCCGTATGCGCGCGCCGGTCACGCCGGCCTGGTCGATGGGAGCCGTGCCCGCCCGGCTAGTTCCAGGGCACCAGGCGCGCCACCTGACCGCGGCGCAGCTGGGGATCGTTCATGTCCGAGATCACGCCCGTGATGGCGTAGGCAGAGATCGTGTTCGAGTCCATCGCGGCGATCCGCATGACGGCGAAGCCGGAGATGTCGACGTACTCCTGGTTGCCGGTGCTCCCGGCGGTGCCGACGTTCAGCGTGATGGGCAGGAGGTGGGTGACGCGGCGGCTCGTCGAATCGCCATTCATCCCGGTGGCCCGGACGGTCAGCGAGTACACGCCCGAGGCCAGGGTTCCCGTGTTGATCGAGAGGGTGGAGTGGGCCCCGGTCTTGCTCGGGGTGACCGTGGTGGACGAGAAGCTGATGGTGCCGATGCCGCTCGGGAGCGGGGTATCGACCGACAGCGTCACGGGGTTCCCGAACGCCGTGTTCTTGTTGGGGCTGTTCTGCAGCTGGAGGTCGAACGTGGCGGTCGCGCCGGCGGCGACGTTGACCGTCGACGCGTCCGACGTGAAGTCGAAGTCGCGGGTGACCGACCCGACCATCACCGCCATCGGCTGGAGCTTGGTGGTGAGGTACGGGCTGCCGGCCTGGCCCTGGATCCAGATCGTGTAGATGCCCGGCGTGGCGCCCGAAGTGGTGATGTTGGTGAGCGTCACGTTCGCGCCGGACCCGAGGGACGGCGTGACCGGGTTGGGGGTGTACGTCACGGCGTTCGAGCCGCCCGTCATCGTCCCGTTCGTGAGGGGGTTCTGGGCGTCGAGCGTGTCAGCCAGCGTCGAGAGGGCGACGGTGCCCGAGAAGGCCTGGTTCCGGGACACCTTCATCGTGCCCGCGGTCCCGGACGTGGTGCCGCTCGTGGCCAGCGTGAGCTGCGCCGGCGGCGTGAGCGTGAAGTCGGGGATGGCCATGGTGTTGCCCGGGTAGACGAGGACGAGGACCTCCTCGCCGAGCCTGAACCGGGAGAGGACCGCGTCGATGGCGATGCCGGTCGAGTTGCCGCTCATGATCGCGACCTGGTCGTTCGGATCGGGCGGTGAGATGATCGACGGGAACATGGGTCCGGGGTACCCGGTGGCGATCCAGCCGGCCTCGGTCGCCTTGAGGGTGTTCGCGTTGGTACTGGCCGTGACGCCGTTGTAGTAGAGCTGCGACAGGTTGGTCTGGAAGTTCCGGATGTCGAGCGCCACGAAGCCCCGGAAGTCGGCCCCGTTGTTCGGCTGTGCTCCCTGGCCGAGGATCGCCAGGATGGGCCCATGGTTGGCCGGGTCGGAGCCCGGGTTGGCGCTGTCGAAGGCGTTACCGGCCGTCGGCGTCGAGCGGAGGGACGCGTCGCTCTCGCTGCCCAGGCAGGACGTGTTGCCGGTGGCGAAGTAGTCGGTGAACTTGCTCGGGTTGTCCGAGCACGGGTAGGACACGCCGTTGTTCGGGCCGGGCGTGTTGACGTACCGGCGCACGGCGATCGGCAGGAGGTCGCCGGCGAGCTTGGCGCGAGCCCGCACGGTGATCGGCTGGTTGCCCAGCCCGATGGCGCGCCCGAACGCGTACGGGATCGTGTTCTTGATGGCCACGCGCACGTCGCCGCCCGAGATGACGATCCCCTCGCTGAGGTAGGCGGTGTCTCCGGCGTGCCCCGATTCGTAGGTCGGGGTGGTGGGCGGGAGGGTGGCGACGACGCCGTTCGGGTCGCCCGCGAAGTTGGTCGTCAGGGTGGAGCGGGCGGCCGAGATGGCCTCGCTGTCGGACTGGCCGCGGATGAGCGCGTTGGCGGCGGCCAGGGCGGCCGCGTCGGCCGCGTTCTGGAGGAACCGGCGCTCGCTGTAGAAGCGCCCGATGTCCACCGCGACGCCGGCGGCCGCGAGGATCACGGTGATGCTGAGGGCGAACAGGACGAGGACCTGGCCCGCGCTCGCGTCATGCGCTCGATCACCCGGGGACCGGTGCTGCCGGCCGGCGCTCGGGCGCGCCGGGACGCGACGGAGCATCAGTTCAGCACCATGGTGGTCTCGCCGGTGAGGACGAGGCGCCCGCTGCTGTCGTGCGGGAGGAGTGCTGAGATGAGCGGGATCATAAGGTCGAGGTGGTAGCGCGCCCGGACGGTGATCGTCTCTCCGGTGCGCGGGTCCGACGCTGTCACGTCATCGGGAACGACGTACGTGATGGTGAGGTCGCCGTTGGTGAACGTGTCGCCACTCTGCGTCCACGTGGATCCGTTCGTGAACTGGGGGGCAGTGACCTGCAGGTAGTTCATTGAGTTCTTGAGGGTCGTCAGGACCGAGGCGTTCCGGGACGCGTCGTTGACGGCCTTGGTGCTCGCCTGCTGGTAGACGTAGATCGACCCGTCTCGGGCGGCCTCGCGGGACGCGTTCGTCAGCGTGATGTACGCGTTGAAGATGAAGCCGAACTGGATGATCCCGAGCAGGACGAGGAAGAGGGGCGTGAGGACGAGCGCAAACTCGACGAGGCTCTGGCCTCGCTCGCCGTCGGGGGCTCGGGTCCGAGATCGCCGGACGATGCTGCGCATGCGCGAATGAAGTCCTCGTGGAACGCGTTCCTCGCCAGTCTCGGCCTGACGTACCGCCAGGAACATGGGCGGGGAGTACCCCCGGCCCGAGCCAAGGGTCCCGCCGAACAGGCGTTCGATTTCCTTCGGGAATCTGCTAGACTGCGTCCGTGCCGGACTTCCGCCTCGTCGCGCCCTTCGAACCCACCGGGGACCAGCCGACGGCCATCGCCCGCCTGACCGACGGCATCAGCCGCGGACTCCGGCACCAGACGCTCCTGGGCGCGACCGGGACGGGCAAGACGGCGACCATCGCCTGGACCATCCAGGCCGCGAACCGGCCGACCCTCGTGCTCGCCCACAACAAGACCCTCGCGGCCCAGTTGTACGCCGAGCTCCGCGAGTTCTTTCCGGACAACGCCGTCGAGTACTTCGTCTCGTACTTCGACTACTACCAGCCCGAGGCGTACCTCCCGCGCTCCGACACGTACATCGAGAAGGACTCCAGTCGCAACGACGAGATCGACCGCCTCCGGCACGCGGCCACCCACGCCCTCTTCGAGCGGCGGGACGTCATCGTGGTCGCGTCGGTCTCCTGCATCTACGGCATCGGCGCCCCGGTCGACTACGGGGCCACGGTCCTCCGCCTCCGCGTCGGCGGCCAGTACCGGCGGGACGCCGTCCTCCGTCACCTCGTCGATCTCCAGTACCAGCGCAACGACCAGGCCCTCACGCGCGCCCGGTTCCGCGTCCGGGGCGACACGCTCGAGTTCCAGCCGGCGTCGGAAGAGCGCCTCGTGCGCGTCGAGTTCTTCGGGGACGAGGTCGAGCGGATCACCGAGCTCGATCCGCTGACGGGCGAGCTGCTCGCCGAGCGCAAGGACATCAACGTCTATCCGGCGACGCACTACGTGACCCCGGCCGACAAGCTCCAGGCCGCGATCGTCGACATCGAGGCGGAGATGGAGGAGCGCGTCGCCCAGCTCGAGGCCGAGGGCCGCGACCTCGAGGGCGCCCGGCTCCGGCAGCGCACGACGTTCGACCTCGAGATGCTCCGCGAGCTCGGGTATTGCTCGGGGGTCGAGAACTACTCGCGCCACCTCTCGCGGCGCGACGCCGGCAGCCGGCCGTGGACGCTCCTCGACTACTTCCCGCCCGACTGGCTGCTCGTGGTCGACGAATCGCACATGACCATCCCGCAGGTCGTGGGCATGTACAAGAACGACCGGACGCGCAAGGAGATCCTCGTCGACTTCGGGTTCCGGCTTCCCTCGGCCCTCGACAATCGGCCGCTCACGTTCGAGGAGTTCGAGGCCACCGTGAACCAGGCCATCTACCTCTCGGCCACGCCCGGCCCGTACGAGCTCGAGCGCAGCCAGCAGATCGCCGAGCAGCTGATCCGCCCGACCGGGATCGTCGACCCACGGATCCACGTGCGCCCGACCGAGGGCCAGATCGACGACCTCATGGAGGAGATCCGGACGCGCGTCGAGCGGGGCGAGCGAGCCATCGTCACCACGCTCACCAAGCGCATGGCCGAGGACCTGACGGATTACCTGCGCGAACTCGGGGTCAAGGTTCAGTACCTCCACTCCGAGGTGGACACGCTCGAGCGGGTGGCGATCCTGCGCGACCTGCGGCTCGGCGTGTTCGACGTGGTGGTGGGGATCAATCTGCTCCGGGAGGGGATCGACCTGCCCGAGGTGACCCTCGTGGCGATCCTCGACGCCGACAAGGAGGGCTTCCTGCGGAGCGCCTGGTCGCTCATCCAGATGACCGGACGCGCCGCCCGGAACATCGGCGGCGAGGTCGTGATGTACGCCGACGTCATGACCGATTCGATGAAGGCGGCGATCGACGAGACCAATCGCCGGCGGGCCATCCAGGAGCGCTACAACGCGGACCACGGCATCGAGCCGCGGACGATCGTCAAGGGCATCCGGGACCTCAACGACCAGCTCCGCTCCGTCGCGGAGGGGACGATCGTCTACACGTCCGAGCGCGAGGCGCGCGACGCGCGGCTCATGGAACTGGACGCGAAGAAGGTCGAGGAGCTCGTCGCCCGCATGGAGACGGAGATGCGGGCGGCCGCGAAGGAGCTCGAGTTCGAGCGGGCTGCGGCGCTCCGGGACGAGATCCAGCAGATCCGGCTCCGCGTGCTCCAGGAGGACCAGTCCGTGATCGTGGCCCGGGCCGCGGAGGCGGCCGGCAGGGCGCGTCCGGCCACGAGTGGCCGGCGCTCAGGGCCCGCGTCCGGCGGCGTGGGGCCGGAGGGACCGGCGCTCGAGGTCGCGTCGGTGACGGTGCTCCCGGCAGGCGGCGAGCCCGACCCGGTCGAGCAGGAGGGGACGGCGGCCGACTGGCTGCCCGGCATTCGCGACGAGCACGATGACGAGCCGGGATGGCAGGCACGCTGGCTCGATCGGCCCACCTGGGATCGCAGCGTGACCCCGAACATCCGCCGCCGACAGGGGACGCGCCCGGCCCGTCGCCGCT
>CAZVDO010000033.1:3952-20449 GCA_964625345.1 uncultured Anaerolinea sp. | reverse complement strand
GGCGATCGCCGTTGGCGACCGTCAGGCGCCACCGATACGGTGCCCATCGTTCCCAGCGGGCGGCCGCGGACGAGGCGGCATCGGGCAGGAAGCGCCCGCCCTGGAGCCCGCAGTGCGTGTCGATCGGGACCTCGTCGAGCCAGCGCCGAAGCCGCCTGGGCAAGGACGCGGGCGGCGAGACTTCGGCGAGGCGGAGCCGTCCGGGCAGCGCCCGTGCGGCAAGCGCGAGCGCTGGCCAGGCAAGCCGCGGGTTCGGCAGGCGTTCCAGGGCATCGGGTGCTGTCGCGTCAGCCGTCCGGACGGCGTCCGCGAGGTCCAGCCACTGCATGAGGCGTCCACGTCCGACCAGCAGGTCGCACGTGGCGTGGATCGCCAGGTGGGCGAGCATCGCGCCCGCGGATGGCAAGAGGACCGGCGAGCCGTCCACGGACCCCTCGCGTGCCGTGGTCCAGAGCAGCTCGGTCAGGTCGTCGTCGTCGGTCCAGAGCCAGAGGTGGCGACGGACCTCGACGTGCAGCTCGATCGGTCGCGGATTGTCGGGGTGTTCACCGGCGTACGAAGCGACTTTGGTAGCGCCCGCGCGGTCGAAGACGTCGTGCGTGGCAACCCGAGAAGGGGTCGAGCGGGGTTCGTAACCGGCGGCGATGAGGGCCTCGGCGGCATGCGCGCGATCGTCGGGTCGGACGAGCAGGTCGAGGTCCGCCATCGGTCGATGCAGGGCGGCAGTGGGGCGCTCGGCGAGGAGCGCCGTGCCCTTGAGCAGGAGGACCGGGACCTCGCGTCGAGCCAGCGCGGCCGTGACGAGGCCGAGCTCGCCGCGCAGCCGCTCGAGCCGGACGGCATTCCGGGCGTCCTCGGCGGCGAGCCGGCCAAGCAGGTCCTCGGGCAGCGCCGAGGCGACGTCGGCGGTCGCGGGGTCGTGCAGGTACCGAGCTGCGAGGCCATGCGCGGTGATGAGCCGGGCCAGGGCGTACGGATCCTGCGTCCACGCGCGTCCGATGTCCTCGGCCACGCCCGGCGTGCCGTTGAGCCATGCGACCAGCGACGCGATGAGGCGATCCGCCCGCGCGCGAGGGATCGGCGTGGGCCGGTCCCCGCCGACGGCCGGCGACGCGGACGTTGGGCCCGCCGGTGTCACCGCCCCGGCCCCCTGCCTCGACGGCGTGGCGCGGAGGGCGACGAGCGCGAGGCCGTACGTGACGCCGCACAACGTCCAGCCGATGCCGGGAGTCCCCGGGTAGTCGTCGAACATCGCGGCCGACGCGAGCACCGCCATCGCGGCCGTCGCCCCGGCCCCGGCCAGCGTCATCGACCGGCGCTGCCGCCACGCGAGCCACCACGGCGCCAGGCCGATCCAGGCAACGGCGACGGCACCGCCGATCCCGAGCTCGGCCGCGCCGACGACCACGAGGTTGTGGGCGGGCCGGAAACTCCACGCGAATGCCGGGTCGGTTGCAAGCATGGCCTGCGGGAGGCCGCCCAGGCCGACGCCCGTGACCGGGTGAGCGGCCGCGACCCGCAGGCCGAGCGCGATCTGGCCCGCCCGCTCGTCGATGGACCGGACTTCGGTGGGCGGCGGGTCGTCGCCGAGGATGGTGCGGGCGCCGATGTACGGGGCGACCAGGAGCGCCGCACCCGCGGCCGCCGCGAGCACCACAGCTCCGCCGCTGCGCCAGGCCCGCCGATCGTCGTCCGAGCCGGACTGCCGCAGCAGGACGGTGGACAGGACCGCCCCGGCGATCGCCCCGAGCCACGCGCTGCGCGAGAAGGTCAGGACGAGCGCCACCACGCCGAGCGCGGCGACGGCCCGCACCACGACGCGGCGGCGGCGCGACGGCATGGCCATGCCGAGCAAGAGGGCACTGCCGATCCCGAGCACGCCGCCGAGCACGTTCGGGTGAGTCGTGAGCCCGTACGCGCGCAGGAACGACTGTCCGTCCAGGACCACGACCGCGTAGCCACCGCGGTCGAACGCGATGGCCGGCTCGCCGAGCGCGGCGAGTCCGAGCGAGCCCTGGGTCAGCGACTGCCCGATTGCCACGGCAGCGTTGACGCCGACGGTGATCGCCACGGGCAGGACGAGGTCCTCCAGCCGCCGGACCGCGGTGAGCGCATACCAGGCCACGCCCACGCCGATCGTGAGTCGCAGCGCGTTGAGGCCGCTGAACCAGGGGTCGATGCCGAATGGCGCCGTGAGCCAAGCAAGTGCGACCAGCAGGATCGCTGGCCGCCGGATCGCGGCCGGGACCGCGCCGCGCGGAAGGCGGGTCCCGTGTCCGCGCTCGAACACCAGCGCCAGGACCCAGGCCAGGAGCAGGGCGATCGCCACGATGTCCCGGGGCGCGACGACCAGGTCCGTGTAGAGGGCCGGCACCGGCGGGACCGGCCGCGCCAGCAGGTCCACCGGTCGCTGGATCGGTAGTACGACGATGAGCAGCGCGAAGCACCACCGCGCGACCCGGGTCCACGTTCCGTCCGTGCGCGCAGACGGATCGTCGATCGTCGCGGCGACCTCCGGCGTCACGCCATGCCCTCGGCTGGTGCTGCGGCACCGGCTCCCGCGTGGGCCCGATCGCGGCCGATCCGCCGTCCAGGGCCCATTTCGTGGACGATCCGGCCCATCTCGCCCGCGAAGACACTCGCATCGAAGCGCCGGGCCGCCGCGCGAAACGGCTCCGGGTCGCCCGGCAGCGACCGGGCGCGATCCATCGCCTCGGCGAGCGCTTCGATCGTCTGTTCGGGGGCCAGGGCGCCGGTCCGGCCGTCCTCCACGATTTCGAGCGCGCCCCCGGCGGCGAGCGCCACGGGAGGTCGACCGGCAGCCTGGACCTCCACCATCGTGAGTCCGAAGTCCTCGGCCGCGGGCACGACGAGCGCCTCGCACGTCGCCATCGCGTCGGCGACCGCCGCGTCGTCGAGGCGTCCGAGGAACCGCACGCCCGGGCCCGCGAGGGCACGGAGGCGAGCCAGGTCCGGTCCGGACCCGATGATGTCGAGCGGTGCGCCGAGGCGAGCGGCCGCGGCGATCGCGAGGTCGATCCGCTTGTAGGGCCGGAGCCGGGCGACCACGAGGAACCGGCCCGAGCGATCCGGGCGAGGGCGAAAGGACGCGACGTCCACGGGCGGGTACACGACCTCGGCGGGACGCCCGTGCAGGCGCTCGAGTCGCGCCGCCGTGTAGCGCGAGTTCGCCACGAGGCGATCCACCCGTCGGATCGCGCGCCGGTCGAGGCGGCGGAAGGCATCGAGGGCCGGGCTGAGCAACTGCCGCTGCCACGGGGTCTCGCGAAAATACGCGTCCGAGTGCCAGATGAACCGAGCCGGCGTGTGCACGTAGGCCACGTGGGCGGCGCCCGCCGGAATCGCGACGTGATGGGCGAACGCGCTCGTGCTGCTCACGACCACGTCGACCGGCCCGACATCGAGGCGGCCGAACGCCAGCGGCAACAGCGGCGCCATCGCCGCGAGCGGGATTCCGGCCCGAAGCGGAACCTGGAGCGGCGTCGTACGGATGATTCGCCCGACCAGTTCCGGGGGCAGCAGCCGCGGATCGGCCATCGACGACGCGATCACCGCCGGCTCGAGGATGGAGGCGAGGCGGCCGACCACGCGCTCCGCTCCACCGAGCTGGGTGAAGTAGTCGTGGACGAGGGCGACGCGCATGGATGCCATCGTGACGGGTGGTACGCCGGGCCGCTGCACCGGGATCCCGGCTGGCATCATCCGGGGATGCACGTGCTCGACCCCCGCGCCTTCGACGCCATCACGTTCGACTGCTATGGGACGCTCATCGACTGGGAGACCGGCCTCCTGGCGGCGCTCCACGCGGCCCTCGACCCGCTCGTCGCCGCACCCGATGACGACGCGCTCCTCGAGCGCTACGCCGCGGCCGAGGCCCGCCACGAGGCGGGCCCGTACGCCACGTACCGGGAGATCCTCGGCAGGAGCCTCTCCGAGGTTGCGCAGGGCCTCGGCTGCGAGGTCGACCCCGCGACCCGCGATGCCTTCGGCGGCTCCGTCGCCGACTGGCCGGCCTTTCCCGATTCCCCTTCCGCCCTCGCGCGGCTCGCCTCCCGCGTCCGCCTCGGCGTGCTGACGAACTGCGACGACGACCTGTTCGCCGCCTCCGCACGGCGCCTGGGGAACCCGTTCACCTGGGTCGTGACGGCACAGCAGGCGGGCGGGTACAAGCCGCGCCCCGCAAACTTCGAGCTGCTCTTCGAGCGCGTCGGGGTCCCGCGCGAGCGCATCCTCCACGTGGCCCAGAGCCTCTTCCACGACCACGTGCCGGCGAAGGCGCTGGGCATGACCACGGCCTGGATCAACCGGCGCGCCGGGCGCCCCGGGGGCGGTGCCACGCCGCCCGCCGACGCGCGCCCCGATGCGACGTTTCCCGACATGGCGAGCTTCGCCGCGGCGTTCGTGCCCGACTGACGGCTGGCGTCAGGGGATGCCGACGGGGTACCATCCCCGCAACCGAGTTCGACACGTACGGGATCCGTCGACACCTGGTCGCGGCCCGGCCGGCGCTCCGGCGCACGGCCTGCCACTCCCCGGTGAGATGCAAGGGTCCGCGATGGCGAGCCGGTGGGAGGTATGGCCATGGCCACCGTGTCGTTCGAGCACGTCAGGAAGCAGTACGGGGACTTCCTGGCCGTCAAGGACCTCAACCTCGAGATCAACGACGGCGAATTCATGGTCCTGGTGGGACCCTCGGGCTGTGGCAAGACCACCAGCCTGCGCATGATCGCCGGGCTGGAGGACATCTCCGGCGGGACCCTCAAGATCGGCGACCGGGTGGTCAACGACGTCGCGGCCAAGGATCGCGACATCGCGATGGTCTTCCAGAGCTACGCGCTCTACCCGCACATGACGGTCCGCGACAACATGGCCTTTGGCCTGAAGCTGCGGAAGTTCGACAAGGCCGAGATCGAGAAGCGCGTCGACGACGCCGCCCGGATCCTGGGCCTGGAGCAGCTCCTCCACCGCAAGCCCAAGGAGCTGTCCGGTGGCCAGCGCCAGCGCGTCGCGCTCGGCCGGGCCATCGTGCGCGAGCCCGCGGTGTTCCTCATGGACGAGCCGCTCTCGAACCTGGACGCCAAGCTCCGGGTGCAGACCCGCGCCGAGATCGCGCGCCTCCACCAGCGCCTCAAGACCACCGTGGTCTACGTGACCCACGACCAGGTCGAGGCCATGACGATGGGCACCCGGATCGCGGTCATGAACGCCGGCGACCTCATGCAGGTTGGGACGCCCCAGGAGCTCTACGACCACCCGGACAACCGGTTCGTGGCGGGCTTCATCGGCTCGCCCGCGATGAACTTCGTGGACCTGACCGCCGACGGCGGCCGGCTCCGCGGGGCTGGCGTGGACCTCGACATGCCGGCCGGGTTCCGCGCGGAGCTCGGCAACGCGTCGGGCCGGGCGCTCATCGGCGGCTTCCGCCCCGAGCACCTGAACCTCGGCGACGCCGAGGGCCGGCTCACGATCCGGGCCAAGGCCGACGTCGTGGAGTTCCTCGGCAACGAGGCCCTGCTCCACGTCTCGATCGACGGGCACGACGGTGACATCGTCGCCGTCGTGGATGCCTCGCATCGGGTCAAGCCGGGCGACGTGATCGACCTGCGCCTCGACCAGGATCACCTCTACCTCTTCGACGCGGCCTCGGGAGACGCCGTTCGCCGAGCCGCCTGACCCGACGCCGCCGCGCTATCGTGGCGCGGTGACGGACCCCATCGCCGACCCAGCCGACGACCGCCTCCGCGAGGTGGTCGTCGGTTCGCGTGTGGTCCACCGGGGCCACTACCTCGAGGTGCGGGTCGACGACATCACCACGCCGGACGGCCGGGCCTCGACCCGGGACATCGTCGGGCACCCGGGCGCCGTGGCGATCCTCGCCATCGACCCCGAGGAGCAGGTCCTGCTCGTGCGGCAGTTCCGGCTCGCGGCGGGCCGCTCGCTCCTTGAGATTCCCGCCGGCACCCTCGACCGCGCGCCCGACGGCACCCTCGAGGATCCGGATCTCGCCGCCAGGCGCGAACTCGAGGAGGAGACCGGCTATCGGGCCGGTTCCTGGCAGCGGCTTGGTGACTTCTGGACGGCACCGGGCTTTGCCACCGAGCGCATGTGGCTGTACCTCGCGACCGGCCTCACGCCGGCCCACGAGGATCGCCTCGGCCCGGACGAGGATGAACGACTGGAGCTCGAGCGCCGGCCGTGGCCCGAGGCGGTCGCGATGGCCGAGCGCGGCGAGATCCGCGATGCCAAGTCCCTCGTCGGGTTGTTCTGGCTGGCCCGCCTTCGAGCCGGCACGGGCCCCGCGCCGACCGGCGTCGAGGTGACCGGCTCGGAGCCATGGGCCGACCCGGCCTGACGCGCCTCGCGGGCTCCCCTACCGGCGGTCGCCCGGCGCCGGCCCGAGCCGCTCGAGCGCGCCGCGATAGAGGGGCGACACCGGGTCCAGTGCCACCGCGAGCCGGAGGTGGGTCCGCGCGGCGTCGCGCTCCCCCAGCCGCTTCAGGCTCTGCCCGAGCGCGAAATGCGCGTACGGGGACGACGGATCCACCTCGAGGAGCCGCTCGAAGGTCTCGCGCGCAAGAGCGGGCTGGGCCGAGTTGAAGTAGGCCCGCCCGAGCGCCTCGAGGATCGATCCCTTGCCCGGTTCGGCACGGGCGGCGCGCTCGAGCACGACGGCCGCCTGGGCGTGGTGGCGGCGGCGCATCAGGGCCGTGCCACGCTGGAAGAGCTCGTACGCGCTCTCGCGATCGTCGGCGTCGAGGTCCGGCTCGTGCCCGTGCATGCCGGGATCGTCGCACGGACCGGCTGCCCGCGCCGTCGAGCGACTAGCTCCGCCAGTCCTCCAGGTTCACCCGCTGGAGCCGTGGGCTCGGCGTCCGCCCGGGGATCCGGCCCCGCTTGGCGATCGCCCGCCCGTCGATCTCCTTGAGGTCGCCCGTGAAGTCGATCGGGGCGGCGCCGCTGATGTACGAGCCGACGGCGAACGAATCGACCGGCGCTCCGGAATCGCGGAAGTAGCGGATCCGGTCCGGGTTCAGGCCGCCGGAGACGACGATCTTGACCGCCTGGTGGCCCGCCTGGTCGAGGCGCGCCCGAACCTCCTTCACGAGGTCGGCGGTCACCCGACCGCGCTCGGACGGCGTGTCAAGCCGAATGCCGTACAGGCGGTCACCCAGGGCTTCGGCCACCCGGAGCGCCTCCTCGGCCTCGTCCTTGAACGTATCGACCAGGACGATCCGGGGCACGTCGGGGTCCATCTCGCGATCGAACGCCAGTGCCGCTTCGACCGTGTCCCCGAAGATGAGCACCAGCGAGTGGGGCATGGTTCCGGTCGGCGCAAGGCCCGCGAGCCGCGCACCCGCGGGCGTGGAGGCGCCCACGCAGCCGCCGACGATGGCGGCGTAGTCGAGGACGTCCACGATGTCGGGGTGGACGTGGCGCGCCCCGAACGAGATCACCGGGTCCGGTGCCGCGGCCTGCACCACCTCGCGCGCCGCCGTCGCCCAGCCCGTCGATTGCGCCAGCATCCCGAGGATCGCGGTCTCGTAGAGCCCGAACGCCCGGTAGCGGCCGGTGATCCGGAGCACGACTTCCTTGGGCGCGATGGCATCGCCGTCGGCGAGCGTCTCGATGACCGTCTCCTCGTCGGCTCCGCCGGCGGCGAACACGTGGCCGAGCAGGTTCTTGGCCTCGTCGATGCCGCACAGCAGGGCGTCCTGGCGAGCGAAGACCTCCATGGTCACGACCGGGTCCAGGCCTTCGCGCTCGAGGATCCGTTCGGCGCGCGCGAAGTACACGTCCGCCGAATCGCCGGACAGGATCTCCCACGACGGGCGTGGGCGGTGGACCGCCATCAGGGCACGACCCGGGCGTCAGGCCGTGGGCGATGGTCCGTCACGATCGGCGCGGCCTCCCTCACCATCGGCTGCGGCCCCGGTGGCTCCGGGCGCCTCGGGCGCGTGGTCGGCGAGTGTACCGTACGGCTCCGCCGGGCTGGCCGCCGCCGGCTCGGGCTGCACCGCGAACCCGGGGGCGAGTACGGTCCCACGGCGATGCCGCCGCGCGAGCACCAGCAGCACCACGAACGCCGCCAAGACGATGCCCGCGACGACGAGGCGCTCCATGCCGGCCTGCTCCGCGCCCGCGAGGACGGCCAGCGTGCGGTCGACCCCTGTGGCGACCCCGGCGAGGTCGCCCTGTTCGAAGGCGGTGCGGGCCGCCTCGTAGCCGGCGGTCGGCGTCGAGCCGATCAGCCCGACCGAGGCCACGAACCCGGGCGCGGCGGCGAGCGCGTCCCGGGCGGTCTCGAGCCGATCGAGGGCAGCCTGCTCGCTCGCGGCGAGGGCCTCGGCCGCGTCGTAGGAATCGCCGGACGCCTCGTAGGCGGCCTCGAGCGCGTCGTCCGGGGTGAGGCCGAGCGCCCGGGCCTCGGTGTCGATCGCGTCCCGAAGGTCGAGGACATGGAGCGCCCCGTCCATCCGGGTCGTGGCCCGGGTGAACAACCAGGAGCCCATCGCCGTCCGGACGCCCAGCGGCGCGGCCCAGCCCCGCCCGGCCTCGACGAGCGCGGCGTAGCGGTCGCGCGCCGCGGCCCGTGCGTCGAGCAGGTCGGCGACCGGGCCCGGTGCCGCCCAGGCGCGCACGAGCGAATCCGCCCGGTCGCCGGCTCCGTGCTCGTCGACCAGGTCGAGGAACCGCTGCCAATTGTCCTGGGGTGCGACCGTCTCGGGTGGCCCATCGCCTTCGTACGCGATCTCGTCGTTCGCAGCGGCCTCGAAGACCGCCTGCATCCCTGCCTGCCCGACGGCATCGACGACCGCCGAGACCACGTACCACGCGGCGTTGTACGCGTAGTCCTCGATCGCCGCCTGGGTGTCGTCGAGCTTGCGCGGGCCCGGCCACGCGTTGAGGGCCACGAACCCTGGGTCCGCGGCGGACGGGGCCGTCGGCTCGGAGAAGGGAATCCCGAGGTCGTCCAGCACGCGCGAGGCGTACGTGTTCGCGAGGCCCTCCTTGATCCAGCGGTCCACGAAGAGCCCGTCGTTGAACCAGGCGTGGGATGCCTCGTGGAGGATCGTGAGGGTGTCGAGGTCCTCGCTGATCGTGATGACATCGTCGCGCGTGGCGTAGAAGCCCGCGTATCCGCCGAGGTCGGGCGCGTAGGCCTCGTTGACCTCGAGCGTGCCGGCCACGGGCCAGGGCAGGCCGATGCGGGTCGTGAGATCGGGCAATCCCCGGAGGAGGGCGTCGGAGACACTGGTTCGCCATTGGGCGTCTTCCGGCCAGCCGCGGACGTCGATGTGGATCCCGCCCGGCAGGGTGAGCGGGTCGACCGCCAGGGCGGCCTCGTTCGCGGCACTGAGTGCGGTCCAGTACCCGGGCGGATCGGCGATGCCGGTGGCCGACAGCACGACCCCGTCGGCGCCCTGCTCCCGCGTCATCGCGTCGCCGACGAGCTCGGGCTCGAACCCACGGGGCAGGCGAACCGTGACCGATCCCGCGGCCGGATCGCCCCACGCCCACACGTCGAACGCCGCGAAGGCCGAACCGGCCCGGATCGGGGATTCGCCCCGCGGCCCGCCGTCGGGCAGGTCGTAGCGAATGGTGAGCGCGGCGGTGCGGCGATACAGGAGGTCGTTCCGGAGGTGGATCTCGACGTTTCGATACCCCTTCTTGTCGGTGACCGTCGAGCGCAGGGCGCCCTGCGCGTCGGTCACGGCCACCCCGGCTGCCTGCGGGTGGACGTACCACCCGATGTCCCGCCAGTAGTAGTAGGCGTTGCCGGAATCCGGCTTGTCGTTCTGCAGCCTGGCGTCGACGGTCACGTGGATCGCGTGCGCTGCCGGGTCGAGGACATAGGACGCGTCCGCGGTCACGAGCAGCCGGCCCGTGGCGGCGTCGACCGGCGACGCCAGGGCGGGTGACCACCCCACACCGGCCGCAACGAGGACCGCCAGCACCAGCCGGCCGACAGATCGCGGCACCCGCCTCACCCCTCCCGCGGCCGTCGGGACCCGCCGCCGTCCCGGTGGGCGTGCTGGGCGCGGGCTGTCCGCCGACGGTCGTCCCGGATCGCCTTGGCCAGCAGCGCGACCGCCACGCCCGCCAGCACCGCCGTGAGGATGCGCCGCCAGCCCAGGTCGACGCTGGCCTCCCACGCGGCTCGGGCGGCCCCGGCGTGGGCGAGCGTCCCGTCGAGGTCGCCGTCCGCAAAGGCGCGACGCGCGGCCGCCAGCTCCCCGTCCGGGTCCGCGCCGAGGAGGCCCACCGTCGCCCGCAGGTCGCCCGGTTCGGGCCGCGCCTCCAGGGCCGCGTCGTAGACGTCGAGGGTCGCCAGCTCGGTCGTCGCGTCGGCGGCCGCGGCAGCCAGCCCGCCGCGCCCCTCGAACGCCTCGCGGAGCGCGTCGGACGGGATGAGCCCGAGCGTGTCGGCCCGGGCGCGAATGGCGTTCCGCTGCTCGAGGACGGCGGAGGCGGAGGCCATCAGCGACGTGGCCTCGTCGAACTGCCAGGCGCGCATGGCCGCGCGGACGGAGGGCGGCAGGACCCAGTCGCCCGCTGCCGCGACGAGCGCCGTGTAGCGCGCCCGGGCCTCCGCTCGCGCGTCGAGCAGCGTGGCGTCGTCCGGTCGCACGACCCAGCGACGCCAGAGGTCGTCGAAGGATTGGCCCGTCCGCTCCTCGAGCAGGTCCAGGAAGGAGCGCCAGTCGAGGGGGTCCAGGGCCTGCTCCGGCGGCCGGGCCGGCGACGCCCCCGGGATGACGGGCTGGTACGGCGCGATGCCCTCCTGCGCCGCGGCCCAGATCGCGGCCATGGTGTCGCTGCCCGCCCGGGCGTCGATGGCGTCCGCGAGACGCACCGCCGACGGGATCGCCCAGACATCGGCGGCGCTTCCGGGCTCCCAGCCATTGAGCGGCAGGACGGGCACAGCCGGTGCGTCGAGGGGCGGGACGTCAATCGCCGGGTCCATGCGCGCCCCCGCCCTGCGTGCCGCCTGCCAGGCGAACCCTTCGGCAATCCAGCGATCGGCGACCAGGCGTCCGTTGAACCACCCATGGGCGAGGACGTGCAGGACGTCCGTCGGGTCGATCCGGTAGGGCACGTCGAGGCGGGCGTTGGTCGGGTCGAACGCCACGCCGTTGGCGTCATCACCGGCCACCGCCGGCACGCCCGGAATCCGCCCGAGAACCTCACGGATCGCGAGCTCGCCGGGCAGTGGCCAGGGTCGCCCGATCGCCGCCTCGAGGGCGGGCACGGCACGGCTGGCGAGATCGGTCACTTCTGCGCGCCAGGCCTCGTCATCGGGCCACGCCGCCACCCGGATCACGAGCGTGCCGGCCTCGGTCGAAATCGAGCGTCGGCCCGGCACGAGCGCCGTGGGCCGGTCCGCGGCCACGTCCGCCACGAAGGCCTCGGGCGCGCCGATCGGTCCGCTCGCGAACACCTGGTCGCCATCCGGTTCGGTCTGGCGGATCGGGAGCGGGCCGCGCCCGACGACCACCGCGTAGCCCGCCGGCAACCGGACCGTGACCGTCGAACCGGCCACACCGGCCGTCCCGAGCGCCCACACCGGGAACGTGACCAGGGACGGCGAGATGCGCAGCGGGCGATCGGGCGGCCCGCCCGGATCGAGCACGTCGAACGTGAGGTGCAGGGTCACCGAGGCTCCGGCGGCGAGGCGCGCCGGCAGGGTCAGCTTGAGCGTCGTGGCGTCGGCGGTGCGCGCGCTCGCGGACACCTTCGGGGTCCCGGCGGCCGCCGTCACGGCAAGGTGGTCGGCGCCCGGCGGGACCACGAGATAGACGGTGTCGACGTAATACGCGCGGGTCACCGTGTCGCGGAGGTGGTTCGTGACGACCGCGTCGACCGTGACGGCCACCCGCCCCTCCGGCGGCAGGACGTCGTATGTGGTGGTGCCGATGACGGTCACGTTCGGGCCGGCTGCCACGACGGGGCGCCCGAGTGAGGGCAGCAGGGTGAAGAGCCCGGCCAGCGCGACCATGGCCGCCACGGGCAGTCGGCGGCCGGCGGCGCCGGGCCGAGCGACCCGGCGCTTCAGGAGCCCGATGGTTCGCCACCCCCGGCAGGTTGGCCGGCCGGCTCGCTCGTCGCGCGTGCCTCGCGCTCGCTGCGTGCCCCTGTCCCGCCCGGTGCCCGGGTCCCGCCCAGTGCCTCGGTCGGACCCTCATCGGCGTCGTCGCCCTGGTCGTCCTCGAAGAGTTCCGGCAGCCGGCCGGCGTAGCGATCCAGCAAGGCATCCGCGCGGCGCACGCGCTCGCGATAGGCCGGCGGGACGTACCCGCCGATCCAGACCCACGGCCGCGTCTCGTCGAACAGGCGATCCGCCACGCCCGCGACCCGGGCCAGGGCCAGCCCGAACTCGTCCTCGGTGAGCCAGCGGGACGGCAGCTCCACCGCGAGGATGGGCCGGCCGTCCTCGGCCAGCGAGAACTTGGCGAACGGAAACTCGTCGTTCCAGCGCAGCAGGGCGCGATAGGACTTCCGGAGGGCGTCGCCCAGCGGCGGCGCGAGGTGCGCCCAGATCACCAGGCCGAGGGCCGGATCGAGGATCAGCGTCGTCCGGAGGTCGAACCGCCGTCGGCCGTCGAGGGTCACGTCCCAGGCGACGACGCCGTCGCGCTCGGTACGGGCCCCAACCGGGATTCCGAGGTCGCCGAGCCACGCCTCCAGGCGGGCAGGTTCCGGGGCGGTCGTCGGGCCGGGCACGCCGGCAGTCTAGCCAATGGGCCCCGAAGGGGCCTCCGCGCACTCCCGGTCCGGAACCACGCTGGCGCGCAGGCCGCGCGTCTCGACCCGCTAGCCGGCCCTCGACGACGCGCTCGCCGTCGAGGCGGTGGACGCTCCGGACGCGGCGGCACGGGACCCGCGGGCCGGACCCCGGTCCACCGAGGCCCCGCTCGGCACGACCTTCCGCGAGAAGTCGCCGGCACGCACGCCCTCGCCGATGCGCACGTTGCGCCCGACCCGGGTCCCGCGCGGGATCGTGCTCTGCTTGCCGACCACCGTGATGCCCGTGTTCAGGCGCTGCGGCTCCTGCTTGTTGGGCGGCCCGTCGGGCCCCTCGCCCACGATCGCCCCGGGGCCAACCACGACCTCCTTGTCGAGGATCGCCCGATCGATGACCGCCCGGGACCGAATCACGGAATCGAACATCACGATCGAATCCCGCACCACGGCCCCGACCTCGACCCGGACGCCCGGCGAGAGGACGCTGTTGACCACGGTGCCGTCGATGACGCAGCCGTGGCTGATGAGGCTCCGGTGCACCTGGGCTGTGGGTCCGAGCTTGGCCGGGGCGCGCTCCTCGGACTTCGTGTGGATCACCCAGTCCTTGTCGTAGAGGTCCAGCTCGGGCTGGTCGACGAGCAGGGCCATGTTCGTCTCCCAATACGACTGGATCGTGCCCACGTCCTGCCAGTAGCCGTTGAAGCGGTAGCCGAAGACGCGGGCGCCGCCGTCGAGCATGGCCGGGATGACGTCGCCCCCGAAATCCACGAGGGCGTCGTCCAGCCACTTGAGGAGCGCCCGGCGCGAGAAGACGTATACGCCCATGGAGGCGAGGTCGCTCTTGGGTTGCTTGGGCTTCTCCTGCCACTCGGTCACGCGGTCGGCCTCGTCGAGCGCGAGGATGCCCATCCGCGTGGCATCGGCGAGGGGGACGCGGCGGACGGCGATCGTGACGTCGGCGCGGTGCCGGCGGTGGGCGGCGATGAACGGCTGGTAATCCATCTTGTAGATGTGGTCCCCGGCCAGGATCAGGACCGTCTCGGCGTCGCTGTGCTCGAGCAGGCTTCGATTCCGGAGCACGGCATCGGCCGTGCCCCGGTACCACTCGGCGACGCGCCCACGGGCGATGTAGGGCTGGAGCAGCTTGATCCCGCCCTTGGCCCGGTCCAGGTCCCACGGGCGACCGAGCCCGATGTGGTCGTTGAGGGAGCGCGGGTTGTACTGGGTCAGGACCACGACGTCGTTGATGTCGGAGTTCACGCAGTTGGACAGCGTGAAGTCGATGATCCGGTACTTCCCACCGAATGGGACGGCCGGCTTCGCCCGCACGGACGAGAGGATCGAGAGGCGCTCTCCCTCGCCACCTGCGAGGACCATCGCGAGGGTTCGCTTCACGAGCCTGCCTCCGGATGCGGGGCCATCTCGACCGTGCCGCGATCGTAGCACCCGCCGAATCGCCGGCGGATGGTCACGCGATCAACGATCGGCATCGATTCGGTGACGCGCGAGTGGCCGGCCACGTCCGTCCGGCCGCGGGCATCGGGGCGACGGCGTGCACCTAGAGGAACAGCCGCGGATTCACGAACGTCCCCCGGAGCTCGACCATCCAGTGGAGATGCGGCCCGGTGGTCCGTCCGGTCAGCCCCTCGTAGGCGATGACCTGGCCCTTCACGACGTGATCCCCGGCCCGGACCCGGATCGGGTGGCTCGAGTTGTCCACGTGGGCGTACCAGGTCACGAGCTCCGAGGAGTGGGCGATGATCACGATCCAGGCCTTCGGCGCCCGGTCGTACGGGTTCGGGCCGGCGAACAGCACCACGCCCGGGCCCGCCGCGCGGATCGGGGTGTACAGGGGCGCGGCGATGTCGATCCCGCTGTGGAAGTGGGCGCAGCTGCCCTTGCGCGGCTCCCAGGCGAACCCGGTGCACCCGAATTCCTGGGTGATGGTCCCGGCCATCGGCCAGGACAGCGTGCCGTTGTAGACGGAGGGGATGCTCCCGCCCCGGGCCTGCTCGGCGACGAGCTGGTCGATCTTCTTCTGGAGCTCCTCCTCGGCCTTCTCGCTGGCGGCGATCGCGGCGTTGAGGGCCGTCTGGTCCTTGGCCATGGCGGCGTAGGACGCCTGCTGCTGGGCGAGGAGTCGCTTCGTCTCCGCCTCGAGCTCCGCGAGCGCCTGCTGCGCATCGTGAAGCTCGGTGAGCCGCCCGGCCAGCTGGGTGCGCTGGGCTTCCGCCGCGTCCCGAAGGGCGGCCGTCTGCTCACGGGTCGAGCTCACCGAGGTCGCGAGGACGGCGAGGACCTGCTGGTCGGCCGCGATCTGCTCGGCGAGCTGGCGATCCTGGTCGGCGAGGTCCAGGTTGTACGACACCTCGGCCAGGACATCGGTGAAGGTCCCGCCGGAGAGGATGGTCTCGAGCACGGTGGTGCGATCCGTGTCATAGGCCTGCCGGATCCGCTCCGCCAGCGCCGCCTTGCGCGCGTCCATCTCCGCCTGGCGACGGGCCTGGCGGTCCTCCAGGTCGGAGAGCTGGATCGTGAGCTTGGCGACCTGCGTGTCGAGCGACTGCACGTCCGCCTCGGCGATCGCCACGTCCACGGTCGCCTGGACGACCTGGCCGCGGACGACCGCGAGGTCGGCATTGACCGACTTCAGCGACGCCTTGGTGTTCGCGAGCGTCCGGCTGAGTGCCCGCTGTCGCTGGCCGATGGCGGCGAGCTGGGCCTTCTGCTTCGCGATCTGGTTCTCGAGCGCCTTCTGCTTGGCGATGGCGTCGGCGAGCGGATCGGCCCGCACGGGCGTCACGGGCGCGGCGATGAATGCGCCCGACAGCAGGGTGGTCAGGAGCAGGAAGGACAGGAAGCCGCGCCCAGGACCCCGGCGCGACTGCGACCAGCCGCGGCGATCAGGCGCTCGGCGGCGCATTGCGTGGCGTCGTCATCGTGCGAACGATTCTCCGTCCGTGTCAGGGGCACGTTTCGGTTTCGCTCGCCGGGTGAGACCGCCGCTCCACGTTGGGCACCACGCAGGAACGACTACCGGCTGGGGGGATGATACCCCACGCGTTCAGGCGGCGGTCGAGACGGTGATCGCCCAGATGGCCCCGATGATCAGGAACGGGCCGTACGGCACGAAGCTGCGCAGCGTGATCCGGCGCATGGCCAGCAGCACGATGATCCCGACCGCGGCCGCGATCGCCCCGATGAGCACCGTGGCGGCGAGCCGGACGAGTCCCAGGGTGAGCCCCAGGCCGAAGAGCAGCTTGAGGTCGCCCATGCCGATGGCGCCGGCCCCGAACGGGATCGCCACGAGGAAGAGGACGCCGGGCAGGGCCACGGCGGCGACCGCCGCCAGGAGCAGGTCCTGGGGCGTGCGCACGAACGGCCCGATGGCAAGCACGAACCCGACCAGCGCGTACGGGACGAGCGGCAGCGTGAGGAGGTCGGGCAGGAGGCGCTGGTCGAGGTCCGTGGCGAACAGCACCACGAGCACGACGATCACGACCCCGAGGTAGGCGAACGCAGCGGGCTGGTCGCCGAACCGGCTCGTGTGAAGCGCGAACGCGGCAGCGCCGACCACGATCGTGGCCGCGGTGCGCCAGTCCACCGCCCGGACGAGGCCGTCGTCATGGGCCGGCCAGCGGGCGCCGATCCGGTCTGCGACCGCACCCCACGCCGCCCCGGCCAGGGCTGCGACCAGCACTGCGATCGTCATGGGCGGCGCGGGCTCATGCC
>CAZVDO010000033.1:0-3852 GCA_964625345.1 uncultured Anaerolinea sp. | reverse complement strand
GCGGGCTCATGCCCCAGCGGAGCGGGCTCATGCCTCGGCGGCGCCGGCCAGTGCGAGCTCGACGAGCGTCGCAAGGGCGACCCCCGTGGCGCCTCGCGGAGCCCACGGCTTCGTCTTGCGGAAGTACGCGGTCCCGGCGATGTCGAGGTGCACCCAGGGCGTGGTCCGGAACTCCCGCAGGAAGAGCGCGGACTTCACGAGGCCGCCCTCGGACGACGCGCTGTTCACCATGTCTCCGTACCAGGACTCCATCTCCTGCCAGTAGTCGTCGACGATCGGCAGCTCCCACATCCGCTCGCCGGCACGGCCGGCGGCGGCGAAGACCTCGTCGGTCCAGCCTCGATCCGTCCCGAACGCGCCGGTGACGAGGTCGCCCAGGGCGCGCGAGACCGCACCGGTCAGCGTCGCGACATCGACGAGGTGGGTGGCGCCGAGGCGTTCCGCGTATGTCATCGCGTCGCCGAGGATGAGCCGGCCCTCGGCGTCGGTGTTCGTGATGTCGACCCACTTGCCGTTGAGCGCCTTCACGAGGTCGCCGGGTCGCGTGGAATGCGCGCCGGGCATGTTCTCGACCGCGGGCGCGAGGGCCAGGAGCGGCGTTCCGGGGGCGAGCCGGGCGAGGGTCGCGATGGCCGCGATCACGGTGCAGGCACCGGTCTTGTCCATCTTCATCTCTTCCATCCGGTCGGACGGCTTGATGCTGATGCCGCCCGAGTCGAAGCACACGCCCTTGCCCACGAGCGCCAGGTGGCGCCCCTTGGCGTCCTTCTCCCCGGCCGCGCCCGAGCGCATGACGATCATCCGGGGCGGGTTGTCGCTGCCCTGGCCCACGGCCATGAACATGCCCATGCCGAGTTCCGTAGCCTGCTCGGGGCCGATGACGTCGATCCACAGGTCGTGCTGCTCGGCCAGCGCCCACGCCTCCTCGGCCAGGACCTCGGGGGTCACGTCGTTGGCCGGCCGGTTGGACAGGCTGCGGGCGAGATTCGCACCCTCGCCGAGGATCACGCCCCGCTCGGCCGCACCCTGGGCCGTCGAGACGTCGCCGGATTCCGCACCCGGGAAAACGATGATGAGCTCATCCACGCTCGGGGGTCGGGTGGAGAACGATTCGAGGTAGCGGGCCTTCGGGTCGTAGGTCCCCTCCTCCACGCCCCGCGCAAGGAGGCCGGCGGCCTGTGCCCGGCCTTCACCGAGGGCTGTGGCGAGCGGCTCGAGCCACACCGCGACGGTCCCAGCGTGGCGGCCGGCGAGCCGGTGGAGGGCGGCGGCGCCGAATCGGACCAGGAGCTCCCGATCCACCTCGTCGGCGGGTCCGGCGCTGAGCGTGACCACGCGGCGAGACGGCAGGCTCCCGCCCGCGACGACGGCGGACGTCCAGCGCTTGGGCCGGAGTTCGCCGAAGGCAAGCTGCGCGCGGATCTCGCTGCCGGTCCGCCGGTCGAGTTCCGCAAGGGGCCCCTCGAGGGCCGGCTCGCCGAGGATCGGGATCACGAGGACGTCGGCCTCGACATCCCAGGGCTGGTCGCTGGTGACACGCACGCGCACGAGGCACATCCTCCGGGGGTTGGGGCCTCCGCACGCGCGCAGGGCGGCCCGCTGGGGTGGAAGTGCCGCGAGTGTACCCGCGACGGCGGGGGCCGGGTCGGGCCGGTGCCGTCGCTGTCCCGCAGGACGCCGAAAGGCGCGTCCGAGCACCCGTCCGGCGGGTCAGGCTCCGAGGGCCTGAAGCGCCAGCGTGAGTCGGCCGCGCGCCTGCTCGATGGCGATGACCGCCTGGTTGAGGCCGCCGCGCCCGATGTCGGCCACGATGACGACCAGGCCGCGTGTGTCCGGCGGGAGGTTCGCCCGCGCCGCGCCCTCGGCGGCGTAGGCCTCACGCACGGCATCGGTCACGCGGCCGCCCGCGTCCCGGAGGGCCACGTACAGCGCGGTGAGCGCGTCGTCGTAGGCCCGGTTCCGGGCGATCCAGGTATCGAGGGTGCTCACGTCGGACGCGTTCGCGAGCTGGTCGCGGATCGTCTCGGCTTCGTCGAGCATTGCCCCCGCGGTGGCAAGCGTCGCGATGGCAGCGTCGTAGTCCGTCGCGCGGCCGCTGGCCGCGGCCTCCGCCACGGTCGGGTCATGGTCGGTCAGGAGCTGGATGAGCCGCGACGCGCGCAGGCTCCCGGCGGTGAGCGTGGCCCAGGATCGGCCCAGCCCCTCCGTCGTGTCGAGCGCCGTCAGCATCGCCGAGCGCCGCCCAAGCACCTCGGCGGAGTAATACAGGGCATCCGCGGGGTCGTCGCCGGGCAAGGCGAAGAGCGTCGCCTGGAGCGCACTCGATTCGGTTCGGATGGTCGTGGCAAGCGTGGAGCCCTCGCCGAGGGCGGCCACGAAGGGCTCCTGGTCGTCGGCCGTCAGCGCCCCGATGGCCCCGCGCGAGAGGGTGGAGAGGCGGTCCACGTCGGCCGAGATCGCGACGAGCGTGGCCTGGGCAAGGTCGAGGTCGCGGGACAGGCGCGCATCGCCCTCGAAGGTCAGCTCTCCGCGAGCTGCGGTCCCGGCAGGATGGGACCAGATGGCCACGATGCCGGCGCTGCCGGCGGCCACGGTCGCCGTGAGCAGGACGAGGGCCACCACGCGGACGGCCCGCAGCGCGGCGTCGAGGAGGCGACCCACCCGGTCGATCCGTTGGCTCATGCGACGATGCGTTCGCTCATGCGAGGCGGAGGGTACCTTGCGGGGCTCGCTGCGGCCATCGGCCGCTACCATCGGGACATGCGCGACGCCATCCCGGCCACGCGGGAATCCGTTCGTGGGCCGTACCACGATTCGATCGGCGGGCCCGCGCCCGCCGCCACGGTCCGGCTCCTCGAGGCAATGCCGAAGGCCGAGCTGCACCTCCACCTCGACGGCTCGCTCCGCGTCGCCACCGCGCTCGAGCTCGCCCGCACGCGCGGGATCGACGCTCCCCGGACCTGGGCGGGCATGTACGCGGCGCTCGTGGCACCGCCGCAGGCGGCCGACCAGGCGGACCTGCTCCGGGCCTTCGACCTCCCGATCGCGCTCCTGCAGGACGCCGAGGCGCTTGAGCGAGTCACCGCCGAGCTCGTGGAGGACAAGGCGGCCGACAACGTGCGGTACGTCGAGATCCGCTGGGGCCCACGCCTGCACCTGGAACGCGGCCTGTCGCTCGAGGATGGGATCGACGCGGTAGTCCGGGGCGCGCAGCGGGCCGCGCTGGCCACGGGCACCGTGGTACGCCTCATCTGCACGGCGCTCCGGCATCACGACCCGGCCGACAACCTCGAGCTCGCCCGGGTGGCAGCGCGCTACGTCGATCGTGGCCTGACCGGTTGGGACTATGCCGGGCGCGAGGCGGCCGATCCCGATCCGCTCGTGGCCGCCGACGCCTTCACGGAAGCGCGCGCCGGCGGCCTCCGCATCACCCTGCACGCCGGCGAATGGGGAGGCGCGGCCCAGGTCCGGCGGGCCCTGGAGCTGGACCCGGAGCGGATCGCGCACGGCCCGCTGGCGGCGGAGGACCCCGCGGTCATGGCGACGCTCCGCGAGCGCGGCGTCAGCCTGGACCTGTGCCCCACCTCGAACGCCCAGGCGTCGATCGTCTCCACGGTGGCCGAGCATCCCCTGGGCCGGCTGTTCCACGCCGAGGTGCCCGTGACCCTCAGCACGGACGACCTCACGGTGAGCGACATCACGCTCTCCGAGGAATACCGGAACGTGCACGAGCGCATCGGGCTGTCGCTTCCCGAGCTCTGGTCGATCAACCGGTTCGCCCTCGACAAGGCATTCGCGGACGAGGCCACGCTCCTGCCGATTCGCGCCGCGTTCGAGGGCTGGGCGGCAGGC
>CAZVDO010000032.1:10350-20874 GCA_964625345.1 uncultured Anaerolinea sp. | reverse complement strand
GACGGACAGCGGCACCATCCCGGGCGGCGAGCAACCGTGCATCGAGCCCACGCCGTCCGCCCCGTGAGCTTCCGAGGCGCCTCCGACCCCCGCGTCCGGGACGCCCTTCCTGCTAGGCTTCCCCGAGCATGAAAGGACTCGTCCTCGCCGGCGGGACAGCCACCCGCCTCTTCCCGCTGACGATCGTCACCAACAAGCACCTGCTGCCCATCTACGACCGGCCGATGATCTACTACCCGCTCGAGGTGCTCGCGGGCATGGGGATCCGGGAAGTGCTCGTGATCGTGGGCGGCAAGAGCGTCGGGGACGTGGTCGAGCTGCTCGCGGATGGGTCCCACTTCGGGCTGGACCTGACCTACCGCTACCAGCGGGGCGCGCTTGGGATCGCCCACGCGATCGGGCTGGCCCGCGACTTCGTCGGCGATGACGCGTTCTGCACGATCCTCGGCGACAACATCCTGCGCGGCGAGCCGCTGGCCGACGTCGCGCGCGCGTTCGAGCAGGGTTCGTGGGGCGCCGGGACGCTCCTCTACAACGTCCCGGATCCCGAGCGCTTCGGCGTCGCCGAACTCGCGCCGGACGGCACCGTGATCGGGTTCGAGGAAAAGCCGGCCAGGCCCAAGAGCAACCTCATCCCGATCGGCGTGTACTTCCTGCGGCCCGGGGCGTTCGAGGTGATCGACCATCTCGCGCCGTCGGGTCGCGGCGAGTTCGAGATCACCGACGTGCTCAACCACTACATCCCGCAGGGCGGCCTCTTCACGCGGGTGTACGAGGGCCACTGGACCGATGCCGGGACGGTGCCGTCGCTGCTGCGCGCCTCCGAGTACGCCGCGGAGGACGACGGGGCGGGCCGCCTGTCGCCGCCCCCCGAGCGCCCCGTCGGGTGAGCGCCGCCGCTGGCTCCGGCCGCCGGATCCTCGTCACCGGCGGCGCCGGATTCATCGGGTCTGCCTATGTCCGGCAGGTCCTCGGGCGTCGGGACGGGACCCGGCTCACCGTGCTCGACAAGCTCACCTACGCAGGCAATCGATCCAACCTCGCAGAGGTCGAGCACGACCCGGAGCTCGCCGACCGGCTGACCTTCGTCCAGGGGGACATCGCCGACGCCTCGGTGGTCCAGCCCCTGGTCAGGGAGGCCGACGCCGTCGTGAACTTCGCGGCCGAATCCCACGTGGACCGCAGCATCCTCGATCCGGAGGCCTTCCTGCGCACCGGCGTCATCGGCGTGCACGTCCTGCTCGAGGCGGTCCTGGCGGAGACCCGTCGCGCGCGATCCGGCGAGCGCGCCGCGGCGCCCCGACTGCTCCAGGTCTCGACCGACGAGGTCTACGGTTCGGTGCCGACCGGGTTCTCTCGCGAGACGGACGCGCTCGCGCCGCGATCACCGTACGCAGCCGCCAAGGCCGCCGGCGAGTTGCTCGTCCGCTCGTACTTCGTGACCTACGACCTCGACGTGGTCCTGACTCGCGGCTCGAACACGTATGGGCCGTTCCAGCACCCCGAGAAGCTCATCCCCCTGTTCGTGACCAACGCCCTCGACGATCAGCCCCTGCCGCTCTACGGCGACGGCCTCCAGGAGCGCGACTGGCTGTACGTCGACGACCACGCCGGTGCCGTCGACTTCGTCCTCGCGCACGGGGTGGCCGGCGAGACATACAACGTCGCCGGCGACGCGCAACTCCCCAACCGCGAGGTGGTCCGCCTCCTGCTCGAGGACCTCGACAAGCCCTGGAGCCTGGTCCGGACTGTGGAGGATCGGCCGGGCCACGACCGCCGCTACGCCATGGACGGCGCCCGGCTCGCCGCGCTCGGCTGGCGCAACCGCACGCCGTTCGATGCCGGCCTGCGCGCGACCGTCGCCTGGTATCGCGAGCACGAATCGTGGTGGCGCGCCGTCAAGAGCGGCGACTGGGACCACTGGTACGAGCGCCAGTACGGGGCGCGCCTCGCCGGATCCACCGAGGGCTGATCGGGTGCCGGCCGACGTCGCCGTGACCGGCGCGCAGGGACGGCTCGGCCGCGCGCTCGTCGCCGCGTTCGGGTCGCGGGCGATCGGCTGGACGCGCCACGACCTCGACCTCGACGATCCCGCCGCGATCGGCGGACTCCTTGACGCCGCGACACCGGCATGGGTGGTCCACGCCGCGGCCTGGACCGATGTCGACGGCTGCGCTCGGGATCCGGAGCTCGCCCTGCGCCGCAACGGGACGGCCGTGGGCGTGGTCGCGCGCGCCTGCGCGGACCGCGGGATTTCGTTCGTGCTGGTCAGCACCAACGAAGTGTTCGACGGGTTGCGGCGGGACGGCCGGGGCTACGGCCCGGACGATGCCACCGCCCCGATCAACGCCTACGGTACGAGCAAGCTGGCGGGGGAGCGCGCCGCGACGGATGCCTTCGCCCGCGGACGCGCCCGGCTGGCGATCGTGCGCACCGCCTGGCTGTTCGGGCCTCCGGGCGCCGACTTCCCGGCGAAGATCCTGGCCGCCGCCGACCGGGCGCGGCTGGCCGGCGAGCCGCTCCGGGTGGTCGCCGACGAGCGCGGCAACCCGACCTACACCAACGACCTGGCGCAGGGGATCTGCGCCCTCGTGGAAGCCGGCGGCCCGACCGCGATCCACCACGTGACCAACGCCGGCTCGGCGAGCCGCGCCGAGTGGGCGCGGGAGATCCTCCGCCTCGCCGGCGGCCCGATGCCTGCGCTCGTGGACGTCCCGGCGAGCACCTGGACGCGGGCCTCGACGCCGCCGCTCGCCGCCGTGCTGGCACCGACGCCGCTGCCGGGAATCGAGCTTCGGACCTGGCAGGCGGCGACGGCGGCCTACGTCCCGCACCTCGCCGTCGGCGCAGCGGGGAGCCCGTCGTGACCGCGGTGGCCCGGCGGCGACGCGCACTCATGGCGGTGACGGCGTGATGGCAGGCCGCGTCTCCGCGCTGCCGGGCGTCCACTACGGACAGATCGCGCGCCACGCGGATTCGCGGGGCGCCTTCCGCGAGCTGTGGCGCCACGAAGCGTTCGCCGCGGTCGACCCGCGCGACGCCGGCGCAGACGGGTCGGAGGTGCGTTTCGTCCAGGCGAACCTGTCGTCCTCGGCGTCGGGGGTCCTGCGCGGCCTGCACCTCCACCAGCGCCAGCTGGACCACTGGGTCGTGGCGGCCGGCCGCGCCTTCGTCGCCCTCGTGGACATCCGGCCGGCGCTCGCCGGGACGGGTCCGGCGGCAGTCGAGACCGCGGTCCTCGAGGCAGATTCGTGGGTCACGATCCCGGTCGGCGTCGCCCACGGGTTCCTCGCGCTGGAGGCGCTCGACCTCATCTACTTCGTGACGAACACGTACGACGGGTCGGATGAGCTCGGGTTCGCCTGGAACGACCCGCAGGTCGGCGTGCCGTGGCCGACGGTCGCGACGCCCGACGGCCGCCCGATCCTGTCCGACCGGGACCTGGCCAACCCGCCTCTCGCCGACCTCGTCGCGACCCTCCGCGCGCGCTAGGGGGCCGTCGGGCACGCCCCCAGACCGCACGCGCCCACGCGCGTGCCAGGGCCCGCGGTCTCTCACGGCCGCGTTGCCCGCCGTCCCCACGGCTCCGCACCCCACCCACCTGACCGTCCCCGGACCGCACCGCTGGGGCGCCCAATGGGGCCATGCGTGCTGGTACCCATTCGGGATTGAGGCGAGGCGTGCCGACGCCGAGGCTTGGGAGGAACCGTAGCCATGGCTCCGCGAGCCTGTCCAGGAGTTCCCAGTGCCCCGACGCCTCCCCAGCCTCCTCGCCGCCACGATCGCGCTGCTCGTGTCGGTCGGGCCGGTCGCCGCCGGGTCCACCGCGCTTCCGGGCAGCCGGTCCGGCCCGGCCGCTGCCGTCGAGCCGCCGGCCCTCTCGAATGCGAAGGTCGTGATCATCGTGGGCCCGACCCACAGCGAGACCTCGCACTATCGAAGCATCGCCGACGACATCTACAACACGGCGATCCAGTACTCGAGCAACGTCACCAGGATCTACAGCCCGAACGCGACGTGGGACGTCGTGAAGCCCGCGCTCCAGGGGGCCAACATCGTCGTCTACCTGGGCCACGGGAACGGCTGGCCGAGCCCGTACACCTACGACCCGCTCCTCAAGACCAAGGACGGGATGGGCCTGAACGCCGCCGCGGGGAAGGGTGACGCCAACACCAAGTACTACGGCGAGCCCTACCTCGCGAACGAGATCCACCTGGCCGCCGGTGCGGTGGTGTTCCTCAACCACCTCTGCTACGCCTCGGGCAACTCCGAGCCCGGCAATCCCGCCCCGACCCTCGGCCAGGCCATGCAGCGCGTCGACAACTACGGCGCCGGGTTCCTGGCAGCGGGGGCCGGCGCCGTCATCGCCGAAGGCCACGGGAGCATCAACGGCATGCTGTCGAGCCTCTTCACCCGGCAGGCGACCCTGTACGACATCTGGACGCAGCAGTGGAGCGCCAACGGCAACGCGTTCGCCTTCCAGTCCTCGCGCAACCCGGGCGTCGGCGCCTTCATGGACCCCGATTCGCCCAGCGGTGGCTACTACCGGTCGCTCGTCGGCGATCCCAACATCACCTCGGCCGATGTCACGGGTCGGGCCCTCGTCCCGACGACCGGGGATCCCGACACCGTCGCACCGGAGCTCTGGCACCTGGATGCCACGCCCGCCCGGCTCGTGGTCGGGGCCGGCACCTTCACCTTCGGCGCCGAGCTGTCCGAGCCCGCCACCTGGACGGTGTCCGTGAGCCGCAACGGGACCACGTTCGCGTCGGCCTCCGGCACGGATGACAGCCCGACGCTCGCCTGGGACGGCACCGTGGCCGGAAGTCCGGCCGCGTCGGGCCGGTACACGTGGACGCTCAGCGCGACCGATGGGGCCGGCAATGTCATGGCGGATGTCAGCCGGACGTTCCTCGTCTGGGATGGGGCAGGGACGCAGTACGTGCCGGTGACGCCGGGTCGCGTCCTCGACACGCGCTTCGGGAGCGGCATGGTCGGGGCCTTCGTGTCAGGCGTGCCGCGGACGTTCCGGGTCGCCGGCATCGCGGGCGTCCCGTCGGATGCCGTCGCGGTCACCGGGAACGTCACCGTCGTCGGCCAGAGCAGCGCCGGCTGGCTGTCCGTGACGCCGGACGCGGTCGCCATGCCCTCGACGAGCACGATCAACTTCCCGATCGGCGACACGCGGGCGAACGGCCTGACCGTCCCGCTCAGCGAGACCGGCGCCCTGTCGGCCGTGTTCCGCGGCCGCTCCGGCGCCACGACCCACCTGATCTTCGACGTCACCGGGTACTTCGCGCCGCGCCCCTCAGGCGCAACGTACGTGCCGCTCACGCCGGCCCGGCTCCTGGACACGCGCTTCGGGACGGGTCTCAGCGGGACGTTCGCGACCGGGACGCCGCGGACGCTGCTCGTGGCCGGCCAGGGTGGCGTTCCGGCCGAGGCGATCGCCATCACCGGCAACGTCACCGTCACCCGCCAGACGAGCGCCGGCTGGCTCGGCGTCACGCCCACGCCCGTCGCGTTCCCGCCCACCTCGAACCTCAACTTCCCGAAGGGTGACAACCGGGCGAACAACTTCACCGTTCCCCTCAACTCGGACGGGACCATCTCCGCCACGTTCCGCGGCCAGCCCGGCTCGACGACGGATCTGATCATCGACGTCACCGGCTACTTCGTGGCCTCGAGTGCCGGTGCCAGCTACGTCCCGATCGCGCCGACCCGCGTGCTGGACACGCGCTTCAAGACCGGCCTCCCGAGTGCCTTCGCGTCCAACACCGCTCGGACCTTCGGGGTCGAGGGCCAGGGCGGCGTGCCAAGCGGCATCCTCGGCATCACCGGCAACGTCACGGTCGTCGGGCAGAGCGAGGCCGGCTGGCTGGCCGTGACGCCGACGGCGGATGACATGCCCCCGACGTCGACGCTCAACTTCCCGCGCTCGGACAACCGGGCCAACGGCGTCGTCCTGCTCCTGGGTGATGGCGGGCTGAGCGCGGTCTACCGGGCCGGCGGCGGCGCCTACACCCACCTGATCCTGGACGTCACGGGGTACTTCGTCAGCCCCAGCTAGGCGCTCGCGATTCGGTGGCGGCCTTCGATCCGTCGCGCCCGCGGCCGACCGCACCCAACCGCACCCGACCACCCGGTACTACCCCCTCCCGGACCATCGTCAGGCTTGGGCAGTGGCGTGGCGGCGCCTAGGGTGACGTTCCCTCGCCGAGGCCGGCGACGTTGCCGTCACGAACACCGGAGGAACCGCTTGCCGTCGAGCGCCGACCACACGCCGCTCCGACTCGACCGGCGGGCGATCGTGCTCGCGGCGGTGCTCGTGGCAGCCGCCATGCCGGCCCCGGTCGGCGCTGCCGGAGCCACCGGTGCGCGCTCCGGCACGGGCGCGGCCCCTGTCCCTGAGCTGCAGGCCGGCGCGGCACCGCCGGACGCCACCCCAGGCATCACGGAATCGATCCACTACCTCGACACCCTCGAGCACGCCAACGACGTGATCGCCTTCACGCCGGGTGGGCGGGTCACCGAGGGCTTCCGTCCGCGCCCCTCCGACACGTGGCAGGTCGGCGGCCGAGCCCCCACGGCCCTGCCGGGCGGCCTGGCGACCGGCTCGGACATGGCCCGCCAGCGCCAGGGATCGTCCTGGGCGGCCGGTCCGCCCAGCGGCTGGCGCGACCCGCTCACGCGCGGGGCTCCCGTGGACGGCCCGACGAATGCCGCCCCCGACGCGGCGTCCACGTCGTGGGTCGCCCCGGAACCGACCGCGCCGACGAGCAGCGCGACCGTCGGCAGCGGCCTCCGTCGCGAGGTCTTCGGGTTCCTGCCGTACTGGGAGGTCACCGACAGCTCCACGACGCTCGACTGGGACGTCCTCTCGACGGTGGCGTACTTCAGCGTCGGCGCGACCGCCGCCGGGGACCTGCTCAAGACCAACAGCGACGGCAGCACCACCACGGGTTGGGGCGGCTGGACGAGCTCCAGGATGACCTCGATCATCACCGCCGCCCACCAGCACGGGACGCGCGTGGTGCTGACGATCTCGTGCTTCGCCTGGACGAGCGGCCAGCAGACGACGCAGGCGGCGCTGCTCGACAGCGCCGCGGCACGCGCGAACCTGGCCCGGCAGATCGCCGCCGCGGTGCGCGATCGCGGCGCCGACGGCGTGAACCTCGACTTCGAGCCCATCGTGTCCGGACGATCGGCGGCGTTCACCGCTCTGGTCCGCTCGGTGCGCGCCGAGCTCGACGCCATCGCCCCCGGCTATCAGCTCACGTTCGACACCACGGGCTGGATCGGCAACTACCCGCTCGAGGATGCCACGGCCCCCGGAGGCGCCGACGCCATCTTCATCATGGGCTACGACTACCGGACCTCGAGCTCGGGCCAGGCCGGTTCCATCAGCCCGCTCAACGGGCCTGCGTACGACCTCACCGACACCGTCGCCGCCTACAGCGCGCGAGTATCGCCCTCGAAGCTGATCCTCGGCGTGCCCTATTACGGACGGGCATGGTCCACGGACACCGACCAGCTCCACGCGACCAACATCTCCTCGACGAAGTACGGGTCCTCGGTGACGAGCGTGTACGGGACCGCCGTGGCCCTCGCGGAGGAGAACGGGCGGCGCTACGACGCGCTCGAGCAGTCACCCTGGACCGCCTACCAGAAGCAGACCTGCACCACGACGTACGGCTGCGTCACGAGCTGGCGGGAGCTCTACTACGACGACGCCGCGTCCCTGAAGCTGCGCTACGACCTCATCAACCGGACGGGGCTGCGCGGCGCCGGCATCTGGGCGCTCGGGTACGACGGCACGCGTCCCGAGCTCTACCAGGCGCTCAACGACAAGTTCGTGGACGACACGACGGCCCCGAGCGCCGGGATCCTCAACCTGCCCGAATCGAGCACCGACCTCGCGGTGACGGTCCGCTGGGGCGCGGCCGACGACGGGACGATCGTCAACTACGACGTGGACGTGTCGACCGACGGCGGCGCGTGGTCCGCCTGGCTGCGGTCCACCACGGCCACGTCGGCCTCATGGCTGGGCACCGCCGGCCACCGGTATGCGTTTCGCGTCCGCGCCCGCGACGCGTCCGGCAACCTGGGTGCATGGGATTCCGACGTCGGTTCTGGCCCTGCGCCGACCGGGCTCACCGTCGGCGGGCACGCCACGGTCCTCGTCTCCGGCCTGAAGCTCCGGGCCGCGGCCGATCCCACCGCCACGGTGCTCGGCACGCTGTCCCCGGGGGACGTGCTCGCGCTGACGGGCGGCCCGGTGAGCGCCGGCGGGTACGCGTGGTACCAGGTGACGGGCCCGATCACCGCCTGGGGTGCGTACGTGCCGGTCGCCGAGGGATCGTGGGTGGCCGCCGGGAGCGGCTCGACCGCCTACCTGGGCCCCCGTCTTGCCCCGAACGCCACGGTCCTCAACCCGGTGCTCGATCGATTCGCGGTGAGCGGCGCCCCGAGGCGCGTGCTCACCCCCGACGGCGACGGCATCCGCGACACGGTCGACCTCTCCTGGACCAACACGCAGGCGCTCAGCAGCCTGACGCTCGACCTCACGCGTCCCAATGGCACGGTTGCCGGGTCGATCAGCCTGTCGAGCAAGCTCGGGGCCGGTCAGCAGACGTATCGCTGGGACGGCCGGATCGGGGGCGCCGTCGTCGCCCGGGGCACGTACCTCGCGCGGCTCCGCGGGGTCGCCGGGGGAACGCCCGTGGCCGCACCCGGCACCGGCACGCCGGGCGCCGCCGAACTCGCGGCGTTCGCCATCCCCGTGGACCCGGTGCCCGGTGCGACCTACGTCGCGCTCGAGCCGACCCGCCTGGTCGACACGCGGGTCAACACCGGCCTGTCCGGACCCCTGACCTCGACCGTGCCCCGGACCTTCGCCGTGGTCGGCCATGCCGGCGTCCCGTCGGGTGCCGTGGCCGTGACCGCCAACATCACCGCGGTCAACCCGACCTCGGCCGGCTGGCTGGCCGTGACCCCCACCCCGTCGGTCATGCCCCCGACCTCGAGCCTCAACCTGCCCAAGGGCGACATCCGGGCCAACGGCATCACCGTCCGGCTCAGTCCCGACGGCACGCTCAGCGTCGTGTTCCGCGGTGCCCCCGGCGCCACGACCGCCTTCCTCGTCGACATCACCGGGTACTACGTGACCGGGAGCGCCGGTGCGACCTACGTCGCGCTCGAGCCGACCCGCCTGGTCGACACGCGGGTCAACACCGGCCTGTCCGGACCCCTGACCTCGACCGTGCCCCGGACCTTCGCCGTGGTCGGCCATGCCGGCGTCCCGTCGGGTGCCGTGGCCGTGACCGCCAACATCACCGCGGTCAACCCGACCTCGGCCGGCTGGCTGGCCGTGACCCCCACCCCGTCGGTCATGCCCCCGACCTCGAGCCTCAACCTGCCCAAGGGCGACATCCGGGCCAACGGCATCACCGTCCGGCTCAGTCCCGACGGCACGCTCAGCGTCGTGTTCCGCGGTGCCCCCGGCGCCACGACCGCCTTCCTCGTCGACATCACCGGGTACTGGCGATGAGCCCGGCATGGAGGTCGCTCGCGTGGCAATGACACCCGTACACTCGGACGCCATGAACCCCAGCGAACCGCCCACGCCCGGCGGCGCCCCTGAAGCGGGCGGCGCCCCTTATACGGGCGGTGCCCCTGATCCGGCATCCGGCCCGGACGCGCCGCTCGCGCCGGCGACCGACGGCCTCGTCGGCACCGGAACCTGGGTGGTGCTCCCCACGTACAACGAAGCCGAGAACCTGCCCGGCATCGCCGCTGCGATCCTCGCCTCCCTGCCCGGGGCGACGCTCCTCGTCGTGGACGACGCGTCACCGGACGGAACCGGCGAGATTGCCGACGGGCTCGCCGCAGGCGAGCCACGCGTCCGGGTCCGGCATCGCGCCGGAAAGCAGGGCCTGGGCCGCGCCTATCTCGACGGATTCGGCGTCGCCCTCGCGGGTGGTGCGCAGTCCGTCGTCCAGATGGACGCCGACTGGTCCCACGATCCCGCGGCGCTGCCCGCCCTCATCGCGCCGATCACGTCCGGCACGGCCGACCTCGTCATTGGCAGTCGCTACACGCGCGGGGGCCGCGTCGAGGACTGGGGGCTGGGACGGCGGCTCATCTCGCGCGGCGGCAGCCTCTTTGCCCGTGTGGTCCTCGGCCTCGCCCCCCACGACCTCACCGGCGGCTTCAAGGCGTGGCAGGCCACGACACTCGCCTCGATCCCGTTCGCCGGCATCCACGCGGGCGGGTACGTGTTCCAGATCGAGATGACGGACCGGGCCGCCCGCGCCGGAGCGCGGATCGCGGAGGTCCCGATCACGTTCCGCGACCGCCGGGTCGGAGCCTCCAAGATGTCCCGCCGGATCATCGCCGAGGCGCTCCTGGTGGTGGTCCGCCTCCGGATCGAACGGTTTCGATCTCGCGCGGACGCACCGCGCCGGGGGCGAGACGCCTAGCGCATCTCGAGCTGTGTCCCGGGGACCGTGCCCGGCTCGACCG
>CAZVDO010000032.1:0-10250 GCA_964625345.1 uncultured Anaerolinea sp. | reverse complement strand
CGGAACCCGTCCGCGTTGTAGACCCAGTCGCCACGGCCGTGGGCGCGCAGCGTCGCGAGGGCCTGCGGAGATCCGCCGACGTGGACGAGCATGGCCTTCCACTCGGCGGCCCACTCGATGAAGTACTCCCGCGCGCTCCGGATGGGCCCGACAAGCCCGGGGATCTGGTCCTGGAAGACGAGCATGTAGCGGGGGATGCCTCCCTCGGCCGGCGCCTGCCAGACCACGGATGCCGCGTTGAACCCCGACTGGGGCCGGGCGTCGCGATGGTCGTCGATCAGCACGGCGACGGGGTGATACGCACCGGCGGCCGGCTCGACAGGGAGGCCGTTCAGGGCCGCGATGACCGTGGGCTCGGGGGTCGGGGACGGCGATGGCGTGGGTTCGGGTGTCGGGCTCGGCGTGGGTTCGAGCGTGGGTGTCGGCGAGGCACCCGGTGTCGTGGGCGCCGCCGTCGCCGGGCCGGACGGGCTCGCCTGGGGATCGGCGCCGGCTGCCAGCTTTCCGGCAACGGAGCCGGCGCCCGCGGCCGCGATGACCAGGATGCCCAGGGCGAGGACGCGAAGCGAGCGGCCGCCGAGCCTGGTGAAGCGTTCGATCAAGGACACCCCCGCCGAGCCCGCCTGGTCCCGGCGGGTTGATACGGCTCGGCGGGCGCAGAATACCGGAGCATCAACAAACGATCACGGAGGAGGTGCTCGCCATGACCACCAACGAGCCCGCTCGCCCGAAGACGCCCCGCCCGCGAACGCGACGGCCGAAGGCGGCCGCGACGGCCGAACCGGCAGCCACCGCGACCCCTGAGGCGGCCGCATCCCAGGCCGCCGCAGGGACGCCGGGAGCGGACGACACGTCCATGCTGATCGTGCAGGGCGCGACCGGCCGGGCCGAGGCCGGCACGGTGACCGTCACGCAGGGCGCCGTCGGAATGGCCCGGGCCGACCACGTCGGGGTCACGATGGGAGCCGTCGGCATGGCTGCGGGCACCGACGTGCGCGTGGGCCAGGGCATCGTCGGAACGGTCTTCGCCACCAGCGCCCGGATCGAGCAGGCCGTGGTCCGCAACCTCGTCGCCCGGGAGGTCACGTTCGAGCGGCCGTCCCTCGTGGGGGTCCTCCTCAGCCCGAACGTCGGCGGCGACGTTCGCGTCCTCTTCGACTGGCGGGCCGCCCTCGCGCTCGGTGGCCTGATGGCCCTCCTGGCGCGCCTGCGGCGTGGAGACCGACGCTCGTCGTGACCGCTGCTCGGTATACTCCGGCGCCATGCCTGAAGCCCGCCCGTGACCGCCAGTGAGGGCCCCGTCCACGTGATCGATCCATCGGCTCGCGTGCATCCGAGCGCGGATCTCGAAGACGACGTGGCGGTGGGTTCGGAGACGTCGATCTGGCACCGTGCGCAGCTGCGACGCGGCGCCCGGATCGGGGCGTCCTGCGTCGTGGGCCGCGACGCCTTCATCGACGAGGGCGTGCACATCGGGGACCGGGTCAAGATCCAGAACGGCGCCCTCGTCTACCACGGCGTGACGGTCGAGGACGGCGTCTTCATCGGGCCGGGCGCGATCCTGACCAACGATCGCTACCCGCGGGCGATCACCTCGACCGGGGAGCTGGCTCGCGCGGAGGACTGGACCGTGACACCGATCGTGCTCCGCCACGGCTGCTCGATCGGGGCCGGTGCCGTCGTCGTGGCCGGCGCGGATGTCGGCGCGTTTGCGACCGTGGGCGCCGGAGCGGTGGTGACTCGGACCGTGCCCGCCCACGCGCTCGTCGTCGGCAACCCGGCGCGACGGATCGGCTGGATGTGCGCCTGTGGTGCGCGCCTGGTCGACGCCGCCGGCGATCCTGCGCCCGCCGAGCCCGCGCATTACGCCGCGCACCCCGGCCTGCGCTGTCCGAACTGCGGCCGTGCCTACACGTACGTGCCGGACGCGGAGGCGCTCGTGGAGCGGCCGGCCGCCGGCAGCGGAGCGGCATCGTGATCCCGATCGCGCGCCCGGATCTCGGCCAGGAGGAGATCGACGCCGTTGCCGAGGTCATCCGATCGGGCATCGTGGCCCAGGGCCCGAGGGTCAAGGCGCTCGAGGCGGCCTGGGCCGAGTACTGCGGTGTCCGCCACGCGGTCGCCATGGCCAACGGGACCCTGGCCCTGATGGCGACGTTCGACTGCCTTGGGATCGGGCCCGGCGACGAGGTCATCACCGTCGCCCACACCTTCGCCGCCACGGCGAACGCCATCCTGTCCACGGGCGCCATGCCGGTCTTCGTCGACATCGAGCCGGATACGTACCTCATCGACGCGAAGCGGATCGAGGCGGCGATCACGCCCCGGACGCGGGCCATCGTCCCCGTCCACCTCTTCGGCCTGGTGGCCGACATGGACATGATCCGGGCCATCGCCGATCGCCACGGCCTCGAGGTCGTCGAGGATGCCTGCCAGGCGCACGGGGCGACGTTCCGGGGGCGTCGGGCCGGCAGCTTCGGGCACGGGACCTTCAGCCTGTACGCGACCAAGAACATGACCACCGGCGAGGGCGGCTTCGTCACGACCGATGACGACGGGCTGGCGGACCGGCTGCGCCTCCATCGGAACCAAGGGATGCGCGCGCGCTACGAGTTCGAGACGCTCGGCTACAACTACCGGATGACCGACATCAACGCCGCCATCGGCCTCGTCCAGCTCGCCAAGCTCGACCGCAACACGGCCCGCCGCCAGGCCGTCGCGGCGACCTACGACCGGGCCTTTGCGGACCTGCCGATCCGGACACCCGTCGTGCCCGACGGCCGGACTCACGTGTACCACCAGTACACGATCGACGTGGGCCCGGCCCGCGACCGGATCATCGAGGCGATCCGGTCCGCCGGTGTCGGCGCGGACATCTACTACCCGATCCCCGTCCATCGCCAGCCGTACATCCAGGAGCGCGGCCTCCACGCCGACCTCCCGGTCACCGACCGGGCCGCAGCCCAGACGATTGCGCTGCCGATGTACCCGTCCCTCACGACCGAGGACCAGGCGACGGTCGTCGAGGCGGTACGGGCGGCCGTGCTCGCCCAGTCCGGGGTCGGCGCCGGCGCATGACGGCCTTCTGGCGACCCGCCGGGGATCGCGAGCTGCGGATCGGCCTCGCCGGTCTCGGGTCCATGGGCCGCAACCACCTGCGCGTCATCGGGACGCGCCCCAACGTGCGACTATCCGCCGTCGCCGACCCCGTCGCGGAGGCCCGGAGCGCGGCCGCCGGCCAGTCCGGCGCCGCGGCGTTCACGGATCCGCTGGCGATGATCCGGGAGGCGGACCTCGATGCGGTCGTCATCGCGGCCCCGACGACGGCCCACCTGCCGCTTGCCCTGGCGGCCATCGGGCGGGGGATCGCGGTCCTCGTCGAGAAGCCGCTCGCCACGAACGTCGACGAGGCACTCGAGATCGCGGCGGCATCGCGGGCCACCGGGGTGCCCGTCCAGGTCGGTCACGTGGAGCGATTCAACCCGGCGGTGCGGGAACTCGGGCGTCTGCTCCACGAGGAGCGCTGGCTGTCTGCCGTGTACGCCGTGCAGAGCAGGAGGGCCGGCCCCTTTCCGGCCCGAATCCGCGACGTCGGCGTGACGATCGACCTCGCGACCCACGACGTCGACATCTGCTCCTGGATCGCGGGCGAGCGCCCGATCCGGGTGCATGCCGAGACGGCGCAGCGGATCCACGCCGACCACGAGGACCTCCTGTTCGGACTGCTCCACTTTCCGTCCGGGGTCGTCGCCCAGCTGGACGTCGATTGGTTGACGCCGGCGAAGCGACGCCAGCTCGTCGTGGTCGGCGAGGAGGGCATGTTCGAGCTGGACTACCTCACCCAGCACCTGACGTTCACCCGCGCCACGGACATGAGCAACCCCCGGCTGATCGGCGGCTACGCCCCCACGTTCGAGGGCGAGGTCGCGACCCTGCCCGTGCCGACGGGCGAGCCCCTGGCCATCGAGCTCGATGCCTTCCTGCAGGTGGTGCGCACCGGCGGCCGGCCCGAGGTGAACGCCGAGGACGGCCTGTGGGCCGTCGCGATCGCCACGGCGCTCATCGACGCGGCCACGCGCCGCACCGTGGTGACGCTCGAGGACATCGCGAGTCGCCTGCACCAGGTCGGGGTGGCATGAGCATCGTCAGCCGCCCGTCGACCGGGGCGAGCCTGCTGGGTGGGTCGATCGTCCTGCCTGAGGCCGTTTGCCGTCATGACCTTCCACCCAGGGTGGCGGTGCCGTGGGCCGGCGAGCGGGGCACGGCCGGTACCGTCGCGGTGATCGGCGCCGGCAAGATGGGCCTGCCCTTGGCGGCCCAGTTCGCGGGCCACGGCTGGACGGTCATCGCCGTGGACGTGCAGGCCGACGTGGTGGCCTCGATCAACGAGGGACGCTCCCACATCGGCGAGGAGCCGGGCGTCGCAGCGCTGGTCGCCGCGGGCCACGCGGCCGGACGCCTGCGTGCCACCACCGACGGAGGCGCGGCTGCACGCGACGCCGACGTGATCGTGCTCATCGTGCCGGTGATGCTCGATGCCGCGCACCAGCCGGACTACCGGTTCATGGATGCGGCGGTGGACGCCATCGGCGCCGGCGTCCATGCCGGCAGCCTCGTGATCTTCGAGACGACGCTGCCGGTGGGGGACACGCGCGACCGATTCGCCCCACGCCTCGAGGCCGCCTCCGGGCTGCGTGCCGACGAGGACTTCCTGGTCGCGTTCTCGCCCGAGCGGCTGTTCTCGGGGGCCGCCCTCCGGAACCTGTCCACCTACCCCAAGCTCGTCGGCGGGCTCGGCGCTGCCTCGACGGCGCGGGCGGCCGCCTTCTACGACAGCGTCCTCGATGCCGAGGTCGTGGCGATGTCCTCGGCCGAGGCGGCCGAGTTCGCGAAGCTCGCCGACACCACCTACCGCGACGTGAACATCGCGCTGGCCAACGAGTTCGCCGCCTATGCCGATCGGGTCGGCGTGGACATCCGGGAGGTCATCGCCGCCGCGAACAGCCAGCCGTATGCGCACCTCCACCAGCCAGGCCTCGGGGTCGGCGGGCATTGCATTCCCGTCTATCCCCACTTCCTGCTCTCCCGGGCCCCGGAGCTGACCCTCGTCCGACGCTCCCGCGAGATCAACGACGGGCAGGTCGACATCGCCCTGGACGAGGTGCGAGAGACCCTCGGCGGCCTCGACGGCCGCCCGGTGCTGGTGCTGGGGCTCACGTACCGCGACGGCGTCAAGGAGCTGGCGTACTCGCGGGCCATCCCGCTGGTCGAGGCCCTGCGTGCCGGCGGGGCGCGCGTGGCCGCTCACGACCCGCTCCTCACGGACGAGGAGGTCCGGGCCCTCGGCGCTGAGCCGTACCGGTGGGGGGATCGTTCGGATGTGCGGGCGATCGTCATCCAGACCGGCGACCGACGCTGGGGCGGGCTCGATCCGGCCTGGTTCCCCGGCCTCGAGCTCGTCGTGGACGGGCGGAACGCGATCGCGGATCTCGCCCTCCCGGCGGCGGTCCGGTACCGAGGCATCGGGGTGCCCCGAGCCCGCTGAGCCACCGACGCTCGGCGGCCCGGCTACGCTTGCCTCCGTGAAGATCGTCAGCGTCGTCGGTACCCGGCCGCAGCTCATCAAGGCCGCGGCCCTCCAGGCCACGCTGCGGGCACGCCACGACGAGGTCTTCGTGGACACGGGCCAGCACTGGGACGCGGCGATGGCGGGGTCGTTCTTCGGCGAGCTCGGGCTCGCGCGCCCGGACCACGCGCTCGGGGCGGGCGGCGGGACCCACGCGGAACAGACCGCGGCGATGCTCCTGGGCCTGGAGCCGATCCTCCTCGACGCACGCCCGGACGCCGTCCTCGTGTTCGGGGACACCAACTCCACGCTCGCCGGGGCGCTTGCGGCCGCCAAGCTCGGGATCCCCGTGGCCCACGTCGAGGCCGGGCTCCGGAGCTTCGACCGGCGGATGCCAGAGGAGCTCAACCGCATCGTCGCCGACCACCTGGCCCGGTGGCGCTTCGTGCCGACACCGTCGGCGGAGGCCCACCTTCGTGCGGAGGGGATCACCGACGGGGTGCACGTCGTCGGCGACCTCATGCAGGACCTCGCCGCCCGCGTCCTGCCGGAGGTGCGCGACCCGGCCGTCCTCGAGGCCGTTGCGGCGACCGTCGGGCTGCCGCTCTCCCCTGGGTCGTACGTGCTGGCGACGGTGCATCGCCAGGAGAACCGGACGCCGGAGGCGATCCGGGCCTGGCTGGGGATCCTCGGCGACTGTGCGACCGCCGGCCGCGCGGTGGTCCTCGCGCTCCACCCGGGTACGCGCGCGGCCCTCGAACTCGCAGAAGCGGCGTTGCCCTCCGGGATCGCCGTCATCGAGCCGCAGGGCTACCGGACGTCGCTGGCCCTCCAGCTCCATGCCGCGGCGGTGCTCACCGATTCGGGCGGCGTGCAGCGTGAGGCCGCATGGCTGGGAACGCCTTGCCTGGTCCTGCGGGACGTGACCGAGTGGACCGAGGCGGTCGACGCTTCCGACGGGTCCATGGTGGTGGTGGGCCTGGATCGGGATCGGGCCGGCGCGGCGCTCGCCGAGCTTGCCCCGGTCGATGCGGCCCCCGGACAGGCCCGCTGGCGCGCCGCCTCTGCGGCCATCCGGCCCGCGGGCGCTGCCGAAGCCATCGTGGCCGCCCTGGAGACGCCCACGGACGCGTCCATCGACGCCCACCGCGACCCCGCCGCGCCCACTCCGGGGCGAACCTGACGGTGAACGGCTCGAGCGAAGGCCCGCGCAGCCTCCGGGTGACCATCGTCGCGGCCAATGCCTTCCGGTTCGATTCACGCCTGCGGCGCACGGCGCTCGCGCTCGCCGGCGACGGGCACCGGGTCACGATCGTCGCGTTCCGGGACGAAGGGCTGCCCGAGCGCGAGGCGCTGGCCGAGGGCGTCGAGGTGGTCCGCGTGGACCTCGATCGGAGCATCGCGGCGGGATTGCGCCCGCTGCCGCGATCCCTGGCCCGCGCCGTGCTCCGGCTCCTAGGGATCGACGAGGCCGCGGCCGTCCTGCCGGTCGAGGCCGGATCCCGGCGCGCCCGATGGCTCGCCGTGCCGCGCCGCGGGCTCGAGATCGTGGCGAACCTGCGACGCTCGGGTCCGTGGAGGGATGCGGTCCTCCGCGTCGCGGGCGACGCCGACGTCTTCCATTGCAAGGCGCTCATCGCGCTCCCGGTCGTGCGCGGGGCTGCGCACCGGCGAGGGACCGCGTTCGCCTATGACCTCGCGGACCTCCATTCGGAGGCGGCGCGTCTCGCCCGCATGCCCGGGTTCGTGCGCCGCCTGATCCGTGCGCAGGAACGGCGCCTGCTCGCGGGCGTGGCTGTGACGTTCGCCGTCAGCGAGGCCGTGGCCGACGAAGCCACCCGCTGGTTCGGCATCGCGAGGCCCACGGTGCTCCGGAACACCCCGCTGCGCTGGCTCCCGGACCTCGAGCTGCCGCCGCCGTCGCGTCGCCTCGCAGAGGCGGCGGGGTTCGGGCCGGACACCCGGGTGGTGCTCTACCAGGGCGGGCTCTCCGTGGACCGCGGGATCGAGGAACTCGTGGCCGCGCTCGATGCCGAACCGCTCCGTGGGCGCGACGTCGGGCTCGCCTTCCTCGGCTACGGGCGCCTCGAGGCGTGGCTCCGGTCGGTTGCCATGCAACAGCCGATGCGCGTGGCCCTCGTGCCGCCGGTGCCCCCGTCGGAGCTGCTGGCATGGACCTCGTCTGCCGACGTGTCCTTCCTGGGCTTCCCGCCGCGCACGGTCAACCTCCGCCTGGCGCTTTCGAACAAGCTCTTCGAATCGATGATGGCCGGCGTGCCGGTGATCACGGCGGCCGGAACCGAGCACGCGCGGGTGGTCGCTGCTGACGACCTCGGCGTCGTCACCTCGATCGACGACCCTGGCGAACTCGCTGCCGCCATCGTCCGCCTGCTCGACGAGGACGAGCCGGCCCGATTCGAGCGGCGCCGGCGTGCCCGGTCACTCGCCCTGTCCCGCGACAACTGGGAGATGGAATCGCGCGCGCTCGTCGCCGCCTATCGGGCGATCCCCCTGGCCCGGACGTCATCGCCTCGCGCCGTCGACGGCGTCGACCGGTCGATCGGAGCGGAATCCCGATGAGCGACCCGAACGGCCGCGATCCCGGACCTGAGCGCGGCTCGACCCCGCCGCCCGACGCGTCCGCCCTGGAGGCCGCGATCGCGGAGGCCCGCGCCCGAGCCATGGAGGAGGCACGCGAGGCCTTCGCGGCCGAGCGCCGCACTCTCGAGCGCGAGCGGGATCGAGCGCGCCGGATCGCCCGCGAACGGGAGCGAGCGCTGGCCATCACCCGCGCCGACGCCGATCGCGTGCGCAACCACCCGGCGGTTCGGTTCGGGCGGGGGATCTCGCGGCGCCTACGCGGGCCGATTCGGGCTGCCCGCCAGGGCCTGGTCACCATCCGGCGCGTCCGCGATGTCGCCCGGCGCGCCGCACGACGATTCCTGCCGGGCGGCCGCGCGATGGGTGCCGCCGAGCTCGCGGCGTTCCTCGAGCGCGTCGCCGCGACGCTCCCGCCGCCACCCGCCGCCGGGCCGGAGCGCGTCTCCGTCGTGATCGACGGCCGCGACGTGACCCGCCTGCGCCGGTGCCTCGCCGCGCTCGATCGGGTGGCCTGGCCCGACCTCGAGATCCTCGTCGCCGCGTCGAATGCCGACGCGCTCGTGCGGGCGGCCACCGGGGGCGACGACCGCCGTCCCGAGGGCCGCGGGCGAATCCGGCCCGTGACGGGAATCAGTTCGAGCGAGGCGCGTGCGGAGGCGACGCTCATCGCGGGAGGCGCGTGGATCCTCTATCTCCACGAGGACGTCGAGGGCCTCGATCCGCATTGGCTCGGGCGGCTCGTGGCGGCCAGCCGGGATCGTGACGCCGGGGCCGTCGGCGCCCGGCTCCTCCACCCGGTCGACGCCGCGCCGGCCGGCGGCCGCTCCCGTGCCCTGCGCATCGCCCACGACGGGCTCCACCTCGTGACTCGGGAGGGCATGCCCGTTCCCGCGGTACTGGGCGACGGAGGCGATCCCCTTGCCGGCCTTGCCGATGGACCGAGGGTCGTGCCGGCCGCGTCCGAGGCCTGTCTCCTCGTCCGCCGCGACGTCGCGCAGCGCGCGACCCTGGGGGACGGTGCAGCCGCGGAGCCGCTCGAGCTGGTGCTCGCGGTCCGGTCCGCGGGCCTCGACGTGGTCCTCGAGCCGGGTGCCCTCCTCTGGCACCACCGTGCCGTTGCCGAGGCTCGGGCGGACGCCCCGATGCCGCGGGCGGCAGGACCCGCCGGGCCGGCGCGCGTCGGAACCGGCGATCCGGCCCCACCGAGCCTCCACGAGACCTGGGGGCCGGCGCTGTTCCGGACCGTGCTGCTCGACCGCCTGGCCGGCGGCACGGCCTGGTCCGAGGCCCCGCTCCACGTCGGGATCACCCTCACGAGCGACGACCCGGACAAGGGGTTCGGTGACTGGTACACGGCCCACGAGCTGGGCACCGCCCTCGAGGCACTCGGCTGGAAGGTGACGTACCTCGCACGCGAGGGGGACGCCTGGTATCGGCCCGACCCGACCGTCGACGTGATCGTGTCGCTCCTGCCCCAGCTCGACGTCCATCGCCTCGGGCGGGGCGCGATCACGGTGGCCTGGATCCGGAACTGGACCGAGGAGTGGGTGCGGCTCCCGTGGTTCGACAGCTACGATCTCGTCCTCGTCTCGAGCGAGCGCTCGCGCGCGATCGTCGAGGAGCGCTCGGCCCACGTCGCCCACGTGTTCGCGATCGCCACGAACCCGGACCGATTTGCGAGCCTTCCCCGATCGGCGGATCAAGCCGGGGGCGCCGAGGCGGTCTTCACCGGCAGTTCCTGGGGCAGCCCGCGCGGCGTGGAGCTCGCCCTGCCGGATCTCGTCGAGGCCGGGATCCGGGTCCACGTCCACGGCCGCGGCTGGGACGGCCACCCCGGGCTTCGGGACGCGGTCCGGGGCTTCGTCACCTACGACGAGCTGCCCGCGATCTACGCGCGCACGCCGATCGTCATCGACGACGCCGCGATCTCGACCAAGCCGTACGGCTCCATGAACTCGCGGGTCTTCGACGCCCTTGCAAGCGGGGCGCTGGTGGTCACCGACAACACGCTCGGCGTCGCCGAGCTCTTTGACGACGAGTTCCCGACCTGGCACGACGGCCCGTCGCTGGTCGCGGTCGTGCG
>CAZVDO010000031.1:3379-20910 GCA_964625345.1 uncultured Anaerolinea sp. | reverse complement strand
ATCGAATCGGTCCTCATGCACTACCCGGGCGGCGCGGACCGACGGGAACGGAACACGCTGTGCATCTCGAGCCAGGCCGGGTGTGCGGTCGGCTGCCCGTTCTGCGCGACCGGTGAGCTCGGCTTCGGTCGGGATCTCACGACCGCCGAGATCCTCGACCAGGTGCGGTCGGCCAGCCGTCGGCTGGCGGCGCGCGGCCGACGCCTCACGAACGTCGTCTTCATGGGGATGGGCGAGCCGCTCCTCAACCTCGACCGCGTCCTCGAGGCCGTCGAGGCGCTCAACGATCCCGCGCGCTTCGGGCTCGGCGCCCGCCACATCACGGTCTCGACCTCGGGCGTGGTCCCCGGGATTCACCGCCTGACCGCCCTGGGGCCGCAGTTCACGCTCGCCGTGAGCCTGCACGCGGCCCGCGATCCGCTCCGCGACGTGCTCGTGCCGCTCAATCGACGCTGGCCCGTCGCCGAGGTCGAGGCGGCCGCCCGGGCCCATGCCGCGGCCACGGGCCGCCGGATCAGCTATGAGGTCACGATGATCGGCGGCGTGAACGACACCGACCTCGACGCCGACGCGATCGTCGCCCTGCTCCGCGGCAGCCTCGCGCATGTCAACCTCATCCCGATGAACCCCGTCGCACACACGCCCTGGACGGCGAGCCCGATGCCCGTGATCGAGCGGTTCGCCGCCCGGCTTCGGGAGGCCGGAATCCCGGTGACGATCCGCCGGAACCGGGGCCAGGAAGTCGGGGCGGCGTGCGGCCAGTTGGCTGCGGACCGGGCGGGAGCGCCGCCGCAGCCGGCGGTGGCCCGGCGGCGCCAGCGGCTCGAGGCGGCCTCGGCCGCGGCGCTCCGCGGACAGCGCAGCAGGGAGCCCGTGCCGGCCGGGGTGGGGGAATGAGCGGGGCCGTCCAGATCGCGGCCAGCATCCTCGATGCGGATCTCGGGAACCTCGCCGCGGCGGTACGTCGGGCCGAGCGGGCGGGCGCCGATCGGATCCACCTCGACGTGATGGACGGGCATTTCGTGCCGAATCTCACCTTCGGGGCGCGCACGATCGCGGCCCTCCGACGGCGCACCTCCCTGCCCTTCGACGCGCACCTCATGATCGCGAACCCGACCCGCTACGTGGCGGCCTACCTCGACGCGGGCTGCGACACGGTCACCTGCCATGTCGAGACAGCGGAGTCCCCGGACGAGGACCTCGCGGGCGCGCTCGCCCGGATTCGCGCGGAGGGCGCCGGGGCCGGCCTGTCCCTGCGGCCCGGGACGCCCCTTGCCGCGCTGGAGCCGTACCGGCGGGTGCTCGACCTCGTCATGGTGATGACGGTCGAGCCCGGCTTCGGTGGCCAGTCGTTCATGGCCGACGTCGCCGCGGCAAAGCTCCCGGCGGCGGCCGCCTACGCCGGCGCGTCGCGCGAACCCTCCCGCGGGTGGAGGGGCGGCGGTCCGGTGCATGTCGACGGTGGCGTGAACGTCTCGAGCGCCGGCACGGTCGGTCGCCTCGGCGGCGACGTGCTGGTGGTCGGGTCGGCGCTGTGGAAGCCGGGGCGGCGCACGGGCGACGTCATCGCGCAGGTGCGCGCGGCGGCCGATGCCGGCCGGTCGTCCGGGGCGTCCCGATGAGCACCGCCGACCCGTCGATCGACGATCAGCCCGGTGACGGCTCGGCCGGCTTGGCAGGCCCAGGCGAGGCCGCGGGCGCGGCGGTCGCCACGCGTGGGGCGGCCGCCCCTGAGCTCCACCGGCGTAACGACCGGATCCTGCTCGCCTCGATCGGCGCGTATGTCGTGGTGCTCTCGGCGCTGATGATCGCCTCGGGGGTGTCGATCACCCCGGACGTGATGCTCGTCGCGCTCGGACTCGCGGCCGCGATGCTCGGTCGGGGTCGCCTGTTCATCCGCGACTGGGTGCCGTTCATCGGCCTGTTCCTGGCCTACGAGTTGATGCGGGGCTACGCGGACAACATCAACCGGGCTGTCCATGAGGCCGACGTCCTGGGCGCGGAACGCGCCCTGTTCGGCGGGATCCTGCCGACGCAGTGGCTCCAGGACGCCCTCCATCCCGCGACGGGCACGGACCCCTGGGCGATCGCGGGCACGATCTTCTACTTCCTGCACTTCCCGCTCCCGATCGCCGTGGCCTTCTTCCTGTGGTGGCGGCGCCGCCGGGCCTACTACGACTACGTGGCGGCCCTGATCCTGCTGTCCATGGCCGGCTTCGCGACCTACCTGTTCTTCCCGGTGGCCCCGCCCTGGCTCGCAGCCGAGCACGGGCTCATCCCGGGTCCGGACGGGATGCCGGCGATCACCTACCTGAAACAGCAGGGCTTCAACGACCTCGCCCGCCTGTTCGGGTTCGAGGGGCGGTACCTGTTCACGTATGCGATCTACGAGATCAACCCCAACCAGGTCGCGGCGTTCCCGTCGCTCCACGCCGGGTACCCGTTCCTCGCCTTCCTCTTCGCGCGCCGCGCGTTCGGTCGGGCCGGCTGGTTCGTCCTCGGGTACGCGGCCTGCGTGTGGTTCGCCGTCGTCTACCTCGCCGATCATTACGTCGTCGACGTGTTCGGGGGCATTGCCTACGCCTCGCTGGCGTACCTGGCCATCGTCCACGCGCCGGGCTGGGTGCGGAGGATCGTGGACCGCGCGTCGGACGCCGTGCCCGCGGTGGCCGGCTCGAGTCCCGCTGCGGCGGACAGCCAGCCGGGTCGGCTCGGCAGGGTGCGCTGGTCCGTGGTCCGGCAGGGCGCCCTCGTGGCCGTGATCGGCGCGATCGGGATCGTCGGGGTCGTCAAGGGCGGCTGGCTCGGCGGCGAGCAGACGCCGGTGCTGCTGCTGCCGTGGGGCCTCGTCATCGGCGGGCTGTGGCGGGCCGCCCTCGGCGCGATGGCGCGCTGATCCCCGCGGCCAGGCGGGACGGTCGGATGCGAGCCCTGCTCCAGCGGGTCACCGAGGCGCGGGTCTCCGTGGCGGGCGAGGAGGTCGGGGCGATCGGTCCGGGCCTGCTCGTGCTCGTGGGCGTCGGCCACGCCGATGACGAGGCCGTCGCGGACCGGCTGGCCGAGCAGATCGCCGGGCTCCGGATCTTCCGGGATGCCGACGGGCGCACGAATCGCTCCCTGCTCGATGTCCATGGCGGCGCCCTCGTCGTGAGCCAGTTCACGCTCTGGGCCGATACGTCGCGCGGACGACGCCCGGGATTCACCCAGGCCGGTCCCGCCGAACTCGCGGAGCGCTGCTATTTGCGCGTCGCCGATCGGCTTCGAGCCCTCGGGATCGAGCCGGTTGCCACGGGCCGCTTCGGAGCCGAGATGGCCGTGGCACTCGTCAACGACGGCCCGTTCACGCTGTGGCTGGATACGAACGACCGGCCCAGCGGGCCGGTCGGAGGGGGCGGCGACTGAGCGGCGGCGCCGGTTTCGGCGCGGCGGTCAGCGGGCGCTCTTGGTCTGCGTGCGCCGGCAGCGGGTGCAGGCGAGCACCTTGGTCGGCACGCCACCCTGGTCGATGACGAGGGGCTGGAGGTTCGGCTGGTAGCGGCGGTGGGCTCGCACGCGGTTCATCCCCGACGACTGCGGGTTGAAGCCGCCCATCGAAGCCTTGCCGCAGATGGCGCAGGATCGGGCCATGGATTCCTCAGGGAGTGGACTCAGGTGGGCATCGGGCCGGGCGGGCCCGAGCGGGGCGGTATGATACCACGCACTTCGGGCAGCCCCCGCCCACCGAATCGCCCTGCGTGACGAGGACCCTGCGTTGCCCACCGATGCGTTCCCCGGTCGCGCCCTCGCGACGCGACGTGCCGCCGCCGACCTCGTCCGGGCGGCGGTCCTCGGCTCCTACGGCGTGGCCGGCCTCGAGGCGAGCCTCTGGGAGCGCATCCGCGCCTTCCTGGTCGGGCGGACGCCCGGCATCCGCGTGGCCCTCGACGGCGACCGGGTCTCGGTCACGATCCACCTGCGGGTCGCCACGGGCCTGCCCGTGGCCGAGGTCGCCCGCCAGGTGGACTCGGCGGTCCGGTACGCCCTGAAGCGGGGCCTCGGACGCGAGACCGAACAGCTCCGGATCCGCATCGTCGGCCTCGAGGCGCGTCGTGTCGACGGGCCGCCTCCGCCGACCAAGCCGCGGGCGGGAGCGGGTGGCGGGTCGGGTCTCGCGGACCTGGCCGACAGCGGCGCGGACGTCGCCTGATGGCCCGTCGCGCCTGCGACGGCCAGGGGCTGCTCGGGGCGTTCCGCGCCGGTGTCGCGAACCTCGAGTCCCACGTCGAGGAGATCAACGGGCTCAACGTGTTCCCGGTCCCCGACGGCGACACCGGCTCGAACATGCTCGCAACGGTCCGGGCCGCGCTCGTGGAGGCCGAGGGCGCCGGCGATCGGGCCGGCGCGGCCCAGGTCGCCGCCGCCGCGTCGTTCGGCGCGCTCATGGGGGCGCGCGGGAACTCCGGGGTCATCACGAGCCAGATCCTGCGCGGGATCGCGGAGGGCCTCGCGGGCAAGGCGCGGTTCAACGGCCTCGACCTCGCGAACGCGCTCGACCTGGGCACGAAGGCCGCCTATGGCGCCGTGGCCAAGCCGGTCGAGGGCACGATCCTCACGGTGATCCGCGAGTCGTCGGCGGCCGCGGTCACGATCGCCGAGCGGCAGAACGACATCGAGGCCGTGCTGACCGGCACGCTCGAGGCCGCGGAGAAGGCCGTGGCCAAGACGCCGTCCCTGCTGCCGATCCTCCGTGAGGCCGGCGTGGTCGATTCGGGCGGCCAGGGCCTGTATCGGCTCTTCCAGGGCGCCCTCCTGTTCCTGGTCGGGGAGGCACCGGCCGCCCGGCCGGCAACCTCCGCCGCGGCCAAGCCATCGATGCTCGTGGCGCACGCCGACGAGGGCTTCGGGTACGAGACGATGTACCTCCTCCAGGCCCGACCCAGCCAGCGGCTCGACGTGGACGCGATTCGGACGTACCTCGAATCCATCGGCGAGTCGGTCCTCGTGGCCGGCGATCCACGGGCCGTGAAGGTCCACGTGCACAACGACCGGCCGGACCTGGTCATCGGCTACGGCCTCGAGGCGGGTTCGCTGTCCCGGATCAGCGTCGAGAACCTGGACAACCAGGCGCGGGACGTCCGTGAATCCCGGGCCGCGGCGTTCACCGGCGCCGACGGGGAGGAGTCCGCACGTCCCGCGTCGCGCCCGGCGGGGGAGGGGGGCCCGGCCGGCCAGGGCGACGGCTCGGCCGATGTCTCGGCCCGTGCATCCACCGACGAAGCCGCGGACGCGGCCGCCGAGGCAGCCGCGGAATTGGCCCTGGCTGTGGTCGCGGTCACGGCCGGAGATGGCCTCGCCGCGATCTTCAGGGACTTCGGGGTCACCCGCGTGGTGGTCGGGGGCCAGTCGTCCAATCCGTCGACCGGCGAGCTGCTCGAGGCCGTCAAGAGCGTGCGTGCCCGGGAGGTCCTCATCCTCCCGAACAATCCCAACGTCGTCCTGGCCGCGCGCCAGGTCATGGCGATGAGCGATCGGCCGGTGTCGGTGGTGGCCACGCGCAACGCGGCCGAGGGCTTCGCGGCCCTGCTCGCGCTCGATCCGACCCTCGACGCCGCGTCGAACGCGGAGGCCATGACCGCCGCGGGCCGCGCGATCCAGTCGATCTCGGTGACGGAGGCCGTGCGGGACGCGACGATCGGGGGCGTCAAGGTTCGGGTCGGGCAGACGATCGCCCTCGACCCGGACGATGGCCTCGTGGCCGTCGACGACGACCCGACCGCCTGCGTCACCGCGGCGGTGGCGTCCCTCGAACCCGGCTACGAGCTCCTCACGATCTACTACGGGGACGGCGCCGATCTGGCCTCGACCGAGGCGCTGACGCGGCAGCTCCAGGCGCGGGTACCGGGCGTCGAGACGGAGGTGGTGCACGGCGGCCAGCCGTACTACCGCTACCTCATCTCGGCCGAATAGCGTGCCCGTCGAACGTCGGCCCGGACGACGCTCGGCGGTCCGGACGGTGGCGTCGACGGCCCCGCCGGGCGATCCCGTCGCCCTCCTCGACACGGCCCTCGGCAGGTCCGGGCTGCCGGCCGCGACCGTGCTGGCCCGAGCCGGCCGGCGCATGGGCATGGAGCGGGTCCGCGACCTGCTGTTCCGGCTGCCCCGCCGCTACGACGACCTCCGGGAGATGCAGACCATTCGGGAGATCGGGTCGGCGGCCGATGCCGCGGTCGTCTCGGCCCGCGTTCGCGTGGCTGACCTGCGGGTCGAGGCCACGTTCCGGCGCCGCACCCAGCGCACGATCGCCCGGCTCGAGGACGAGACCGGCTCCATCGAGGCCACCTGGTTCGGGCGGCGGTACATCGAGCGGCGGCTGGCCGTCGGCGACGAGGTGGTCGTCAGCGGCAAGGTCCGTCGATACGGCTACCGGGTGGGGCTCGACAACCCGGAGTTCCAGCGTACCGACGGTGGTGCCGTGCTCCACGCCGGGCGGATCGTCCCGGTGTATCGGCTCACGACCGGGATCACCGCCGTCTCGCTGCGCCGGGCCGTCCGCGCGGCGCTCGACCGCACCGCGGCCTCCTACCCGGAGTACCTGCCCGACCCGATCCGGCGCGGACACGACCTGGTCCCGATCGGCGAGGCGCTCGAGGAGGCCCACTTCCCGACGACCTTCGAGCGACGCGACGCGGCCCTCAAGCGCCTGGCCTTCGACGAGCTCCTCGCGCTCCAGGTGGGCATGGTCGGTCGGCGCAGGACGCGCGTGGGGGAGCAGGGCCCGCCGATCCTCATCCCGGGCGACACAGCCCGTCGGATCACGACCGCGATCGAGCGATCGCTGTCGGCGAAGCTGGGCCGCGCGGCGCGGCTCACCGCCGACCAGGCGGACGCCGTGTCGGCAGTCCGCGGCGACCTCGCCGCGGATCCGCCCATGCTCCGCCTGCTCCAGGGCGATGTCGGGTCGGGGAAGACGGCCGTGGCCGCGTGGGCACTCGCGGCGGCGGCACTCGCGGGTCGCCAGGGCGCGTTGCTCGCCCCTACGGACCTGCTCGCGCGCCAGCACCAGCGCACGCTCGCAGACCTCCTCGCCGACCTCGGGCTGGCGGTCGAGTTGCTCACCGGCTCGCGCCGCGCCGCCGACGCCGCCCATGTCCGGGACCTCCTCGCGAGCGGCCAGGCCCCGATCGTCGTCGGCACCCACGCCCTGCTGTCCGAGGGCGTGGCGTTTGCGGACCTGGGCCTCGCGATCATCGACGAGCAGCACCGATTCGGGGTCGAGCAGCGGACCGCCCTCGAGGCCAAGGGCGGGTCGATCCCGAACGTCCTGCTGATGACCGCAACCCCGATCCCGCGGACGCTCGGGCAGGTCCTCTACGCCGACCTCGACGTCACCGACCTGCGCACGCCGCCCGAGGGGAGGATCGCGGTCCGGACCGGGATCCGCTCCCAATCCGACCTCGAGGGCACCTGGGACCGGGTCCGCGCCGAGGCCGCCCGCGGCCACCGGACCTTCGTGGTGGTGCCCCTGATCACCCCGACCGCGCCAGACGCCGACGAGCCGGACCTGGACCTCTTCGGGCCCGATGACGAGACGGCGATCGCCTCGGCGGCCGTGGCTGCGGAGGCGGAGGCCGAGCGCCTGCGCGAGGTGCTCGCGCCCCTGCGGGTGGGGCTCGTCCACGGCCGGATGCGGCCCGGGGACCGCGACGCCGAGATGGCCCGATTCCGCGATGGCGAGCTCGACGTCCTGGTGGGCACGACGGTCGTCGAGGTCGGCGTGGACGTGCCCGAGGCCACGATGATGATCATCGAGAACGCGGAGCGGTTCGGGCTCGCGCAGCTCCACCAGCTGCGGGGGCGCGTCGGCCGGGGATCGGCGGAGTCCTTCTGCGTGCTGGTCTCGGACGCGACCGACGCCACGGCGAAGGCACGGCTCGAGGCGATCCGCGAGGAGCGTGACGGGTTCGCCCTCGCCGAGAAGGACTGGGAGCTGCGCCGCGAGGGCAACGTCCTGGGGTTCGAGCAGAGCGGCCTCCCGGCGCTGCGCGTCGCCTCGCTCCAGCGGGATGCGGATCGGGAGCTGGCGGTCGCGGCGCGCCGCGCGGCCGAGGGCCTCCTCGATGCGGCCGGGCGCCTCCCGCACGACCTCGCGGCCCTCCGCGCCGAGCTCACGACGGGCTGGCTGGCCGGCGTCGCCCGCGGCGACGCCGAGTCGGGCGCATGACCGAGCGACCGGCCGCCGGGCCGGCCTCGGCCGGCCGCGTCATCGCCGGGACCGCGCGGAGCATCCGGCTCGTCGCGCCCGGTGCGGGCACGCGGCCGCTCGGTGACCGGGTCAAGCAGGCGCTCTTCGCGATCCTCGAACCGGAGCTGCGCCGCGGCCCATTCCTGGACCTCTGTGCGGGGAGCGGCGCAGCGGGCATCGAGGCACTCTCGCGCGGGGCGCCCGGGGCCACGTTCGTGGAGCGGGATGCGAGGGCGGTGGCCACGATCCGGGCGAACCTGGACCGAACCCGACTGGCAGGTCCATCGGCGCAGGTCCTCCGGCGAGACGCGCTCGAGTGGCTGCGCGCGACGGCTCCGGAAGTGCCGGCGTCGGGGACGAGCGGTGGGTTCCACGTGGCGCTCGTCGACCCACCGTACGATCAGCCGGACCTGCTCGTCGCGGCGCTCGACCAGCTGGGGCGAGCCGCGACGCCGATGGATCCGGGGGCCGTCGTGGTCGCGAAACACCACTCCCGCGTGACGTCGGACGCACGGATCGGGCTGCTACGATCGACCCGGACGCGCCAGTTCGGCGACACGAGCCTGACGTTCTACCGGCTCGAGCAAGCGACGGAGGATGCCACGTGAGGACCGCGGTCTACCCGGGCTCCTTCGACCCGATCACGAACGGGCACCTCGACGTGCTGGGCCGGGCCCTCGCGGTGTTCGACCGGGTCGTCGTGGCCGTTCTCGAGAACCCCCGCAAGTCCCCGCTCCTCGGCGCGGCCGAGCGTGTCGCGACGATCCGGGCCGCGGTCGACGCCGAGCTTCCGGACGCCGCCCGGGTGGACGTGACGACGTTCGATGGGCTGACCGTGACCGCCGCCCGCACCCTCGGGGCCCACGCCATCGTGCGCGGGCTGCGTGCCGTCTCCGACTTCGAGGCCGAGATGCAGCTCGCCCACAACAATCGCCGTCTCGCCCCGGAGCTCGACACGGTCTTCTTCATGACCTCGGTCGAACACGGCTACGTCAGCAGCACCCTCGTGCGCGAGATCGCCTCGTTCGGCGGAGACGTCGGGGGCATGATCCCCGCGGCGGCCGAGGCCGCGCTCCACGCCGCGCTGTCGCGCCGTTGACGGCCGACCGCGTGCCATAATCGATCGACTGCAGCAGCGCCGGAGCATTCCCCTGGACATCATCTTCCTCCTCGAGCGGCTCGAATCCATCGTGGCGACGGGCCGGAGCGTCCCCCTGACACGCAACGCCGTGGTGGATCGCGACGCCGTCCTCGACCTGATCGACCAGCTCCGGGTCGCCATCCCGGAAGAGGTCCGTGCCGCCAAGCGGATCAACGCCGAGGGCGAGCGGATCATGGAGAAGGCGGAGGAGGAGGCCGGTCGCGTGATCAGCCGCGCGCAGGAGCAGGCGGCGTTCCTGATCGCGGAACGGGGCCTGCTCGATCGGGCCGAGGCCGAGGGGCGACAGATCATCGCCGACGCCGAGGCCCAGGCGGCGGAGATCCGGGCCGGCGCGGACGACTACGCACTCGGCCTGCTCGAGACGCTCGAAACGGAGGTCGGCAAGGCCCTCGCCGGCGTCCAGAAGGGCATCGCGGTCCTCGACGACCGCCGGGCCGAGCTCATGGCCAGCGACCCGATGTCCGCGGGCGACGGCGACGACCTCGAGGACGACGCGGACGCCGCCGACGACGAGGACGTCGCCGACGACGAGCGGGACGGCGACCCGGAGGACGACGTCGATCCCGTCGCGTATCGGTGACCCGGGCAGGGCATCTCGCCTACCCGCTGGCCAGCCTGCTGGCCGAACCCGTCGGCTCGGAGCGCGCCTATCCGCTGGCCGGGGTCACCGTCCGTCTCGACGACGCCCTGGAGCTCGCTGAGCCCATCGACGGCACGCTGCGCGTGGCCCGCACCAACCGCGGCGTCCTCGTCCACGTGCGAGCCCGGACAGCCTTGGTGAGCGAGTGCGCGCGCTGCCTCGGACCCGCCGCCACCGAGATCAGCCTGGCCGTCGACGAGGAAGTCCTGCCGAGCATCGACCTCGCAACCGGCCAGGCCCTCGACACGAGCGGCGAACCCGAGGTCCTCAGGCTGACCGATCACCACGAGCTCGACCTGGAGCCGGTGCTGCGCGAGGCGATCGAATTGGCTGAGCCGATCGCGCCGGTCTGCCGCCCGGACTGCCCCGGCCTGTGCCCGACCTGCGGCGCCCGCCTGGCCGACGGCCACACGCCCCATGAGGAGCCCGAGATCGACCCGCGCCTCGCCATCCTCGGTGGCTTCCGGGTCGACGAAGCGCCCGAGACCGAGTAGACTCCGCCCTCGGCCCCAGCGCGCCCGGCGCGCAGCGGCCCACCCGAACGATCATGATCAGGCGGCGGTCCGTGCCGCAACGCCCGCCCGTCGCGCGACGGCCCGGGTCGAAAGGAGCAATCGACAACCATGGGCGTGCCCAAGCGACGGGTCTCCCACGCTCGACAGGGGGATCGGCGCGCACACCTCGCGCTCGACCTGCCGCAGCTCGAGGAGTGCTCGCACTGCCACCAGCCGAAGCGCGCACACCGTGCCTGCCCGACGTGCGGGTACTACGCCGGCCGGCCGGTCCTCGAGCTGAAGACCGCCAAGGACGAGCCCGCGTCCTGACCCGATGAGCTCTCCCTCCGTCGACCCGACACCGGGCGCCCGCGGGGTCCGGGTGGCGGTCGACGCGATGGGCGGCGACCACGGCCCATCCGAGGTCGTACCCGGCGCGCTCGATCACGCGCGTGCGCACCCGGAAGACACGGTGCTCCTCGTCGGCGACGAGGCCACGCTGCGCTCGATCGCCGGCCCGCTCCCCGCGAACGTGCGCATCGTCCACGCCCCGCAGGTCATCGAGATGGACGAGCATCCCGCCCTCGCCCTGCGCGAGAAGAAGGGCGCCTCGATCCTCGTGGCCTGCGACCTCGTCCGCAACGGCGAGGCGGACGCGGTGATGACCGCAGGTCACACAGGGGCAGGCATGGCCGCCGCGATCCTGCGGGTCGGGCGCCTGCCGGGCGTCGATCGCCCGGCCCTGGCCGTCCAGATGATCCGGGGCGGCGCGCCGTTCGTGCTCCTCGACATCGGCGCCAACCCGGACTCGAGCCCCGAGAACCTGGTCCAGTACGCGCGAATGGGCGAGATCTTCGCCGAGCGCGTGCTCGGCATCGCCGAACCCCGGGTCGCGCTCCTCTCGATCGGCGAGGAGCGGGGCAAGGGCGACCTGCGGATCCAGCGCGCGACCGAGCTCCTCGATGCATCCGCCATGCGCTTCGTGGGCAACGTCGAGGGCAAGGACCTCACCGGCAGCCTCGCCGACGTCGTGGTCACCGATGCCGTGACCGGCAACGTCGTGATCAAGTTCTTCGAGGGTTTGTCCAGCTTCATCTTCGACCGATTCCGCGAGGAGTTCCGGGGCTCGCTCCGGGGCCGTCTCGCGTACCTCCTGCTGCGGCCCGGCATCGCTCGCATCCGCGACACGTTCGATTACGAGAAGGTCGGCGGGTCGCCGCTCCTCGGGGTCCGTGGGGCCGTGATCATCACGCACGGGCGGGCTCGTCGGCGGATGGTCGGCTTCGCCTGCGCCGTGGCCGCCGACACCGCCCGAACGGGCGTGCCCGCGCTCATCGAGGGTGCACTGCGCGACGATGCCGCCCGGCTCGCGAGCGCCGGTGTCGTACACGCGGAGGCGTCGGCGCCTGGGTCGTCGACCCCGGACGAGGAATCCGCCGTCCCGGAGGGCGTGGACGCGTGAGCGGGCCGCAGCTGTCGGTCGGCCGAGGCGTCATCGTCGAGATGACCCGCCTGAGCGCCCTCGAGGTGCCCGGCGTCGTGCGCGTGGCGCGCGGAGGGCCGGCCTGGCGGGCGTTCTTCCGCGGCGCGCCCATTTCCGTTCGGCGGCACGACGACCAGGTCGACCTGCGCGTCTGGGTGATCGCCCGTCCCGGCAGCGACCTCGCGGCCGTGGCGCGGCAGGCTCGGATCGCCATCGCGGGCACGATCGAGCGCCTGCTCGGCCTCCACCTCGGCACCGTGACCGTCATCGTGGACGGTGTCGGCGCCTGACCGGCGCCGGAGCCGCCGCGCGGCCCGGCGCGCCGCCCTCGCGGCCGTGTTCGAGGCGGACTTCGGCCAGCGCACGGCGACGGCGATCCTCGAGCGCGATCTCGCCGAGCGGGAAGGCGATGCGGAGACCGCGACCCTCGCCCGCGAGCTGGTCGCGGCCGTGACGGCACACCGGGACACGATCGACGCACGAATCACGGTCCTGGCGCCCCGGTATCCGGTGGTCTCGCTGGCCCGGATGGACCGGGCGCTGCTCCGTTGCGCCCTCGGCGAGGTGCTACACTCGGCCACGCCGGCCCGGGTGGCGATCGCCGAGTGGGTCGAACTGGCACGAACCTACAGTGGAGACCCGATGCGCCGTCTGATGAACGGCGTGCTCGGCCAGATCGCACGAGACACGTCCGGCGACGCAGCCGCCGGCTGACACTCCGAGGAGGGAGTCTGTGGCCACCACCTACGACCGGCTCAAGAAGATCGTCGTCGAGCAGCTCGGCGTGGACGAGGAAGAGGTCAAGCCGGAGGCGTCGTTCGTCGACGACCTGAACGCCGACTCCCTCGACCTCGTGGAACTGATCATGAGCCTCGAGGAAGAGTTCGGGACCGAGATCTCCGACGAGGACGCCGAGCGGATTCGCACCGTCGGCGATGCCGTCGAGTACATCGACGAGCGGACCTCCTGAGGGTCGCTCTGGCGGCGCCTCGTCATGGCCGATCCCGGTCCTGAAGCGTCCCGACCCGAGGATCGGATCCAGGAGTTCCTCGATCGAGCCGGGTGCCCGATCGGCGATCGCGACCTTGCCGCCCAGGCGCTGACCCATGCCTCGTGGTTGCACGAGCACCCCGGGGAGGCACGCGGGCACAACGAGCGGCTCGAGTTCCTCGGTGATTCCGTGATCAACCTCGCCGTGTCGCAGGCCATCTACCGGCACCACCCGGACGACGACGAGGGCCTCCTGTCCGCGCGGCGCGCCTCGATCGTCAGCACGACCGGCCTGGCCGCGATCGCCGCGCGTCTCGGGCTCGGTGAGATGCTTCGGCTCGGTGAGGGCGAATCCCGGCGCGGCGGGCGGGTCCGCCCGTCCGTGCTCGCATCGGGCCTCGAATCGCTCGCCGGCGCGGTGTTCCTCGACGGCGGTTGGGAGGCCGCCAGCGGCTGGATCACTGCACTCGCGGACCCGGAGCTGCAGAGCAACCGGCCGCCCGCGAGCCTGAAGAGTCCCAAGAGCCGGCTCCAGGAGTACACGCAGCGCGAGGGCGGCGCCCGACCCGAGTACCGCCTGCTGAACGCGGACGGCCCGGATCACGATCGAACGTTCCATGTCGCGGTGTTCGTGGGCGGGACCGAACTCGGGCGCGGCACGGGCGCCTCGCGGCGGACCGCCGAGACGCAGGCCGCGATCGAGGCCCTTCGGACGATCGCGGGCGGAGAGGCGTGAGTCCGCCCCCCGCCCGCCTGCTGTCGGTCCGCCTCCAGGGGTTCAAGTCCTTCGCCGAGCGCACCCTCGTGACGTTCGGGCCGGGCATCAGCGCCGTGGTCGGACCGAACGGGTCGGGCAAGAGCAACCTCGCGGACGCGCTCCGGTGGGCGCTCGGCGAACAGGGCCGGGCGCTCCGATCGCGCAAGTCCGAGGACGTCATCTGGGCCGGATCCGAGCGGCGCTCCGCCGTCGGCATGGCCGACGTCCAGCTGACCCTCGACAACGCAGACAGCCTGCTGCCGGTCGAATTCGGGATCGTGGAGCTGGGCCGGCGGTTGTACCGATCCGGCGAGAACGAGTACCAGCTGAATCGCCAGCGGGTCCGCCTGCGCGATCTCGTCGACCTCCTCGACGCCGCGCATCTCGCGGAGAACGCGTTCCTGTTCATCGGGCAGGGCATGGTCGACCAGGCGCTCGCGCTCCGGCCCGAGGAACGGCGGCCCTTGTTCGAGGAAGTCGCCGGCGTGCGGCGCCACGAGCGTCGTCGGCGACGGGCCGAGGACCAGCTCGCCGAATCCGAGGCGAATCTCGCGCGCGTGGAGGACATCGTCGCCGAGCTCCGACCCCAGGTTCGGCGCCTCGCGGCCCAGGCCGAGCAGCAGGCCGCGCGGACCTCCGTGGGCGACGAGCTGGTGCTCGCCATCCTCGCCGCCGCGCATGGGCGCTGGCACGAAGGTGCCACCCGCATCGCCCACGCGGAGGCGACGCTCGCGGAAGCGCGGGCCGGCGTCGACGCGGCCCTCGCCGCGCTCGAGCGGCTGGAATCGGACGCCGCCGCAGCCGCGGCGACGCTGGACGACCGGGCCGCCACGGCCGCCCGGCTCCGCGTCGCCGCCGACGACGCCCGTACGGCCCTGACCGAGGCGCAACTCGAGGACGGGCGCCTGGCAGCCGAACTCGGCGCGGCGGCGCGCGACCGCGAGCGGATGGCCGGCGAACGCGCAGCCGCCGAGGCCGATCTCGTCGTCCAGCGGCGACGGCTCGCCGAGCCGGTCCCGGCACGCGACGAGGCGATCGATGCCGAGGTGGCGGCGGCCGAGCGAGATCTCGCCACGGGCCTCGCCGAGCTGGCGACCCTGCAGGCGGCGGATCGCGCCCACGCCGCCGACGCGGCGGCCGTGCGCCGGGCCGAGGCGGTTCGGAACGAGGAGCAGGAGGCGGCACGCCGCCGGGCGCACGCCCTCGACCGCCAGGTCACCGAGGCGTCCGAGCGTCTCGCCCGAGCCCGCGCGGAGGAGTCCGCGGCCGCCGCCACGCTCGAACAGGCGACAGGCGCGACACAGGCGGCGGCGGCGGACGAGGCGCAGGCCGCCGCAACGCGCGAATCTGCCGCGCGCGCGCTCGAAGCCGCGACCGCCGCGGATCGTGCGGCCGCGGATCGCGCGGCCCAGGCAGCGGCGGCGGTCGCGACGCTCCGGGCCCGACACGAGGCCCTGTCGGCTGCGCTCGCGGATCCGGAAGGGAGCGTCTTCGCCGCGCGGATGCGCGAGCGCGGCGCCCGGCGGCTCGACGAGGCGGTGTCGGTGGACCCGGGCCTGCGGGACGCGGTCGATGCCGCCCTCGCCGACGCCGGTCGCGCCTACCTCGCCCGGCGGGCAGCCGTCCTCGAGCATGCCGGAGGCCCAGGGCTGGCGGCGGTGATCGACGGCGACGGCAACGCCGCGCCCGGCGACGCGTCCGACGTGGCGGCCGATCGACTGGTATCCGCCCTGCTCGATCGCGCCCGCGCGCTGGGCGGCGGTCCCTTGCGCGAGGCGGTCCGGGCAGACGGCACCGGCCTGGTCTCGCGGATCCTCGCCACGGCCGTCTGGACGCCCGACCTCGCGTCGGCGCTGGAGCTGCAGGGCTCGTTGCCGGTCGGATGGACTGCGGTGACCCGCGACGGATCCGCGGTCGTGGGGCCGATCGTCGTCCGGCTCCAGGCGGCCTCCGGAACGATGGTCCGCCGCGCGGAACTCGAGCGGGTGGAGCTGGACCTGCACGGTGCAGAGCGCGCGGCAGCGGAGGCCTCGGAGGCCGCCGCACGGGCGCGCGCCGCGCACGAGCAGGCTCGTGCCGAGCTCGAACGCGCGCGGGCCGCTGCGGTCGATGCCGAAGGTCGCCGGCGCCAGGCCGACGATTCCGAGCGTGCGACCGCGCGCCGCCACGAGGGCCTGCTGCGCGAGGCGGCGTGGCTCGCGGCCCAGGTCGAGCGCCTGGAGGCCGAGGCGGTGCGCGCCCGCGCGGCCGTGCCCGAAGAGCCCGCCAGCCCGGCCGTGGTGGAGGACGGGAGCCCGCCCGCCGCGATCGAGACGTGGCAGGCGCGGGTACGGGAGCTCCGCGCGCGCCGCGATCGGCTTGTCGCCACGCAGGCCGAAGCGGACGCGCGTCGGCACGAAGCGGAGCGCCGACGGGCGGCCGCCGATGCCGCGGCGATGCTGGACGAGCAGCGGGTGGCGGCGATCGACGAGGCACTCGCCGGCCTTGCCGCACACAGCGCGACCCTGGCCGCCCAGCGCGATGCACTTGCCGAGCGCCTCGCCGCGGCGCGGGTTCGGGACGCGGAGGCACGGAGCGCGCTGGCCGCCGTCCTGGCCGCAGACGGCGAGGATCGCGCCCGCCTGGGCCAGGCGGAGCGAGCCCTCGGTGCCGCGCGCGACGCGTTGCGGGCCGCCGAGGATGCCGCGCGCCAGGCCGAGCATCACGATCTCGAGGCGCGACTTGGACTCGAGGGACTGCGCGAACAACTGCTCGTCGAGCTCGCGGGCCTCGGCCCGCTGGCCCTCCGACACCTGCCGCCAGGGCGGTCAGACGCTGCGAGCGAGGACCCCGGCGCGATCGCCGTGCACGACGGGCCGAGCGCGGAGGGCTCCGCCGACGATGGCGGATCGGAGGAAGCCGTAACGCTGGCCCGGGCGCTCGAACGGGCAGCAACCGGCTGGGTGGGCGCCAAGCCGCCCGAGGATCCACCCACACCGGGCCGGCTGGCAACCCTGCGCCGCCGGTATCACGAGCTCGGGGCCGCCAACCCCATGGCGGTCGAGGAATACGCCGAGCAGCGGGCCCGTCTCGAGGAGCTCGAAACCCAGGCGGGCGACCTGCGGTCGGCGATCGAGCAGACCCGGGCCCTCATCGCGGAACTCGACACGATGATCTCGAGCCAGTTCCGGACGACGTTCGCGGCCCTCGAAGGGGCCTTCGACGCCCGATTCCAGCAGCTCTTCGGAGGCGGCTTCGCCAAGCTGTCGCTGACCGACCCGTCGGACCTGGCATCGACCGGCATCGAGATCGTCGCCCGCCCACCCGGCAAGAAGCCCCAGGCGCTCGCGATGCTCTCGGGTGGCGAGCGTGCCCTGACCGCCGTGGCCCTGCTGTTCGCGATGCTCGAGGTTCGGCCGGTCCCGTTCTGCGTCCTCGACGAGGTCGACGCCGCACTCGACGAGGCCAATGTCGGCCGGTTCACGGACGCACTGCGCGACCTTGCTGCCGCTACCCAGTTCATCGTCATCACCCACAACCGCGGCACGATCGAGATCGCGGACGCCCTGTACGGCGTGACCGTCGGCGACGACTCGGTCAGTCGCGTCATCAGCCTGCGACTCGACGAGGCAACCGCCATCGCCGACCGGATGCGCGAGCCGGCGGGCGTCGGCCCGGCGGCGGGCTGATGCTGCGACGCCTGTTCGGGGGTGGCAACGCCCCGGAGGTGCCGCCCGACGCTGCCGTCGTCGAGGACGATCCGGCCGCCGCCGACGATGCGGAGCCCGTCGACGCAGCGCCGCCC
>CAZVDO010000031.1:0-3279 GCA_964625345.1 uncultured Anaerolinea sp. | reverse complement strand
AGCGCCGCCCCATGCGGAGCCCGTCGATCCGGCCCCACCTTCGCCCGACGCCCGGAAGCCCGGCGACCCAGGAGCCGCGACGCCGATCCCGGCCTCCGATCCGATCGCTGACGCATCGGGGCCCGACGCACTCCGGGCCGGGACCGAACGGTCGCGCGGCGGATTCATGCGCCGTCTGCGCGACCTCGTCGGCGGCATGGGCTTCAGCGACGCGGAGTGGGACGATGCCGAGGAGGCGCTGATCGGCGGCGACGTCGGCGCCGAGCTCGCCATGCGGATCGTGGCGGGGGCACGGCGCCGGCATGACGCACGATCCGTCGGTTCGGCCGTGCGCGCCGAGCTCGAATCGCTGCTCGCGCCGCGAGATCCCGACTGGGACCTCCGCCCGGCGGTGCCCGGGCATCCCACGATCGTGCTCGTGGTCGGCGTCAACGGCACCGGCAAGACCACGACGATCGGCAAGCTGGCCCATCGGGAGGCGACCGCCGGTCGCCGCGTCGTGCTCGCCGCCGCCGACACGTTCCGCGCCGCCGCGATCGATCAGCTGCGCGTCTGGGCGGAACGAGCCGGGGTGGAGATGGTTGCCCATGCCCCGGGTGCCGATCCGGGCGCCGTGGTCTTCGACGCCCTGGACGCTGCCGTGGCGCGCGGTGCGGACGTCGTCATCGCCGACACGGCGGGACGCCTCCACACCAAGTCGAACCTGATGGACGAGCTCGCGAAGGTCCGCCGGATCATCGATCGGCGGCTGCCCGGGGCCGTGCCCGAGACGCTCTTCGTGCTGGACGCGACGACGGGACAGAACGGCCTCGCCCAGGCCGTGGCGTTCCACCAGGCCGTCGGATTGACGGGGATCGTGCTGACCAAGCTCGATTCCACGGCCCGCGGCGGCATCGTCTTCGCGATCGAGGCGACGCTCGGGATCCCGGTCCGGTTCGTCGGGGTGGGGGAGGGCGCCGCCGATCTCCTCGCGTTCGACCCTCAGGCGTTCGTGGCCGCGCTCTACGGATCCGGATCCGGACCCGAACCCGGGTGAGCGGCCGTGCCGCGCCCGATCGCGGCCTCGCGCGGTCGCGAGCGTCCATGTGGGTCGCGGCGGGGATCCTCGCGCTGGCCTCCACTGGATGCGTGTCCGAGCCACTTCCGACGCCGGTTCCGACCCCCACGCTCGCACCGCTGGCGAGTCCCACGACCACCGTCCTCACGATCGACGCCCAGGCGTGGTACGCCGGGATCGTGATCCACGCGTCCCGGGCGGTGGCGGTCACCGACCCGGGCGGCGGATCCGTGACGATCGACCTCGTCCTCGAGAACCCCGGCGCGGAGCCGGCGACGCTCGAGGCGCCGATCCTGCTTGCGGCCGGCGGTCGGGCGATCGAGCCGGTCCGAGGGACGGAGTTGCCCGATATCCCGGCCGCCGGGACGGCCACCCATACGCTCGCGTTCGAGTTCGAGGGCGCCTTCGACGTGGGCCGTGCGGCGCTGCGCATCGGTCGCATCGAGGATCACCAGGCGATCGTGCCGCTCGTCGCGGGCGCCGTGGACCTCGTGGACCTGGCCCCCCGGGCGCTCCAGCTCGATGGCCAGGCCCAGGCCGGCGACCTGCGCGTGACGCTCACGGGCGCCGAGCTTCGGGCGGACCTGCCGGACTGGGGCCTCGAGGAGCCGCGCGAGCTGCTCGCCCTGTCGATCAGCTACGCCGCGTCGTATCGCTCCACGTTCACGGGCGGGTTCCCGTTCACGACCGACAGCCTGGCCCTCCGCCTCCCGGACGGGACCACGATTGCCGCCCGCGCCGATGGCCGGAGCGCGCCTGCGCTCGTCCTCGAGCCGACGGCGAGCCACGCGCTGACCTCGCGGTTCGACGTGCCCGAGCCGGGGACCGGGCGATACGTGCTCCTCGTGCGCGACGGGAGCAAGGAGGCACAGCTCCCGTTCGAGATCCCGGCGCCCTGAGGCGTCGCGACGATGCAGTACACTCGCCCCGGCCCGGTGTCGCCAGAACCCGCGCACCACCCGTCGCGCCGTCGCGCGCGCCGTCCGCAGGCCTGAGCGCCGGACGTCGGACCGGACCAGGAGTCGCCCGCACGTGTTCGATACCCTCAGCGATCGCCTTCGCGCCACGCTCGCCACCCTGACCGGCCGCGGCCGCGTGACCGAGGCGGACGTCGATGCCGCCATGCGCGAGATCCGGCTGTCCCTGCTCGAGGCGGACGTCAACTTCCGGGTCGTGAAGGACTTCGTGGCCCGCGTGCGCGAGCAGGCCGTCGGGGCCGAGATCCTGCGCAGCCTCACCGCGGGGCAGCAGGTGGTCAAGATCGTCCACGACGAGCTCGTTGCGCTCCTGTCCGTGGGCGACCGGACGTTCCATCTCCAGGGCAACCCGGCGGTCGTCCTCCTGCTCGGCCTCCAGGGATCCGGCAAGACCACATCGACGGCGAAGCTCGCCCGCCACATCGTCCGCCTCGGGCGCCGGCCCCTCCTCGTGGCCGCGGACCCCTACCGGCCCGCCGCGGCCGACCAGCTCGAAACGCTCGGCCGCGCGCTCGACCTCCCGGTGTACCGGGCGCCGGTCGGGACGCCGGTCGTGGACATCGCGCGCGGCGGCCTGGACGCCGCCCGTCGCCAGGTTCGCGACACGGTGATCGTGGACACGGCCGGCCGGCTCACCGTCGATACCGAGCTCATGGCCGAGATCGCCGCCGTGCACGCCGCGGTGCAACCGGTCGAATCACTCCTCGTCGTCGACGCGATGACCGGCCAGGAGTCGGTTGCGGTGGCGACGGCGTTCGCCGCCGCCGTGCCCGTGACGGGCCTGGTCCTGACCAAGATCGACGGCGACGCACGCGGTGGCGCGGCCCTGTCGATCGCGTCCGTGACGGGCGTCCCCGTGAAGTTCCTCGGGACCGGGGAGAAGACCGACGCCCTCGAGGTCTTCCACCCCGATCGCCTCGCGGGCCGGATCCTCGGGATGGGCGACGTCATGACCCTCGTGGAGCGGGCCCAGGAGGTCGTCGACGTCGAGCAGGCCCAGAAGCTCGAGGCGAAGCTCCGCAAGGCCGAGTTCACGCTCGAGGACATGCTCGAGCAGCTCCAGCAGGTCCAGAAGATGGGGCCGATCGGGCAGCTCGTCTCGATGATTCCCGGGATGGGCGGGATGGCCAAGGAAGCGCAGGCCGCGGTCGATCGCGGCGAGATGAAGCGGACGGAGGCAATCATCCGGTCCATGACGCCGCGGGAGCGGCGGGACCCGAACGTCCTCAACGCGTCGCGCCGCCG
>CAZVDO010000030.1:3598-22588 GCA_964625345.1 uncultured Anaerolinea sp. | reverse complement strand
GAGCTTCGCGATCGCGCCCGCGCCTTCGTCCGGGAGGTCCTCGTGCCGCGCGAGGTGCCCTTCGAGCTCGCCGGCGGCCGGATGCCGCGCGCCTGGGGCAACGAGATCCGGCGGGCGGCGATCGATGCGGGCCTGGCCGGAGGCTCGCTGCCCATCGCGGTCGGCGGCCAGGGCTGGACCGTGATGGAGCAGGTCCTCGTCCACGAGCAGCTGGGCGCCTCCACGGGCGGCCTGTGGTCCTTCATCCCGGGCGCCTACGAGGTCCTCAAGCACGGCACGCCCGCGCAGCGGGAGCGCTGGCTCGAGCCGTCACTGCGCGGTGAGCGAACCGGCAGCTACGCCATCACCGAGCCCGGCGCCGGGTCCGACGCGCGTGCCGTGGTGGCATCGGCGGTCCTCGACGCGGGGACCGGCGAGTACGTCCTCAACGGCGAGAAGTGGTTCGTCACGGGGCCCGACGACACCGACTTCATGATCGTCCACGTCAACGTGATCGACGGCGAGCGCCGGCTGCCCACGCTGTTCATCGTCGACTACGACACCCCGGGGCTTCGACAGGTCGCGGACCCCGATCACACGCACACGTTCGCCGATCGTCACCCGCGCTTCGTGCTCGAGGACGTCCGCGTGCCGGGCGACGCCATGCTCGGTGCCATCGGGGCGGCCGACGAACTCACCAATGAATGGTTCGTCGAGGAGCGCATCCACATCGGGGCGCGCTGTTCCGGGGCGATGGAGCGTCTGCTCGAGGAGGCCGTCGCGTTCGCGATCGAACGCCACCAGTTCGGCCAGCGGATCTACGACTTCCAGGGCGTGAGCTTCCCGCTCGCCGATTCAGCGGCGGACGCGGCGGCCGCACGCCTGTTGACCCGCGATGCCGCCCGGCTCGCCGACGCCGGGGCAGACGCCAAGCTGGTCCACGCCAGGGCGTCGGTCGCGAAGCTCTTCGCCTCGGAGGCCGCCTTCCGATGCGCGGATCGCGTGGTCCAGGTCTTCGGCGGCCGCGGCTATCTCAGGGAGACCGCGGCCGAGCGGTTCTTCCGCGAGCTGCGGGTCGACCGGATCTGGGAGGGCACCTCCGAGATCCAGCGGCTCATCATCGCCCGGGCGCTCGAGAAGCGCGGAGTCAACCGGGTCGTCGGGTGAGCGAGCCCAAGGACGGGGGGTCGGCGCCCGACCCCGGGCCCGCGATCGAGGCCGGGACCGCCGCCGGCGCCGGGCCTGCGCCCGAGGTCGAAGGTGCACGCCTGCCCGACCTGCGCCGCCTGTACGCGCCGCGGTCCGTGGCGATCGTGGGCGCGTCGCCCCGCTCGACGATCGGGCCGTTGCTGCGCGACAACGTGGCCGCGCTGAACCCCGACCTGCCCTGCTGGTTCGTCAATCCGTCGCACCGCGAGGCGTGGGGATCGCCGGTCTACCCGTCCCTCGCCGAGCTGCCCGCGGTGCCCGACCTCGTCGCGATCGTGGTCAACCCGATCCGCGCAGCGGCGGTTGCCGAGGAGGCGGGTCGGCTCGGCGTCGGCGCCCTCGTGATCCCCGGCGGCGGGGTCGTGGAGGGCGGCCCTGCCGCGGCCGCCATGCAGGCGGACGTGCGCCGCTCGGCCGTCAGGCACGGCATCGCGGTCCTCGGCCCCAACTGCATGGGCCTCGTGGACTTCACGACCGACCTCGCCATGTACATCGATGACCTCTCGCCGGCGCTGCCCCGCGGAGGCGTGGCCGCCATCGCCCAGTCCGGATCCGTGGCCAACACGTTCCTCATGTCCGGCCGTCGAACGGGCTTCAGCCGAGTGGTGAGCTGCGGGGCCGAGGCCGCCCTCGACCTGTGCGACCACCTGGCCTGGTCCCTCGACGACCCAGAGACGCACGCCGTGGCCCTGTTCGTCGAGGGACTGCGCCGCCCGGAGCGGTTCCTCGCCCTCGCCGACCGCGCCCTCCACCTCGGCAAGCCGATCGCCATGGTCAAGGTGGGTCGGTCGAGCGTGGCCCGGGACGCCGCCATCGCCCACACGGGCAACCTCGCGGGCGAGGACCGGGCGCTCGACGCGGCCTTCGAGGCGGTCGGCATCGTCCGGTGTCGCGACCTCGACGAGCTGCTCGAGCAGGTCGAGGTGTTCGAGGGCATGCGACGCACCGGGCGGGGCATCGGCCGCGGCCGGGTGGGCCTCGTTACCGTGTCGACGGGCGAAGCCTCGCTCGTGGCCGACCTCGCCGAGGAGGTTGGGACGACCTTGCCGCCATTGCCCGATTCCGCCCGCAGCGCGATCCTGGAGGCCCTGCCGACCATGGGCCACCTCGCCAACCCGCTCGACCCATGGGGTGCCGCGGACGCCCCCGAGGCGTACCGCATCGCCTTCGGTGCGCTCGCCGCATCCGGCGCCTACGACGTCCTGGGCCTCGTCCACGACTTCCCGTTCGATTCCCAGGCATCGGAGCTCGAGACGAACCTGACGACGTTGGAGCCGCTGCTCGAGGCGGCCGCCTCCCGCCCGGATCTCCTGCCGCTCGTGATCTCCCTCACGTCAGGCGAGCCGCCGCCGGAGCTCATTGCCCGGCTGGACCGCCTGCCCGGCGGACGTCCGCCCGTGCTCCGTGGGGCGCCCGAGGCGCTCCGGGCGCTCCGTGCCGCGGCAACGTGGCAGGGGAACCACGAGCGACGGACCGAACCTCGGGCAGCCGCCCGCCGGCCGGGTTGGCCCGCACTTGCGACCGACCGCACGCCGGCCGCGTGGGACGAGGCGACCGGGGGAGTGGCGATCGGGGATGCGGCGTCCAGGGGCCCGGCGTCCCCCGGCGACGCGACCGCGTCGATCCCAACCCCGCGGACGCGCACCCTGTCCGAGGCGCGGAGCCTCGATCTGCTCGCCGCTGCCGGCGTTGCGGTGGCGCGCACGGGCGAGGCCGAGGACGCCGCGGGAGCCGCCGCGCTGGCGGAACGATTCGACGGGCCGGTCGCGCTCAAGCTCAGCGCCGACGGGCTCGCCCACGCGAGCGACGTCGGGGGCGTGATCCTTGGCGTCACGGGTGAACCCGCGGCGCACGAGGCCGCGGAGACGTTGCTGGCGCGGGCGCGCGCGCTGGGCGTGCCTCGACCCAGAATCGTGGTCCAGCGGATGCACGCCGGCGTGGAGCTGCTCGTGGGCGCGCGCCGGGATCCCCAGGTGGGTCCGCTCGTGGTCATCGGGCTCGGCGGGGTGCAGGCCGAAGCGCTTGACGACGTGGCCCTCGCCCTTGCGCCGCTGGACCCAGCTACCGCGTCCGGGCTCCTCGAACGATTGCGCGGCCGGCGACTGCTGGACGGGTTCCGGGGCGGGCCCGTGGTGGATCGCGCCGCCGTGGGGCGCCTCGTCGCCGCCCTCGGCCGGTTCATCGTCGACCGACCCGACATCCTCGAAGTCGACCTCAACCCGGTCATGGCAGGGACCACGGAGGCTGTCGCCGTGGATGCCCTCGTGGTCGTTCGGGAGGAGGGGCCGCAGGGCGCGGACTCGGGCTAGCGCACCCCGAAGGAGCTCGGGACGCGGCCGGCGAGCACCGATGCAGCCGTTGGGAACCCATCGGCCGCGGGCTCGGGCCACGCGACGGCGCGGGGTGCCGGCCAGGCGATCGCGGCCGACGGGGCACTCGGCCAGCTGATGGGCGCCACGGCCGGCTCGACCGGCGAGGCAGCCGGCGCGGCGGTCATGGGGCCTGGCATCTCGAGCTGGCCTGGCGCGGCGGGCGCCGAGTGCTCGAGGCGCCGTCCGATTCGCCGAGCGACCATCGCCGCCACGCCGGTGGGGGTGGATGGAGCCGCCGTAGGTGCGGCCGCACTCGGCACCTGCTCCACGTCGGCCGATGCGTCGGCCTGTGGGACGAGCGGTGGTGCCTCGGGTTCATCTTCCACGCCCGCAGCGGATGGCACCTCGATTGGTGCGCCGGCCGGAGTCGAGTCCGCAACGAACGCATCGGTCGCCGGTCCGTCCGTCCCGTCGAGCGACGAGCCGCCGATCATCGCGTCGAGGTCGAGGGGCGACGCGTCGAGCACCGAACCCGGCCGTCCGAGGAGATAGCCCTGGGCGGCGTCGATCTCGAGCTCGCGGATCATGGCGAGCTGCTCGGGCGTCTCGACGCCCTCGGCGATGGTCAGCGCGCCCCACCGGCGCGCGAGGCCCGCAAGGGACGTGAGCACCGAGAGGGTCTGGTCGCGGCCGGCCCCGCCCTGGACCAGGGACAGGTCGATCTTGACGACATCGAAGCGGAACTGGCTCAGGAGGCGCAGGCCGGCGTTGCCCGCGCCGACGTCATCCGCGGCAACCCGGACGCCGGCCATCTGGAGCGCCTGCACCGTCTCGCGCAGGCGCTCGGGCTCGCGCACGGCATCGCGCTCCGTCAGCTCGAGGAGCACGCGCCCGGGATCCACGCCGTACCGGCGGAGCAGGGCGAGGAAGGCACTGGCGCTGAGCTCGGGCGCCTCGAAGCTGCGCGGCGAGACGTTGAGGCTCAGGAGCGTCTCCGACGGCAGGGCGCGTGCGCCGCCCAGGACCGCCTCGAGCGCGGCGCGATCGAGGTCGAGCACCTTGCCCGCGGCTTCGGCGGCATCGAACAGTGCGCCGGTATGGGCGAACCCGTACTGCTGGGGCACGCGGACGAGGCCTTCGAAGCCGAGGACGCGCCCGGTGGGCAGGTGGATGATCGGCTGGTAGACCGGGGTCAGGGCCCCAGCCTCGATCACCGTCGAGACGGCGCTCGAGAGTTCGGCGCGCATCCCCGCATCGACGCGGTTGCGGTCGACCTCCGGGTCGAAGACGGTGACGCAGGTGCGCCCGGCCCGCTTGCCCCGGTAGAGCGCCGCGTCGGCCTGTGCGGCGAGCTCGGACCGCGACGTTCCCAGGGCAGGGCATGCGGTCACGCCGGCCGAGAAGGAAATCGGATGCGGATACGCTCCGCCCGACCGGTCCTCGAGCCCGCGTCGCAGGATCCGGCGGACCGTCAGCTCCGCGCCCGCGGCGTCGGTCCCGGCCAGCAGGATGGCGAATTCGTCGCCGCCGATCCGGAATCCCGCATCCGAGGCACGGATGACGGAGCGAATGATGGTCCCGACCTCGGCCAGGAGTTCGTCGCCCACGGCGTGGCCGTGGGAGTCGTTGACCCGCTTGAACTCGTCGATGTCGATGAGCACGAGCCCGAACCCCATCCCGTGGCGCCGCGCCTGCTCGACCATCCGGGCCGTCGTCTCCTGGAACGCCCGGTGGTTGCCGAGGCCCGTGAGGCTGTCGACGAGGGCGGCCTGGCGGGCCTCGTTGTAGAGCGTCTCGAAGCCCGCTCGTTGCCGTTCGAGTGCCCGGGCCGGCTCGAGGATGCGCCGGCCCATCCACCAGATCCCCGCCACGAGCAGGACCGCGAGGATGGCGAGCGCGGCGAGCGGCGGGAAAGGCAGCGAGAACGCCGTGACGGTGGTCGCGGCAACCACGGACCATCCCTCGAGCCCGGGCATGAGCAGCGGCTCCTCGCTCTGGACCTGGCTCGCGGCGTCGTCCGACGGGTCGGTCCCGGTACGTACGCCCGGACCGAGCAGCGGGGCCGCGTCCGGGCCCATCGCGACGACGACGGTGCCCTCCGGGTCGGCGATGGCGATGGTGCGGGAGCGCGAACTGCCGATGGACCCGACCCAGTCGATGAGCGAGGCCATCGAGACCACGGCCACGACCGAGCCGATCGGGCGACCGGGCACGGGTCCCCCGATCGGCACCGCGACCTCGAGGGTGGGCGGGCCGCCATCGGGCGGCGTGACGCGCACGAACCGGCCGGGCGGCGGCGGTGCGTTCGGCATGAGGAGCGCGGGATCGCCGGCGGCGGCGCGAACGGCGCCCTCGACGTCGAGGACGCCGGCCACCGTCACGACCTGCGAGGGCCGCTCCAGCAGCTCGCCGAGGAGGCTCTGAGTGACCGCGGTGTCGCCGCCGCCGCTGCCGCCCGCCATGGCCGCGGCGCCCGCGTCCGCTGCCACCACGTCGAGCATGGACCGGATCCCGTTGAGCTCGCGGCGCATCTCGCTCGCGGCGTGATCGGCCTCGACGGCCAGCCGTTCGCGTTGGGCGGGCGATGGATCGCCGACAGCGCCGAGCAGGAACGGCGCAACGGCCGCAATCGGGAGGATCGCGGCCGCGGTGAGCGCCAGTGCGAGCCGAACGCGAACGAGGCGCAGGCTCTGCCGCGCGTCGTTCGCCGGGCGATTCGCAGGGCTGTCGTGGTCGCTGGTGGGCATCGGTCCTCGAGGCTGGGAGCGGTCCGTTGGGTATCGCAGGTCGTGGTGCGCGGGCGCAGCCACCCAGACGTCCCACCGGGTACCAGGACCATGCCCGTCGCCGCACCGGGGCCGGCAGCCCCGAGGGCCGGAGCCGCCTCAGATGCGGAACGAACCGCCGGGTGTCGGGTCGTGCATCGTGACGCCCGCGAGGCCCCGGGCGTCGAGCGCGGCACGGAGGCGCGCCGGCGTCCCGGCGAGGGCCGGGAACGTGCCGTAGTGGACCGGCATGACCGCGCCCACGCCGAGGAGCTCGACCGCCTGGGCGGCGCCTTCCGGGTCCATCGTGTAGTGCCCGCCGATGGGCAGGATCGCGAGGTCCGGCCGGTAGCGCTCGCCGATGAGGCGGAGGTCGCCGAAGACGTCCGTGTCGCCGGAATCGTAGATGCGGGTCCCGTCCTCGAGCTCCACGACGAATCCCACGGGTTCGCCGAGGTAGAGGGTCGTCTCCCCGCCGGCGTTCCAGTGCCCGGCCGAGTGCACGGCATGGGTCATCGTGACGGTGATGCCATGCGCCAGGACGGTCCCGCCCTTGTTCATCCCGATGACCGTGTCCTTGCCGGCGTAATTGCGCTGGAGCCAGAGGTCCAGTTCGTGGATCGCCGGCCAGGCGGGCCGCGTCCGCGAGGCGATCTGGACCGCGTTGTCGAAGTGGTCGAAGTGGCCGTGGGTCACGAGGAGGACGTCGCACCGCTCGACGGTCTCGGGGCCGCGCGGGCTGAGCGGGTTGACCAGCCATGGGTCGATCCAGATGGTCGTGCCGGCCGGGGTGACGACCTCGACGGCCGCGTGTCCATACCAGGTGATCGTCGTCTCGCCCACGCGTCGCATGCAGCACCTCCGGCCGCATCGTACGCCGCGGAGGGGATCGGGCGACGGTCCGGCTACACTCGGCTGCGTGCCCGCCGAACGGATCGCCGAGACCCTCGCCTACATCAACTGGACGGTGCTGACCGGGCTCGCGGTGGGCTCGTTCGCGGCAGTGGCCTACGGACTGCTCCGGACCTCGGCCACGAAGGGCTACCTGGCCTTCGTGGCCCTCACCGCGGCCGCATTCGGGTTCCTGGCCTGGCTCTCGGACGGGGCCCTGCCGAACCCGGCCGGCTCCGACCTCGTGGTGGCGTGGGACGGGGCATGGTGGACGGCCCGGAGCGTTGCGCTCGCCGGGTTCTCAGGGCTCGCGCTCGTGAACGCGGTCGCGATCGTCCGCGGGGCGCGGCCCGTGCGGTTGGTGGCCGCCGGGGTCGCGGCCGCCGTGGCGGTGCTCGTGGTCGGCGCGGCGTCGTTCGCGGGTGTCGGCCTCGTGGGGTTGCTGCTGTGCCTCCAATTGGCGCTGCTTGCCGGGGCCACCGGCGGGGTGTGGGCCGCGATGATCCTCGGCCACTGGTACCTGGTCACGCCGAAGCTGCCCGAGGCGCCGCTCGTCCGATTCGCCCGGATCCTGACCTGGGTCGTCGCCGCGCAGCTCCTCGTGGGCATCGCCTGGCTCGTCGTCGGGGCCGGCCCCGGCGGCGAACCGGGGCTCCGGGCGCTGACCGGGCCGTGGGCCCTGTTCGTGTGGCTCCGGCTCGTGGTCGGGATCGTCTTTCCGCTGGTCGTCAGCTGGGCGGCCATCCAGACCGCCCGGACCCGCTCCATGGAATCGGCCACCGGCCTCCTCTACATCAACGTCGGCACGATCGCATCCGGCACGATCCTCGCCGCGGGGCTCTACTTCGGCGCCGGACTGCTGGTCTAGGAGGACGCGATGCGATCAGATGGTTCGTGGATGCCCGGTGCCGTGGACGTCGATTGGATCGCGGCCCAGGGCCGCGCTCCCCATCCGGTGCTGCTCGAGCTCGAAGCGGCGGCGGCGCCGACCCGGATCCCCATCCTCGATCGCGACGCCGGGCGGGTGCTCACGGCCCTCGTCTCCGACCGGCGAGCCATTTGCGAGGTCGGGACGGCGATCGGCTACTCGACGCTCTGGATGGCCCTCGGCCAGCCGTTCGACGGCCGGATCGTGACGATCGACCCGAACGCCGAGCGAACCGCGATCGCCCGCAATGCCTGGCGCCGCGCCGGGATCGACGACGAGCGGATCACCGTGGTCAACGCGGCGGCTCTCGACGCCTTCGCGTCGGACACGCCGGCGCTGGCCGGCCCGTTTGACGGCGTGTTCATCGACGCGCTCAAGGAGGAGTACGAGGCCTACCTCGATGCGCTCATCCCGCGCCTCGTGCCCGGGGCGCTCCTGATGGCCGACAACGTGCTCTGGAGCGGCAGGGTCTCGGGCGCGCGGCCGTCCAGCCCCGGAGACGGGACCGAGGAGCTCCGGGCGTTCTGTGCCCGCGTCCTCGGCGACCCACGATTCCACGGTTCGATCCTGCCGCTCGGCGATGGCCTGCTCGTCGCGGCCTACCGCCCGTGACGGAACCTCGTCTGCACGTGCGGATCCGCCTGTTCGCAATCCAGCGCGAGCTGGCCGCGACGCGGGAAGTGGCCGTGGACCTGGCCCCGGGCGCGACGATCCACGACGCCTGGGACGCCCTCGTCGCCAGGTTCCCGCAGCTCAGTCCCGGTCGCGCGTCCGTGCGCTACGCACGCAACGGCGCCTATGCCGACGGCGACACGGAGCTGTCCGACGGCGACGAGGTCGCGATGATCCCGCCGGTGAGCGGCGGAGATGCGGACACGCGACGAATCCTGGAGATCCGTGCCGAGCCGTTTCCGCCCTCGATCCTCGCGGACCTCACGACGCGGCTCGCGGCCCCGGCGGACGGGGCGGTGGTGGGCTTCCTTGGCGTCACCCGGGAATCGCCCGGCACGCCTGCCCCGGGACAGGAGGCCGAGGCCGAGCTCCATGCGGGCCAGGTGGTCCAGACTCTCGAGTACGAAGCCCTCGAACCCATGGCCCTGGCCATCCTCGGGAACATCGCGGACGAGATCGCCGCGCGATTCGGGGTCACCCGGGTCGCCATCGTGCACCGCACCGGGTCCGTGCCGCTCGGCGAGGCCTCGGTGGCCATCGTGGCCTGCGCCCCGCATCGCGGGCCTGCCTTCGAGGCTGCCGCCTACGCGATCGACGAGACGAAGGCGCGCGCGCCGATCTGGAAGGCCGAGCACTTCGCCGGGGGCCACGTGTGGATCGGCGCCCCACCCCGGACCGGCCCGATCGACGAGTGACCGACCCGGCGTCGCTTCGCCCGCACCGTATCCTCTAGCCGATGATCCGGACGACGCTGACCGCCGACCTCGAGGCGCGCCTCGACGCTCTCGCCGGCGCCGCCGACGCCGTTGCCGCGCCGCTCGCCGACGCGGCCCTTCGATCCACGACGCTCGGCCGCGAGCGCGCGGTCCTGCGGCTCATCGGCGTGTCGGGCCTCGATCGCGAGGGCCGTCCGCTCGCCGCGGAGACCGTTGATCGGTATGTCGCAGGCGACCGCGCGCGGCTCTCCCGGGGCGTCGCGCTCCCGTTCGCGATGGCCCTCCTCGTCTACGACACGAGCCCGCAGGACCTCGCCCTCGACGTGAGCGCCGGATCGGTCGACCTTGCCCTTGAGGCCGAGGTGCTCGAGGACCCGGAACGCCGGGCCAGCGCCACGAATCACCTGCGCGCGCTCGTCGACGCGGCCGCGGAGCGGATCGCCGCCAACCGGGTCGCACGGCGGGAGTTGCTGGGCGTCCTCGGAGACCCGCCCATGCCCTGGATCGGAGCCACGCTGCGCGAGCAGGAAGCGGAGGATGCCGCCGGCGAGGCGGCCACCCTGGCCCGCGCCGGCCTCGACCTCGTCCGGGTGGACGTGCCGGCCGGCCGCGAGCTGGCCACGCGACTTGCCGAGCTCGGGCAGGACGTCCGCTGGCGACCCCGCTCGAGCGCGACCGGCCGCGAGCCCGCGCCCTCGGGCAGCCAGCGCGGCCTCACGCGCCTGCGCGATCTCCTCGACCGCACGGCGGCGGAGCGCGGCGGCTACATCCGCCTGTCCATCGCCCCGACTGCCCTCGGGGCTCCCGAGGGCGCCGTGGTGGCGGCGTTCGAGCGGGCCGACGTCATCGACACGGATCCGATGGCCGAGATCGTGAGCGGCGGGATCGACCCGGCGCGCGCCCTCGCAGACTTCGTGCTGTGCGTGCGCCTGTGCCGCGCCGCCGGGGTGGTCCTCCAGCTCGGCCCGGGCCCCCTCGTGGTCGCGCCGGACCTGGCACGCGGGGTCAACTCGGATGCCCCGAGTCGCTCAGGACGCGCCCTGGCCCTGCAGCTGGTGGCCGCGGCGGTCGCCCGTCGGACCGGCCTGGCCGAGGCGCGCCTGCTCCTCGGGGCCCTGCCGTCCTGGCTGGGTGGGGATCCCGACCCGGCCGCCCGGGCCGTGGCCGAGGTGGCGGTCCGGCGGCACCTCCATCCGCGCCACGACCTGGCCTTCGTCGAACCCGCCGGAGACGAACCCTCGGCGTGGCCGACGATCGCGGGCGCCGCACTCCCAGGGAGCGGTGCCGGCGTGATGCTCCGGCGCGTCCGTGCCGGCATGGCCCCCCGCGACATCGTGATCCAGGCGCGGGCGGCGGGCCAGGTGGCGCGCGAGCTCGAGGACTCCCTCGGCCCGGGCGTCCTCGGTGGCGTCGCGCTGGCACATGCGGTGGCGATGGCCGACGCCGGAATCGACCTGCTGGGCGCGTTCGAGCGACAGGGCTGGAGCGCGATCATCGGCGACGCCGGAGAGCGCGGCGGCCATCTCGGCGCAGATTCGGTGACGCCGCTCGAGTCGGGCGTGCTCGAGCCGCTCGCTCGCGTGCTCGACGAGGGGACAGACCGGTCCGCCTAGCGGCGGGGCGAGGCAGCCCGGGTACCGTGCGCGGCGCCCCCCCTGCGCTCCGGGCCGAGGCCGGAACCCGACCGGAACCCGACCGGAACCCGACGGTGCCTCAGGCCTCGGGGGGCAGTTCGGAGGACAGCACCACCCGGCCGCCGCCCAGCCGCTTGCCCGCGTACATCGCGGCGTCGGCGCGGTGGACGAGCGCGTCGGGGTCCGAGGCGTCCTCGGGGTAGACCGCGACGCCGATCGTGAGGTCGACGCCCAGGCGGTTCTCCACGGCGAGGACCTGCTCGCGCAGGCGGCGTGCCAGGTCGAGCGCCCCGAACCGTCCCGTGCCGGGCAGGAGGAGCGCCAGCTCGTCGCCGCCGTAGCGCGCCACGAGGTCCTCCTCGCGCGCGGCGGCGCGGACGGCCGTGGCGATTCGGTGGAGCAGCAGGTCGCCGACGCCGTGGCCGTACCGGTCGTTCACCGCCTTGAAGCGGTCGAGGTCGCAGAACAGGATCGCGAAGTCGCCGCCATGGCGGCGCGCCTCGGACACGCGGGCGGCCAACGCATCCCGGAACGCACGGTGGTTGGCGAGTCCGGTGAGCGAGTCGGTCGCCGCGAGCTCGCGCGCGCGATGGAGCTGGCTCTGCTCGAACGCCAGGCCGGTCTGCTGGGCAAAGCCACTCAGGAGGTCCATCTCGGCGGGCGACGGCACGTGCCGGCGATCCCACAGCACCGGCAGAATTCCGCTGAGTTCCCCGTCCGCCTGGATCGGGACGAGCGTGATGGCCCGGACCCACTCGGGCAGGCCCAGGGCGTCCACCACGGCCGCGTCGGCGGGACCTTCGATGGCGATGGTAAGGGCACGGCCGCTCCCGATCTCCCCCTCGATATCGCGTCCCAGGTGGTCGGACAGGTGCCGGACCGCAGCGGGGGTGATGACCCGCGTCTCGGGGGTCCGCCAGCGCATCACCTCGTAGCCGCCATCCGCGCGCCGCACCGCGACGGAGCGGATGCGGGCCTCCACCAGCTGGCGCAGCCGGGAATCGAGGGCCTGGACGATGCGGGTGGGGGATTCCTGGAGGGAGAGGAGCGTCGAGACCTCGAGCAGTGCCTCGAGGTCGCCGCGCATGCGCCGGGTCAGGCCCGCGTAGGCGGCGCTCAGCGCCCCGAAGCACACGAACATCGACACGACGAACAACGTTGCGCCCAGCTCCACCGGGCGTCCGATCGAGGCACGCTGGCCCTGCTGGGCGATGTAGACGATGCTCGAGGCGAGCGTCGACACGGTCGCGCCGCCCGGCCCGAGGACCACGGCGCCCTCGATGGCGACGAGGGGGTAGGCGAGGAAGTGGACCCAGGACGTGCTGCCCACGAACGCCTGCGCGAACAGGTATGCGGCCGCCGAATCGACGATCAGCCCGACGGCCGCGATGGTGGCCACGCTGTCCAGGCGTCCGCTTCGGAACCACCAGACCTGGACCCCGACCATCACGCCGAGCAGGAGCAGGCCGACCACGAACAGCGGGGTCGCGCTCCCGGCGATGATCGGGATCTCCGCGGCGACGAGGACCAACCCGAGGGTCCGCAGGCCGAGCAGCGCCCGCTGCACGCCCACCGCTTCGATCGACCGGCCCTGGGTCAGCCGAGCGTGCGCGGTGACGTGCCCGCGCTCCGGGCCGATGCGCAGTCGCCCGAGCGGCCCGAGGAATGCCAGATGGACGCGGCGCGCGAAGCCGGGGGCATCGGACACGTCCGGGTCGGCGGCCCGATCGATCGCTGCGTCGCCCACCAGCATCTCGACTGGCGCGGCTGGGGAGTGCTCGGTCATGTTGGTCGGATCGTGCTGACGGGTCGGTCCCGTCGACATCACCCGAATGTACCGGTCCGCCCGACCCGGACCCCTTGGGACGGCCGGCCTGTCGTCAGCCTGCCGGCTCCTCGATGACCTCCAGGAGGATGTCCGCAGCCCGCCGGCAGGCGCGTGCGTCGACGTCCAGATGGGTGACGACCCGCAGCCGTCTCGCCCCGAACGCCACCACGAGGACGCCCCGCGCGCGCGCCCGCGCCACGATCTCGGCCGCGTCCGGGGCATCGTCGGTCACGTCGAACACGATGATGTTGGTCGTCACCGCGGCCGGGTCCAGGCGCACTCGCGGGCTGCCGGCAAGGTGCTCGGCAATCGCCCGCGCGTTGGCGTGGTCGTCGGCCAGCCGGTCCAGGTGGTGATCGAGCGCGTGCATCCCGGCGGCCGCGAAGATCCCGACCTGGCGGAGCGCGCCGCCGGACATGCGACGGTATCGGAGGAGGGCGGGCAGCAGGGTCCGGGGTCCGGCCACGAGGGCTCCACCCGGAGCGCCGAGTCCCTTCGAGAGCGAGACCGCCACGAGGTCGAACGGCTCGGCCAGCACCCCCACGGGCACGCCGAGGGCCACAGCCGCGTTCCAGAGGCGCGCGCCGTCGAGGAACGAGGTCACGCCGGCGGCGCGGGCCGCCGCGCCGATCTCGGCACTCGGCCCCACGTCGACCACGACACCCCCGGCGCGGTTGTGGGTGTTCTCGACCTCGACGAGCGTCGTGGGGGGGTAGAGCATGTGGCCGCGCGGCTTGAGCGCGGCACGGAACTCGTCGGCGGAGAAGCGCCCGTCGGCACCGATCTCGGTCAGCTGGACGCCCGCGTTGGCGCCGCTGCCGCCGGCCTCGTGCCAGACCGCATGGGCCTCCCGCGCCACGATGACGTCGTCGCCCGGCCGGGTCGTGGCGCGGAGGACCACCTGGTTGGCCATGGTGCCGCCCGGGAACCAGAGCGCGATCTCCTTCCCGAGGAGCGCGGCCACCCGGTCCTGGAGCGCATTGACGGTGGGATCCTCGCCGAACTGGTCGTCGCCGACCGGCGCAGCGGCCATGGCCGCGCGCATCTCCGGTGTGGGCTGGGTGACCGTGTCGGAGCGCAGGTCGATGCGGTCCATGGTCCCGATTGTGACAGGGCCACCTCCGGGGGGTAGAGTCGGCCGCCATGGAACCTGCCGGCACGCCCCATCCAGCGTCCGAGGCAGTTCCGCACGCCCAGCGCCGGCGGACCAGGCGCACCGCCGGCGGCGTCCCCCTCCTGCCGTGGCGGACCCTCGAGAACCCGTTCGCGCCCGTCGAGATCCTGGCCCCGGAGCAGCTCGAGGCCATCCACCGGGCCTCCATCCGGATCCTCGCGGAGGTGGGCTTCGAGGTGCTCGGGGATCGGGCGCTGGACCTGCTCGCGGCTGCCGGCGCCACCGTCGACCGCGCGACCCGCCGCGTGCGCGTCGACCCGGGCTTCGTGGAGGAGGTCATCGCGACCGCGCCGCCGGTCTTCACGATCCATGCGCGCAACCCGGCCCGGAACCTCCGGATCGGGGGCCGGCATCTCGCGTTCACGTCGGTCGGCGGGCCTGCCTTCGTGTCGGACCTCGATCGTGGCCGACGCGCCGGCAACGCCGCCGACTTCGCGGACTACGTGCGGCTCATCGGCGCGCTCGACGTGATCCACATGGAGGCGGGTGGCCCGCTCGAGCCCACGAACCTGCCGGTGCCGACCCGGCACCTCGAGATGTACCGGATCCTCGCCACCACGCTGGACAAGCCGTGGCAGTGCCTCGGCTTCGGGCGCACCGTCGTCGACGACGCGATGGAGGTCTTGGCCATCGTCCGGGGGGTCGATCGAGCGACGCTCGTCCGGGAGCCCAGCCTCATGACGATCATCAACTCCAACTCGCCCCTGCGCCTCGACGGGCCCATGTCGGACGGGCTCATCGAAATGGCGGTCAACGGGCAGGCCGTCGTGGCCACGCCGTTCACGCTCGCGGGGGCCATGAGCCCGGCCACGATTGCCGGCGCGCTTGCCGAGCAGAACGCCGAAGCCCTGTTCATGGTGGCGCTGACCCAGCTGGCCCGACCCGGCGCGCCCGTCGTCTACGGCGGCTTCACCTCCAACGTGGACATGCGGACCGGGTCGCCCGCCTTCGGGACGCCCGAGTACGTCAAGGCCGCCTTCGCCACCGGGCAGCTGGCCCGCCGGTACGGCCTGCCGTTCCGTTCCTCCAACGTGACCGGCGCGAACACGGTGGATGCCCAGGCCGCCTACGAATCCGAGATGGCGGTCTGGGGCGCGGTGATGGGCGGCGTGAACCTGCTCTACCAGGGGGCGGGCTGGCTGGAGGGCGGCCTCACCGCGTCCTACGAGAAGCTGATCCTCGATGCGGAGATCCTCCAGATGATGGCCGAGGTCCTCCAGCCGCTCGTGGTCGACGACGCCGAGATCGGCCTGGACGCGATCGCCGACGTCGGGCCGGGCGGGCACTTCTTCGGCACAGCCCACACCCTCGAGCGGTTCGAGCACGCGTTCTACCGCCCCGTCTTGTCCGACTGGCGCAACTTCGAGACGTGGCAGGACGACGGGGCCCTCACCGCCGAGCAGCGCGCCAACCGGATCTGGAAGCAGCTCCTCGCCGAGCACGAGCCGCCGCCCCTCGATCCCGCGGCGGCCGACGCCCTCGCCGCGTTCCTGGATCGCCGGCGAGCCGAGATCGGCGATGGCGGGTAGGCGCGCCTCCCGCGATCCGCGCGCGCCCGCGGAGCGTAGTGCCCCACGACATGACGAACGCCCGGCTTCCGCGCACGATGGCGCCATGACCCCGGAGCCGGCACCCGGGCGCGATGTCGACGGTCGGCTGATGGTCCGCATCGCCGATGGCGACGAGGTGGCCTTCATGACGCTCTACGACCGACACGCCGATGCCCTCTTCGGCACCGTCGTGCGCTTCGTCGGCGATCGCGAGCTGGCCGCCGAGGTGGTCCAGGACGCCTTCCTCGCGGTGTGGCAGCGCGCGCGGCAGTACCGCGCGCCGGCCGGCAGCGTGCTCGGCTGGATCATGGGGATCGCCCGGAACCGCGCCATCGATCGGCTCCGGGCGGAGCGTCGACGGCCACGCCCGGTGTACGCCTGGGCCGCCGACCCGGACGAATCGAACACCGTTGACGTCCTCGACTGGGCCGCCCGGCGGGTAGCCGACGATCCACCCGAGCCGGTCGAACTGCTCGAGCGGCGCTGGGCGGGCGCCATCGTCCGCACGACCCTGGGCGAGATGCCGCCCGACGAGCAGGAGGTCCTCGTCCAGGCCTACGACGCGGGACTGACGCAGGCCGAGATCGCCGACCACCTCCACCTGCCCATCGGGACCGTGAAGTCCCGGACCAGGCGGGCGCTCGCCCGGCTGCGGGCCAGGCTCGAGGATGTGCCGGACCTGCGTCCCGGCGGCTCGGTTGCCGGCACGACCCGCGGATCAACCGGGCACGGGACCCGACCGTGATCCCCCTCGAACACGCCGAGGCCCACGAGCGCCTCGCCGACCTGGCGCTCGAGCCGGACGGGCTCGTCGGGCTCGAGGACGGTGGAGGGCTGGATGAGGGCGGGGCGCGGGCCGGCGGGCTCGACGACCCGTTGCGGGCGCACGTTCGCACCTGCGAGGCGTGTCGCACGGAGATCGACGCCTGGCGCCGGACACAGGCCGCCCTCGACGCCGCGCGCGAGCCGATGCCGGGGGAGGGCCCGGGAGGCCGAACGTCGATCGCCGACCTCGTGGCTGGCGAGCGATTCGCGGCGCCGGCATCGATTCGCGCCACCCTTCGGGCCTCGATCGGCGCGACCGGAGAGCGCCCCGCGGCACCCGACCCTGTTCCCGCGACACGACCCGCAGGCCTTGAGGCGCCCGAGGTCCCGCGAGTCCCCGCCCGCTCGAACTCTCGCCGTGCACTTCCATGGCTCGGCCTCGCGGCCGCCCTGGTCCTCGTGGTCGCGGGCGCGGGTGTCCTCGTCCAGCGCAACGCAGACCTCGACGCTGCCCGTCGCGAAGCATCCGCCCTGGAAGCCGTCGCTGCGACCGTCGACCGGATCCTTCGCGAACCCGAGCACTGGGTGGTCGAGCTGCGGACCGCCGATGGCACGGCTAACGGCACGCTCTCCTGGTCGAATCACGATCTCGTAGTCCTCACCACGGCCCTCGCGGCCCCGCCTCCCGACGAGGTCTACCGGTGCTGGGTCGAGCGCGACGGGCGGCGCGCCCCGGTGGGCCGCATGGTCTTCGCCGGCGGGACGGCGTTCTGGGTCGGCTCGGTCGACGACTGGGCGACAGTGACGCTGGATCCCGGCGGGACGTTCGGGATCAGCCTCGAGCCCGCAGCCGCGCCGGAGGGCAACCCGCCCGTGCTCGCCGCGACGCTCGGCGGCTGAGCGCCTCAGACCCGGATCCCCGCTCGCTCAGCCGCCCCGGCGCGCGTTGCGTCGGCGGCCCGGACCCGCGTCCGAGGCTGCCGCAGTCGGTTCCGGCGCCGGCGGGATGAACGGCAGCTCGCGCTGCTGCTGGAGGCCGGCGCGGATGATCGCGTCCAGCTCGCGCTCGATTGCCGGGTCCGTCTCGATCGGGTGATACGCCGCCAGTCGCCGCTCCACCTCCGCGGTGCAGCGAGCCGCCGTGTCGGGCGACCCGGCCTTGACCCAGTTCTCGCGGTTGTCGCGTTCCCACGTGGTCGCGGGGAGATAGAGCTCGGTCGGCCAGTGGGCCGACGTGTGCTCGGCCATGATCAGGTGCTGGTCGGCACGAAGCTGCTCGAGCAGGCTCGTCACCGGAATGTCGTCGACCGGATGCACGTCGCGCACGAAGTGCAGGACCTGCCCGCAGACCTCGTCATCGAACACGAGCTTGGGCAAGCTGAACACGAGCAGGAAGTCGAGCATCCCGGGACCGCTCACGCTGTTGACACCCGCGAGTGCGGCGAGGAGCGCACTCCCGAATGTCTCCGCACCGGCCTGGGCATCGAGGACCTTGGCGTCGGACAGGGCCATATACGACTGGCACGGGAGCCCGAGGTGCTTCGCCACCTCGACGTAGGCGACGTCGAGCTGGAGGGCCTCGACCGCGGCCATCGGCGAGCTCGCGATCTTCATGTGGAAGGTCGCCGGGGCGCCGCCGAAGAGCACCGGGGCGCCGGGCCGCAGGACCTGGGCCATCGTGATGCCGGCCAGGACGTCGATCGTGTGGAAGATCGTGGCGCCCACCGTCGTGACTGGAGCGATCAGCCCCTGGAGCGTCACCGGCACGATCTCCACCGGAATGCCCGCCTCGACGCAGTCGATCAGGTTCTGGCACGAATCCTCCGAGTAGCGGAAGTTGCCGCTCGCGGTGATCGTGAAGATGGCCATCGGCCGATCGACCAGGTCGGCGCGGTCGCGCCGGAAGAGCTGCATGAGCTCGACCATCCGCTCGACCCCGTGCTCCGTGAATGCGCCGGACACGATGGGCTTCTTCGAGTTGGTGAGGGCGAGCCGCAGGCGCCACGCGTCGGACACGCCCGCCTCGATGTCATCGTTGGTGGAGAAGGCGGTCGCGAGGTAGGGGATATGGGCGAGCCCGTCCCCGAGCCTGATGTACTCGACGAAATCGGCCGTGCCCGCCAGCCGCACCTCCCCGGTGCGGTGGTCTTGGACCTTCAGCCCGGACGATCCCGGCACGAAGTGGACCCGATCGCCGCCGAGGTCGGCGTGCGGATTGCCGTCCCGATCGTGGAGCGTGATGGAGCGTGGCGCGGACGCGACGGCCGCCTCGACGACGTCCCGCGGGAAGCGGACGCGCATCGTTGGCTCGTCGACCGGCAGCCCGGCGGCACCCAGGCGCGAGCGGAGCTCTCGGCCGCGGATCTCCATTCCGTCCTCGGCGAGAACGCGCTTCGCCTCGTCGAGGATGCGCTCGATCAGCTCGGGTTCGAGGACGCGGATCCGGGGTCGCATGTCCACCCATGGTGGGGGCGCGCGCGCCTCGCCGCACGCCGCCGTTGCGCGTGATGGGTCTTGCTGTTGCGCGTAGTGAGGCGCGTAGCGGCGCGGCAGCGCCGGCATCCAGC
>CAZVDO010000030.1:0-3498 GCA_964625345.1 uncultured Anaerolinea sp. | reverse complement strand
TCTTGCTGTTGCGCGTAGTGAGGCGCGTAGCGGCGCGGCAGCGCCGGCATCCAGCGCCGCGGCATCCAGCGCCGCCGCATCCAGCGCCTCGGCATCCAGCGCCTCGGCATCCAGCGTCGCCGCATCCAGCGCCTCGGCATCCAGCGTCCGATTTCTGCCATTTCGACTTCACGCGGGAGCTATGCAGCGAATCTCCGCCAGTTCGTCGCGTCCGTGGGAATTTGGCGCCCGAAACCCAACCATGCACGCACGGCCGTGCACCTGGGCCCGGACGAAGTTGCGCGTGACGGGAATCTGGCAGGAACGCCAAGGGGGGCCGCCCGCAACCCCCTGATTTCTGCCATTTCGACTTCACGCGGGAGCTATACAGCGAATCTCCGCCAGTTCATGGCGTCCGCGGGAATCTGGCGCCCGCGCCCCCGCGCCTCCCGCACGACGTCGCGCCGTGACCCGGACGAAGTGGCGCGTGACGAGAATCTGGCAGGACCGGTTGGGGTGCCGCCCGGGGGTGCCGCGCGCGCCGCACCCCCGAGCCAACGAGCGTGGCCGGCTACGCCATCGCGGCCGCCAGCGGCTGCCCGGTCTCGATGAGCGTCTTGAGCCCGGACACGATGTAGACGATCCCGCCCGCGAAGTCGGCCGCGGTCCGCGATCCGTCGACGAGCCCGGAGGTCGTGACCGTCAGGTGCGTGCCGTCGCCGCGGGCCTCCAGGACCCAGGCCATCTCGACCGGGCCCTCGGCCTCGATCTCCGGATCCCACCGGGCGTGGAAGGACATCCGCAGCAGTGCCGGTGGATCGACCTCGAGGACCGTGCCATCGGCCGCAGTCGACCCATCCGGGTAGGTGTACGCCAGATCGGCTCCGACCTCCCAGGTCGATGCAACGCGTGTGCCGTAGTAGTACCGACTTGTTTCATCGCCGTCGGTGATGGCCTGCCACACGCGCTCGCGCGGGGCCTGGATGACGACGCTGTAGACATGATCGATCGTGGACATGGGTGTCTCCAGGTGGTGTTTGAGTGCTGTCATCGCGCCCACGACCGGCTCCGCGTACTTGCTGATCCAGCGGTCATGCAGGAGCCGAATCGGGACTGGGTTGAGGAAGTGCCGCTTCGCCCGGCCGTCGCGCCGGACGATGACGAGTCCCGCCTCCTCGAGCACCCCGAGGTGCCGCATCACTCCGAACCGCGTCATCTCCGGCAGGTGCTTGCACAGCTCGCCGAGCGTCTGGCCATCGCGCTCGAAGAGCCGGTCCAGCAGGATCCGGCGGCTCGGGTCGCTCAGCGCCCGAAAGGTAGGGGACATGGGGTCGACCGTCATGCCGGGGACAATAGGTGACCATTAAGTCACATGTCAAGTGCCCAGCGCGGCTCGTCCAGGTGGCCCAGGGTCAACCCCCACGTTCAGGTCCATTGGCTGTTGACGGCTCGCACACGCGGCCGCCACAGTCGCGCCCATGGGCTGCGCGGTCTCGACTTCCAAGACGAAGCGCCCGCAGGCTTCGACGACGAGGGCCGGCCGATGACCACCGTCACCAGGCGGACCATGAGCGGGTCGTTCGCCATATGGCTTCCGGCGCTCGTCCTCGCCGTGGTCGGTCTGGCGGGCTGCGCCGCACCGCCGACACCGCTCCCGCAACCCCTGGCCACGTGGCCGGTGCTCCCGGAGGTCCTGCCAGACCCAACGTCCGGCAGCGACACCGCCATGCTCACGTGCGGCGGCAGGGCCTTTCCGGCAGACGGCCTCGACGCTCCCGATGGCGCCGAGACGGCCTCCGGCCCAGAGTTCGATGCCCTTCGAGCCGCGCTCACCAAGTTCGCAGATGCATTCCCGGCCGCTCCCGGATGGACGTGGCGACTCGCGGGCCGCGATGACACCGGTGCCGTATTCCTGTCACAGACGCTTGCGTTGGGTCCGCCCGGATGGGTGTCCATCGAGGTGAGCAGGGATGCCTTCGGCTGGAAGCCGTTGACGATGGGCCAGTGCGAACCCCATGTCGTCTTGTCCGCGGAGTTTGGGCCAGCAACGTGGGGCTTGGATCCTGCCTTTCCCATGCCCGACGCAAAGCAGTCCGAATTCCACATCCTCGTGTGGGAACGGTCATGCTCCGGAGGCGTCCCAACGACCGGACGAATGTCCGCTCCCGTCGTGCAGTACAGCGCGGATGCCGTCACGGTCACGATCGGCGTGCGCCCGGTGAAGGTCGAACCGGGAATCCTGGTCACATGCCCCGGCCCGCCCGGAACGCCCGCGATCTTGAGGCTCTCCGAGCCGCTTGGAACTCGGACGCTGCTCGACGGCGGAGTCACTCCGCCAGCCCCTCCCACCGTAGGGCGCTGACGCGGATCGCGGTTCGGCGCGCCAACCTCGCCGGCGCGAACGGCGCTCTGCGGGGGCGCGATGGGCGCGCACCCGTGCGCATGGCTGACCCAGCCGCCGCCTGCTACCCGGCCAGTTCCGCCACCTCGACCTCACGCGGGAGTTATGCAGGAGAGCTCGGCCAGATTCCCGCGTGGCGAGCAACTGGCACGAATAACCGCCAGTGTCGAACGTGGCGCCGGCCGCGAGCCCGTCCTGGCCCCGACGAAGTTGCGCGTGACGGGAATTTGGCAGGAATGGAGCCCGCCTCGCGAGCCCGCATCGCGACCCCCCATCGCGACCACGCCGCACGCCTCACGTCGCCCACGGCCGCGGCGCTAGGATCGGCACATGGCACCACCAGCTACGCCGGACGCGGCACCCCTGAGGGTCGTGATCGCCGAGGATTCCGTGCTGCTCCGCGAAGGGCTGATCCGGCTGATCGAGGACTCGGGCGGGATGGTCGTCGCCGCGGTGGGGGATGGGCCGTCGCTCGTTGATGCGGTCGTGGAGCATCGGCCTGATGTCTCGGTCGTGGACGTTCGGATGCCTCCGACGCAGCGGGACGAGGGGCTTCGTGCTGCGGTGGAGGCGCGTCGTCGGGTGCCCGGCAGCCCGGTCCTCGTGCTGAGCCAGTACGTCGAGCGCGCCTATGCGAGCGAGTTGCTCGCCGACCGCGCTGGAGGCGTCGGCTACCTGCTCAAGGATCGGGTCGCCGACATCCGTGAGTTCATGGACGCGCTGCGGCGGGTCGCCCGGGGCGGGACGGCGCTCGATCCAGAGGTCGTCGCCCAGCTCATGGTCCAGCGCCACGCCGAGGACCGGCTGCGCGACCTGACGCCCCGAGAGCGCGAGGTGCTCGGGGCGATGGCGGAGGGTCGCACGAATGCGGCGATCTCCGCCGCGCTCCACATCACCGAAGGCGCCACCGAGAAGCACATCAGCAACATCTTCGGCAAGCTCGACCTGCCGGTGACCGACACCGACCACCGTCGCGTGCTTGCGGTCCTCGCGTACCTCGAGGCCTAGGCCGGGCCGGCGTCTCCACTGCCCGCGGGGCCGCTCCCGGCCGAGCCACGACCCCGAGGAGCACCCCCCGCCGCGGCGCTCGTGGCCGCGTCGCCGCCACTCCGCGCGCC
>CAZVDO010000029.1:13576-23372 GCA_964625345.1 uncultured Anaerolinea sp. | reverse complement strand
CGGGGCTGAGCGGCGGCTGCGGCGCGGCGTTCCGCGCGCGGCAGCGGAGCGGCCCAGATCGAGGGAGCGGCCCTCATCGAGGGAGCGGCCCTCATCGAGGGAGCGGCCCTCACAGAGGGAGCGGCCCTCATCGAGTCCCCCGTGGACCCACAGTCGGGAATCCGTGCATGCCCGGACCTTGGGCTCCCACATGGCCCACGCCACGCCGATTCTCCAGACCCACAGTCGGGAATCCGTGCATGCGCGGACCCGCACGCTGGAACACAGCTCCCTAATGCCGATTTCTCGGACGCACAGTCGGACCCCACGCCTGCCCGGACCCCACGCCTGCCCGGACCCCGTCAGCCCGAGTCGCCGCGCGCCCATGCCGATTTCTCGGACTCACAGTCGATCTCGATACATCGGTCTTCCCGTGAACGTTTCGCGCATGCTCACGACTCATTGGTACGAGCGCCCGCCCAGGGTGCCTCGAAACGAAGGAGTGACGGTGCGAGACGTCGTCGAGCGGGCGATGCGTGGCGATCACGATGCGTTCGGAATGCTGGTCCACGTGACCAGCGACCGGATGTACGCGATCGCGACGCGGATCCTGCGGGATGCCGACCTCGCCGAGGATGCCCTGCAGAGCAGCCTCATCACGGCCTGGCGTGAGCTTCCGCGGTTGCGCGACCCGGATCGTTTCGAAGCCTGGGTTCGGCGCCTGCTCGTCAACGCCTGCTACGCCGAGGCCAGGCGTCGCCGGCGCTGGACGGAGAACGTCCGGGTCCTGCCGGTCGACGGACCGGCAGACCTCGACAACATCGTGACCGTCGCCGACCGAGACGCACTCGACCGGGCGTTCCGACGCCTCACTGTCGAGCAACGCGCGGTCGTCGTCCTGCATCACCACGTGGGCCTGTCGCTGGTGGAGATCGCCGAGACCCTCGGGATCCCCGCCGGCACGGCCCGCTCGCGACTCCACTACGCAATCCGGCTGCTGCGCTCGACCCTCGAAGCCGACGCCGCGCCGGCCACCCAAGGACGGCTGGCATGAGCGCACACCGCGACCCCGATCGGATCCTTCGAGCCTGGCTCGAACAGATGCCCTCCGAGGCGCCCGACCGCGCGCTCGCCGCCGTCCTGCAGGCCACCGAGGCCGCCTCGCAACTGCGGGCCTGGCCCCGGATCGGCCCATGGAGGCCCAACATGAACCGCATCTCCCTGGTTGCGGCCGTTGCCTTGATCGCCCTGGCCCTCGTGGGCGGGGCCGTCATCCTGACCGGCGGACAGCCGCGACCGACCACCGCACTGCCGACGCCCACACCGACCACCGCGTCGACGCCGACGGCGGCGGCGAATGTCACGACTCCCGTGGCGCTCCGCGCGACCTGGGTTGCCCAACCGGGCGCGCGATCCGGAAGCGGGAGCGAGGGCATCCCCGTTGCCCGGCTGGAGATCGCCCCGGCATCGCTGTCTGTTGCGATGTCCGGCTCCAGCTCATTCTTCGGCCAGGCCGTGGCCGGCGGCCCTGAGGAGCTCGCGTTCCGGACGACGATCGGATCCGGCTGCCAGCCCGGCGATCTGGGCCGCTACCGCTACGACCTCGCTTCCGACGGGGCCGTCCCGAACAGCGACGGGACCCGGCTCCGGCTCACCGCGATCGCCGACAGCTGCCCGGCACGGCAGGCCGTCCTCGAGCGCGAGTGGGTGCGGGCCATCGACGCCGACAACGCGGGCGGCCGCGGTGTCGCCGTCAACTTCGACCCGATGTTCATGGTCACGTTGCCCCACAAGACGTTCGCCGCCCAGGCCGGGCCCGACGGCCTCACGCTCGATGCTTCCGATGGATCGGCCTTCGTCGCCACGCGTAACCCGTGGGGCTGGACCGAGCCTTGCAGCGCGAGGGGTGGCGCGAAGCTCGAACTTGCGCCGACGGCGGCCGCGTTCGCCACCTACCTCGCGGGCCTGCCGGGCATGACCGTCCAGCAGGAGGCCGTCGAGATCGACGGCCGACCGGCGGTGCACCTGGTCGTCCCGACCACCGTCACGGACGGCTGCCAGGCCACGGGCATTGCCGGGCGGATCAACGAGTGGACGACGTCAGATCCCGCCAGCACGGGCGGGTGGTTCATCACGCAGGGGGACACCGACTCGATCTACCTGGTCGAGGTGGACGGCAACCTGTTCCTCCTGCAATGGCTCGAGCCGACGATCTCGAAGGCCAACGAGCTCGCGGTGCTCTCGACCGTGCACTTCGTCAGCACGCTTTCCGGTACCTGAACCCAGCGGCGCGAAGCATGTGGCCGGCCACTCGGCCGGCCACGCCTTCGCCGCCCTGTTCGACGACGCCCGCACGGACCTCTCGGCGGCGCCTTCTCGGCCCGCACGGACCTGGTCAGCGAAGCGACCATGGCGGGCATCGCTGTTCCCTGAGGAGCGCGCCCGAAGTCGGGCGCAACGAATCGCCCACCGCCGACGCCATACCCTTCGAACCGGTCGCATGACCGGGCAGTGGTGAGGGGTCGTGGACGGACGGCGGGAGCTGGTCGAGCGAGCGGGGAGGGGCGATCACGACGCCTTCGCCGTGCTCGCCACGGCGGCCGCCGCGCGCCTGGACGCGGCCGCGCGCCTCATCCTGCGGGACCCGGAGCTCGCGCGCGACGCGGTCCAGAACGCCCTGGTGCGCGCCTGGCGGGACCTGCCCGGGCTTCGTGACCCGGACCGGTTCGATGCCTGGCTGCATCGCCTCCTCGTGAACGCCAGCCTCGACGAGGCTCGCCGGCGACGCCGGCGGCCCATCGAGGTCGAGATCGCGACCATCCACGAGCCGCCCAGCGCCGACACGGCCGGCCACCTGGCCGACCGCGACCTGGTCGAGCGGGCCCTGGTCCGCCTCGACCCGGAGCATCGCGCGCTCGTCGTGCTCCACTACTACCTCGGCTACCCGCTGCCCGATGCCGCCACCTCGCTCGGGATCACGCTTCCCGCGGCGAAGTCGCGCCTCCATCGGGCGATGCTGGGGCTGCGTCGGTCGATGACCGCGGACGCATCCGTCGTCCCCCTGGAAGGAGGCCGCACGGCATGACCGCCATCGATCGGTTCGACCCCTTCGAGCGCCGCATCGCGACCGCGATCGACGAGATCGCCGCCGCACGGCTGCCCGACTACCTCGACGACATCCTCCAGCAGACCGCGCGCACGCCGCAGCGGCCGCGCTGGACCTTCCCCGAAAGGTGGATCCCCGTGAACACGACGCTCACGCGGCCGACGCCGGTCGGCCGGTTGCCCGTCCGACAACTCGTTGTGCTGGCGGTCCTGGTCGCGCTGGCGGCGACGCTCGCGATCTACGCAGGTTCGCAGCGGCGCCTGCCGCCGCCGTTCGGACCGGCCGCCAACGGCGCCCTCCTGTACGCGAGCAACGGCGACCTGTACGTTCGCGACACGCTCACGAGCTCCGGGCGCCTCCTGGTCGGGGGCCCGAACGTCGAGACCTCGGCCGGCTACACGCCCGACGGCACGCACCTGGCCTACTTCTCGACCCACGACGGCGCCGATCACCTCATGGTCGCCAACACGGACGGGACGGCCGCCGTGGAGATCGCCGTCATCCCGTCGATCGGGAACGCCCAGGGAGCCATCTCCCCGGATGGCAGGACCGCAGCCCTCGTCTTCGACGTCAACGGCATCCCGGCGCTCACGATGGCGGCGATGGATGGCAGCGGAAGCCGCGTGATCGACCTCGGTGGCAAGCGGCCGCTGGACGTCAGCTGGAGCGCGCCACGGGGCGACCTGCTCCTGATCCGGGCGCGGGACGAGGTCGGCTCGGGCGTCGACCTCTACACGCTCAAGCCCGACGGCTCCGGCCTTCACCCCTTCAATCTGCCGGGCGAGACGACCTTCGGCCCGGACTACACCCTCTCAGGCGCCGCCTGGGCGCCGGACGGCGGGACCATCGCCTACAACGGGATCGACCAGGTGCGGCTGCCCTCCGAGCAGACGCGCGATCACTTCCGCATCCACCTCATCGCCCCGGACGGAACCAACGATCGGGCCGTGCCGGGACCCGACGACCCGCTCGTCCAGGAGAACTGGCCCACCTACTCCCCCGACGGCAAGTGGATCGTCGTCCATCGCTGGGTCCTCAACGGCGACGAACCCAACGCCCAGGGCTGGCTCGCGATCATGCCCGCCGACGGCTCGGCCGCGGCGCGGGACATCGGGCCCCGGATCGACGGGGGCCAGGACACCGGCCTCGTGAAGGCCTGGTCCCCCGATGGCACGAAGGTGCTGATGGCGACAAGCAATACCCACGAGGTGTTCTCGATCGACCCGTTCACCGGTGCCTACGAGGTCCTGCCCTGGACCGAGAGCCTGCCTGACTGGCAGCGGATCGCGCTGCCCTGACGGGGCGGCTCCGCGATGCCTTGAGCTAGTACCCCTGCGGCGAATGGCGTGGCGCTCGACGAGGTGAACTCGCGGGCGCCACGACGCCTGTCCAGAGCCTGATCCGTCCTGCACGACTTGTATGGAGGAGTTGACGTGGGCAGCCGAACGTCGGCCGGGATCACGGGTATCGCCACCCTGCTGTTCGTCGTGGCGTGTTCCAGCGCGCAGGCGCCCACGATCGCGCCGTCGTCGTCGATTGCCGCAACACCGCCCCCGTCGCCGACGGTCGCCCCCACGCCAGTCGTCGTCGAAGGCACATTCGACGTCGGGGGGTTCGACCTGTGGATTCACTGCGAGGGGACCGGATCGCCGACGATCCTGCTCGAGTCGGGCTTGGGGAGTGGCAGTTACGCCTGGCCGAGCGTGTTCTCCGTCATGGCAGCCGAGACTCGAACATGCAAATACGACCGGGCCGGCCTGGGTGACAGCGACGCCCGACCCGGCTACCCGGCGACAAGCGCCGGAACGATGGCCGGTGAGGCGCATCGGCTCCTCGAGGCAGCGGGGATCGCCGGTCCGTTCGTCCTCGTGGGCCACTCCTTCGGTGGGATGATCGTGCGGCTGTTCGCCCACGCCTATCCCACCGACGTCGCGGGAATAGTGCTTGTCGACGCGTCGTCCGGCCACCAATTCGAGGGCGACTGGCTCGCCAATGACCAGCCCTGGTACGACGAGGGCACGAGGATCGATCGAGAAGCGAGCGCCGTCGAACTGGCAGCGATCACGTCCTTGGGTTCGATCCCCATGATCGTCCTGACCCAGGGCCAGATCTCAGGCGACTTCGCAAGCGCCTGGTCGGGCTTCCAGGACGAACTCGCGGCGTTGTCCTCGAACTCCCTGCACATGGTTGCGAAGGACAGCGGGCACTCGATCCAGGACGACGCCCCGGACCTGGTCAACGCGTCGATCCGGGCCGTGCTCCAGTCAGCGCGATCGGGGAGCACCCTGCCTTCGTGCGACGCTGCCTTCGAGGTCGTCGGGGCCGAGTGCCTGGCGACCACGATGACCGCGCAGGTCGAGGCCTGGGAGCAGCTCCGCGCGAGCGTGGTCCCAGCTGCCGGCGATCTCCCGAGTGGCGTCTACCGGGCCGAGCTCACGGGTGCCCAGGCCGAAGCCGTGACCGGCAAGCACGAAACATTCAAGCTTGTCGTCTTCACCTGGACCCTGTCCGATGGCCGATGGCAGGTCAGCATCGTCGAGGACGGCGGCACCCCGGACGTCATCAGCGACATCTACGCCGCGACCGGCGACGACGTCACGATCCGGCTCCCGAGCGATTGGGCCATCCCACGAACCCCGGGCGTCAACCGGCTGACATGGACGGTGGACCCAGACGGGACGCTCCATTTCACCCAGGTCGATGGTGAGCTCGTCGAAGCTGCATACACGGTGCCGTGGGTGCGGATCGGGGACGCGCCCGCGCCGTAACGCGGGGCCGCCCCGTGCCCCCACCCGCCACGCTGAGGTCACTGAGCGTGCCCTTGGGCCACGCGCCACGCCCGCCTCCGGACGCCGTTCACGCAGAAGCCGACGACGACAACCGGCCCCGTCCGTCTTGCCGCTTGGCCCGTCTTCCGGTAGCATCAGAAAAACCCCCGGAGGACCTGACCCGTGGCGAAGTATGTCTTTGTGACCGGAGGCGTGACCTCCTCTCTGGGCAAGGGCATCACCGCCGCCAGCGTCGGTCGGCTGCTCAAGGCACGGGGTCTCAAGGTCTCCATCCTCAAGCTGGATCCGTACATCAACGTGGATCCCGGCACGATGTCCCCGTACCAGCACGGCGAGGTCTTCGTCACCGACGACGGAGCGGAAACGGACCTCGACCTCGGCCACTACGAGCGGTTCATCGACGAGAACCTGAGCCAGCTCTCCAACGTGACCACGGGCCGCATCTACCAGGCGGTGATCGCCAAGGAGCGCCGGGGCGACTACCTCGGCGGCACGGTCCAGGTGATCCCCCACATCACCAACGAGATCAAGGAACGGATCGGGCGGGTTGCCAAGGACGGCGAGCCGGACGTGGTGATCGTCGAGGTCGGCGGCACGGTCGGCGACATCGAATCCCTGCCGTTCCTCGAGGCCATCCGCCAGATGCGCAAGGACGTCGGCCGGGCGAACGTCCTGTACGTCCACGTGACCCTCCTGCCGGCGCTCGCCGCGACCGGCGAGCTCAAGACGAAGCCCACCCAGCACTCGGTCAAGGAGCTTCGGGGCATCGGCATCCAGCCCGATGTCATCGTCCTGCGCTCCGATCACGAGGTTCCCGACGAGATCCGCGAGAAGATCGCGCTCTTCACGGACGTCGCCACGGACGCCGTCATCCCGGCTCCGACGGCCGAGACGATCTACGAGGTCCCGCTCCAGTTCGAGGCCTTCGGGCTGGGCAGGCTCGTGGTCCGCGAGCTCGGGCTCGGTGATCCCGAGGCGGCCCCCGACCTGGATGGCTGGCGGATGCTCGTGGATCGCATCAAGCGCCCGAAGCCCGAGCTCGAGATCGCCCTCGTGGGCAAGTACATCGAGCTGCCCGATGCGTATCTCTCCGTGACCGAGGCCCTCAAGCACGCCGGCTGGGCGCACGAGGTCGACGTCAAGGTCCGCTGGGTCGATTCGGAGGCCCTCACGAAGGACGGCCTCCACGCCGCGCTCGATGGGGCGGCCGGCATCCTGGTCCCGGGCGGGTTCGGTCATCGTGGCATCGAGGGCAAGGTCCTCGCCGCCCACTACGCCCGCGACCACGGCGTGCCGTACCTCGGGCTGTGCCTCGGCCTCCAGTGCGCGGTCATCGAGTTCGCCCGGGAGGTCATGGAGACGAAGGACGTCAACTCGACCGAGTTCGACATGTTCACCGACAACCCGGTCATCGACTTCATGCCGGACCAGCGGGACATGGAGGACAAGGGCGGCACGATGCGGCTCGGGATCTACCCCGCCAGGCTCACGCCGGGCTCCAAGGCCGCCGCGGTCTACGGCCAGGAAGTGATCTACGAGCGCCATCGCCACCGGTTCGAGGTGAACAACCGCTACCGCCAGACCCTCGAGGGGGCGGGCATGCTGCTCAGCGGGCAGTCACCGGACGGCCGGCTCGTCGAGATCGTCGAGCTCAAGGGCCACCCGTGGTTCGTGGCCAGCCAGTTCCACCCGGAGTTCAAGTCACGCCCCGAGCGGCCCCACCCGCTGTTCGACGGCTTCGTGACCGCCGCGATCGCCGTCCGGGACGGGCACGAGCCGGTCCTCACGGCGCGGTCCGTGGGCACCGCGGCGGCCGATGCCACCCATGCAGCCGGGGCGACCGGGTCACGTGGGGCGCTCGAGACCGGAGATGCCGGCGAGGCCAGCGAGGCGAGCGCGCCAACGGCGCCTACGGCCTGAGGCCTTCGCCGCATCTGCCCGCGGCGATCGTTCTTCGGCGGCGGAGGCGCCCATCCAGGTGATGTCCGGACCCGCCGGGGATCGGGCGTAGAATCGCGGTCCGGCATCACATCGCCGCCCGAAGGAGCCCGTCCCGCATGAAACTCTTCCTCGACACCGCCGACCTCGACGAGATCCGCACCATCGCCCGCTGGGGCGTCCTCGATGGCGTCACCACCAACCCGACGCTCTTCGCCAAGACCACCGGCATGACGTACGACGAGGTCCTGGCCGAGATCTGCACGATCACGAGCGGCCCGGTATCGGCGGAGGTCGTGGCCGAGGACGTCGAGGGCATGCTCACTGAGGGCCGCCACTTCGCGAAGATCGCCGACAACATCGTCGTGAAGGTGCCGATGTCCGAAACCGGCCTCGAGGCGATCAGCCGCTTCGCGGCCGAGGGCATCCGCACCAACTGCACCCTGATCTTCACCGCGAACCAGGGCCTGCTCGCCGCGAAAGCGGGCGCCTACCTGCTCTCGCCGTTCGTGGGCCGCCTCGACGACATCAACGAAGAGGGGATGATCGTGATCCGGGAGCTCTCGGACATCATCCGCTTCCACGACCTCGAGTCCGAGGTGCTGGCGGCATCGATCCGCCATCCGCGCCACGTCACCGATTCGGCGCTGGCTGGTGCGCACATCGCCACGCTCCCGTTCAAGGTCTTCAAGCAGATGGTGAGCCACCCGCTCACGGACAAGGGCATCGTCCAGTTCCGCAAGGACTGGGACACCGCCCGGGCCGCGTTGGCCGCGACGAAGTCCAGCTGAGGCAGGCGCCGGCCCCGCCACCTACCACTCCCATCGGTGGTAGGCGGCCGCGTCGCCCCGCGACGGCCCCCGCACCGCGCCCGACCCGCCACCAACCGCTCCCATCGGTGGTACGCCGCCGCCGTCGCGGGCCAACCGCCACCAACCGCTCCCATCGGTGTTAGGCGGCCCCGTCGCCCCACGACAGGGCCTGACGACCCCCACACCGTCCATCGGCAGGTCGGCCACGCTCACCGGGCGAGCGCCCAGGGCCCGTCGCTCGCCAGCGCTTCGCATATCACCGCCACCATCAGTAGGCGGTGGGCCGACAGGAGGCGTCGGCGAGCGCCGGCCACGCCAACACGCCCTACGCCGGTACGGCCTCCGCGGGCCGGACCCCGACGTGGAGCGTCACCATCCCGAATGACATCGGGACCCAGCGCACGTCGACGAGGCCCGCGCGCCGCATGATGTCGGCGATTGCCTCCGGCGGCGGATACGCGCGCACGCTCGTCACGAGGTAGCGGTAGGCGTCGCCCTGGCCGGCGAGGCGCCCGATCAACGGCACGACGCGCTCGAACCAGACCCGCCCCACGCGTCCGACCAGGGAGCGCGGGCGGGCGATCTCGAGGCACACGACGCGGCCGCCCGGCCGGACGACCCGGCACATCTCCGAGAAGCCACGTTCATAGTCGGGCAGGTTGCGCATCCCGAAGGCAATCGTGGCCGCATCGAAGCCGCCGTCGGGTGCGGGCAGGGACATCGCGTCTCCCTGCCGATACTCGAGTCCCGGCGCACTGCCGGCGCCGACCGCGCGGGCCAGCATCCCGGACGAGATGTCGACGCCGAGCACGCGCCCGCTCGCGCCCACGCGCCGCGCCAGGTCACGCGCCACGGCGCCGGTCCCCGTCGCCACGTCGATCGCGGCCATGCCGGCGCCGAGGGCCGTGGCCTCCACGAGCCGCCGCCGCCAACGCGGCTCCTGGAAGCCCGAGATGACCGCGTTCAGGGGGTCGTAGACGCGGGCGATCCGGTCGAACATCGCACCGACCTCGTCCGAGGATGCGGTGTTGCCCCGCCGCGCCGCCGCGGGCAACGACGTGGCCTTGGGCGAACCGTCGTCGTCCTGGGGCAGCGGGGCGCGCTTCGCCGTTGACACGCCCTCACGATGCCACAGCAGGATTGACGCCCGTCACGAGCGGGCCCATACTCCA
>CAZVDO010000029.1:10016-13476 GCA_964625345.1 uncultured Anaerolinea sp. | reverse complement strand
GCCCTCACGATGCCACAGCAGGATTGACGCCCGTCACGAGCGGGCCCATACTCCATGCATCCCCACCGGTCCGCGTCGCGGACGCCTTCCCGCGCGGTCGGTGATCCCTTTCCACATGCCCAGGTGACTCCTACCCCAATGTCAGGACCTGACCAGCGTCCACGCAATCGACGGTCGCGCCGTCGCGCCCCGGTGGGTCGCGCCCCCGTCTCCGAGTTCGAGGAGATGCAGGAGCTCGAGGCGGCGCGCGAGCGCAATGACCTCGACGTCTCCGACCTCCGCGAGATGAGCCTCGCCGAGCTCCGCCAGGTCGGCCGCGACCTCGAGATGGATACGCGCTCCGAGGATCGCAAGGACGACCTCGTCGATCGCATTCTCCAGGTCCAGACCGAACGAGCGGGCCACGCCTACGCCACCGGCATCCTCGACGTGGTCGACGAGGGCTACGGCTTCATGCGCCGCCACGGCCTGCTGCCGAGCCCGGATGACGTCTACGTCTCCTCGAGCCAGGTGCGCCGGTTCGCGCTGCGCATCGGCGATCGCGTGTCGGGTGCCGTCCGCGCTCCGCGCGAGCAGGAGAAGTACTGGGGCCTCCTGCGCGTCGATTCCGTCAATGGCGTCGACATCGAGACCGCCCGCCGCCGGCCGCACTTCGCCGACCTCACGCCGGTCCACCCGGACGAGCTCATCAACCTCGAGAGCGACCCGAAGAACCTCAGCCAGCGGCTCGTGAACCTCGTCAACCCGATCGGCAAAGGTCAGCGCGCCCTGATCGTGAGCCCGCCGAAGGCCGGCAAGACGATGCTCCTCAAGAACATCGCCAACGGCATCACCGCCAACTACCCGGACATCCTCCTCATGGTCGCGCTCATCGGCGAGCGACCCGAGGAAGTGACGGACATGCGCCGCAGCGTCAAGGGCGAGGTCATCAGCTCCACCTTCGACGAGCCGACCGAGAACCACACCCATGTCGCCGAGATGGCCCTCGAGATCGCGAAGCGCCAGGTCGAGACCGGCCGGGACGTCGTGATCCTGATGGACTCGATCACCCGCCTCGCGCGCGCGTACAACCTGGCCCTGCCGCCAAGCGGCCGGACGCTGTCGGGCGGCATCGATCCCATCGCCCTATACCCGCCCAAGCGGTTCTTCGGGGCGGCCCGGAAGATCGAGGAGGGCGGCTCGCTCACGATCATCGCCACCTGCCTCGTCGACACCGGCTCGCGCATGGATGACGTGATCTACGAGGAGTTCAAGGGCACCGGCAACTCCGAGCTCATCCTCGATCGCAAGCTGGGGGAGAAGCGCATCTTCCCGGCGATCGACGTCATGCGCTCGGGCACCCGCCGCGAGGAGCTGCTCCTCGAGGACGGCACCCTCAAGATGGTCTGGACGATGCGCCGGATGCTCTCCGCGGTCGGCACGAACGAGGGCATCGAGCTCCTCCTCAACCGGCTCGCCAAGACGGACACGAACGTCCAGTTCCTCGCCGGACTGACCAAGAGCCTCGACGCCTGACCGTTGCGGCCCATGCCGTGGCCTACCGGCCGCGACGGACGGACCGGACGCCTGACCGGCGTCGCCCGCACGATTGGGACCATCCGGCCCCCCGCGGACGTGCCATCGCGACGTTTGCAGGCCCGGCGACCCTCGTGATAAGGTCGCCCGGATGCCGGACCCGCGGAGGAGCGGGACCGACACGCGACAGAGAGTCCCCAGCTCACATCGCCGCAGCCCCCGGACGGCCGAGATCCCCCGAACCCCGCCGCGCACCCACGCTCGACCGGGCCGTCCAACGTAGGAGACCGTATTGCTGAACGCCCCGGCCGGCGTCTCGCGCGTGATCGCGCGGATCAACCGGACCTCGAGCGAGCGATCCGCCCGCGCGCAGCGCTTCCACCGGACATCGGTCGGGACCGTGCGCCAGCTTGGGCGTCGGATCGCCGTCGTCGCGCACCAGCTGCACCTGGCTCCGCGGCCGACCATCCGGCCGCGTTCCACGACGTTTCGACGCACGCTCGCCGTGCGCCTGTCGTCCGAGCGGATGCTCCCGATCATCGCCATGCTCGTCGTGCTCGGCGCGAGCGTTGTCAGCTTCGGGCCAAAGCCGGTCCAGGCGATTGGATCCGTGGACGGCGCGGGGGTTGCCCCGCGCATCGCCGTCGGTGGCGAACTCGACCCGGCCGAGGACTTCGCGGCCGGCCTCGGCTCCCGGCTCGGTACGAGCGATGCCGTCGGGGCGCCGCTCGAGACCTATGACGACGATGGGACGATCTACAAGCCCGTCGCGGTCACCACGACCGTCCAGGACAGCCGCGGGCTGCTCCAGTCCTACACGGTCCAGTCCGGCGACACGCTGACCGGCATCGCCAGCCGCTACGGCGTCTCGATGATGACCATCTGGTGGGCGAACAAGCTCACCGCCAAGGACGAGCTGCACATCGGCCAGAAGCTCGTGATCCCGCCGGTCAACGGCCTCGTGGTGACCGTCAAGGCAGGGGACACCGTCGAGTCGCTCGGCGCGGCATACAAGATCGATCCAGGCACGATCGTCGAGGTCAACGGCCTCGAGGACCCGACCCTGATCGTCGGCCAGACGATCATCCTGCCCGGCGCCGCCGGCGCGCCGATCCCGACGCCGCCACCGGTGAAGCATTCGTCGGGCGGCGGCAGCAGCAGTTCGTGCTCGTGCCCCGGACCGTCCTCCTATGGCGGCGGCCCGATGAAGTGGCCGGTCGTCGGCGGCGGCAACTACATCAGCCAGTACTACCACTACGGGCACTACGGGATCGACATCGCGGCCGACTACGGATCCAAGGTCGTTGCCGCGGCCTCCGGGACGGTCCAGTTCGCCGGCTGGAAGAACAACGGCGGCGGGTACCAGGTCTGGATCTCGCATGGCTCCGGCTTGTACTCGACGTACAACCACATGTCGGCCATCACGGTGTCGGCCGGCCAGTCCGTGAGCAAGGGCCAGCAGGTGGGCCGGGTGGGCCAGTCCGGTCACGCGACAGGGCCGCACCTCCACTTCGAGGTCTGGCGCGGGCCCATCTGGAACGGCGGAACGCGCACCAACCCGCTCAAGTACCTCTGAGCGGCGGCGGCCGGGCTCGTGCCCGGCGCGGCGTGCCCCTCCGGCCACGCGGCCGTCCGGCACCTGCGCTCTCCAACGAACGCGATCGCGACCTGGACCGCGCGCAGCGCGTGACGGCCGATCGGCCCGTGGGAAGATAGCGGCGATGTTCCTCGACCGGGTCAAGATCTGGATCGCGGCCGGGACCGGGGGCGACGGCGCCGCCACGTTCCGTCGCGAAGCGCATGTTCCCCGCGGCGGACCGGACGGCGGTGACGGCGGGCGTGGTGGATCGATCCTCCTCCGGGTCGACCCGGGCCAGACGACGCTCCGGGACTTCCAGTACCGCCACCACTTCCGTGCCGACGCGGGCGGGCGCGGCCAGCGCGC
>CAZVDO010000029.1:7501-9916 GCA_964625345.1 uncultured Anaerolinea sp. | reverse complement strand
ACTTCCAGTACCGCCACCACTTCCGTGCCGACGCGGGCGGGCGCGGCCAGCGCGCCAGGCGGCACGGCAAGGCCGGGTCCGACCTCGAGCTCCAGGTTCCTCCCGGTACCGCCGTCTACGACGACGGGACCGGCGAGCTCCTGGCCGACCTCGTGGCCACCGGCCAGTCCGTCCAGGTGGCGCGGGGCGGCCGCGGCGGGCTCGGCAACACCCACTTCACCACCTCCACGCACCAAGCCCCCAAGCACGCCCAGAAGGGCGAGCCGGGCGAGGAGCGCTGGCTCCGCCTCGAGCTCCGCCTCATCGCCGACATCGGCCTGGTCGGGCTCCCGAACGCCGGCAAGTCGACACTCCTTGCCGCGGTGACCGCTGCCCAGCCCAAGATCGCCGACTACCCGTTCACCACGCTCGAGCCGAACCTCGGGGTCATGGACCTGGGTGACGAGGACGGGCGGCTGCCGACGATCGCGGACGTGCCCGGGCTCATCGAGGGCGCCAGTTCCGGAGCCGGCCTCGGCCATGCCTTCCTCCGCCACGTCGAGCGCACGCGGGTCCTCGTGCAGGTGGTCGACGGCGCGAGCCGGGACCCGGAATGGGAGTACGGCGTCATCCGCGAGGAGCTCCGCGCCCACGACCCGGCCCTGCTCACGAAGCCGACGCTGGTGGCATTCAACAAGCTGGACCTGCCCGCGGCCATCGATGCCTGGCCCGCCTTCCGCGTCGCCCGCGAGCGGGAGGGGATGCCGGTCGTCGCCATCGCCGCCGCCGAGGGCCTGGGCATGCCGGCCTTCCGTGCCGCGATCGCCGAGCTGCTGCCGTCCATCGAGGAGCTGCGCGAGCCGCCCGAGCCGGCCGGCGTGGTCGTGCACCGGATGGGCGATCTCGTGGACGGGTTCGCCGTGGAACAAGATCCGGACGGCGCGTTCCGCGTGCGGGGGAGCCGCGTCGAACGCCTCGCCGCGCAGACCAATTTCGATGTCGAGGAATCGGCGGAACGGTTCCAGCGAGACCTCGAGCGAATGGGCGTGGACGCCGAGCTTCGGCGCGTGGGCGTGGAGCCGGGCGATCTCGTCCGCTTCGGCAATGTTGAACTCGAATGGGCCGGCGATTCCTGGTCCGCCGAGCGATGGGCATGACGGACCGCAGCCCGGCCCCTGGATCGGGGTCCCGGGCGCACCGGCCGGCGTCGGGCCCGACCGGGGTCATGGGCGGCACCTTCGATCCGGTCCACATGGGCCACCTCGCCGTCGCGGAGGAAGCGCGGGAGGCCCTCGGCCTGTCCCGCGTGCTCTTCGTCCCGGCCGGCGTTCCGCCCCACAAGCCAGACGGCGCGGAGGCCAGCGCCGCGGACCGCGTGGCCATGGTCGAGCTCGCGATCGCCGGCAATCCCGCGTTTGCGATGAGCCGGGTCGACGTGGACCGGCCGGGACCGTCCTACACCTCGGACACGATCGCGCTGCTGGCCACCGAGGCGGCGGGCTCCGAGCGGAGCGCGGACCTCGTGCTGATCCTGTCCGCGGAGACGCTCGCCGGCCTGCCGTCATGGCATGACCCACGCGGCCTCGTCGAGCAGTGCCGCGTGGCGGTGGTGCCGCGGGAGGGCCACCCGGCACCGGAACCCGCCTGGCTCGCGGCCACGTTCCCGGGCCTCGAGGAGAGGTTCGTCATGCTCGATGGTCCGCGGCTCGGCATCTCGTCCACCGCGATCCGCGCTCGCGTGGCGGCCGGGCGCTCCATCCGCTATCTCGTCCCCGAGGCAGTCGGGGCCTACATCGCCGATCATGGCCTGTACATCGACGCCCAGCCAGGAGGCACCCGCCGCACGTGACCGACCCCCTAACCAAGGACCCGGCGCTCGCCGCCGATCCCGTGGCCGCCCCCGATCCCGTGGCCGTCCCGGACGCGCCCGCCCCGACCGCACCGAGCCCTGACGGGCTGCCCAAGCGCAGCCCCAAGGTCGCGCGCCGCGCCCGCAAGGCCGGCGTGGCGGCCGAGCGGGCCTCCATCGACGTCGCCCGGCGCATCGTCGAGCTCGCCGAGGACAAGAAGGCCGCCGACATCGTGCTCCTCGACCTCGCCGGCCTGACCTCGCTCGCGGACCACTTCGTGATCTGCTCGGGTGGCTCGGAGCGGCAGCTCGACGCGATCGCAAACGGGATCATCTCGGGCATGCGAGACGAGGGCGTGCGCCCGATCGGCCGCGAGGGAACGCCGGCATCGCACTGGGTCCTCGTCGACTTCGGCGTGACGATCGTGCACATCTTCACGCCACCCGAGCGCGACTACTACCAGCTCGAGAAGCACTGGTCCGAGGCGAAGACCGTCCTGCGCGTCCAGTAGGGGAGCCGCCGCGCGCGGGAGCCGCCGCGAGACCGGTGCCGCCGCGAGAGCGGAAGCCGCCGCCCTACAGGAGCC
>CAZVDO010000029.1:4989-7401 GCA_964625345.1 uncultured Anaerolinea sp. | reverse complement strand
GCCGCCGCGAGAGCGGAAGCCGCCGCCCTACAGGAGCCGCCGCAAGTCCTGCCCGGGTGGCCCTCTCGTGTACCGGGTGCCCCCGTACCCTCGGGTCATGCCGCCCGCCGTGCACCGTTCCAAGAATGACGGCATGACCTCCACCCGCGAGCGCTGTCCGGCCTGCACCCGCCGCCTGATCACCACCCGGTTCGACACCACGTTCCGGATGCCCGACCAGTCCGAGCGGCTGTGCTTCGGCATCCCGGGCGGCCTGTGCGAGGACTGCCACCAGCTGTACATCGACCCGGACCTCATCGAGCTCCTCGACCTCGGCGACGGCCGGTGCACGTTCGCGATCGAGAGCGACCTCGTCATCCAGGAGCAGGCCTGGTCGGCCTGAGCCGCCCGGACCACCCTCGTTCAGGCCCCGAAACGCCGATGACCGATCAGGCCGCCGCCACGCGATCCGCGACCCAGAGGTCAAACGCAAGCCGCACGTGGGCGTCGTCGGCTGCGGAACCGCCGACCCCCTTCACGAGCGCATCCAGCTCCAGCAGCCCGTCGAGCGCCCCGATCAACGCATCGAGGGTCCACGCGTGGGCCTGTCGCGCGAGGGTCTCCGCGCGGAACGGCTGAAGCTTCATCGATCGGACGAGTGAGCCGGCCGATTCGCCGGACCCGAGCCGATCGGCCACCTCGAGCAGCTCCCGGATGCGCCGGTGGAGCAGCGCCAGGAGCACCGGCTCCGGGGTCACGTCGAGGAGCCGCTCCAGCAGCTCAAGGGCACGATCCCGCTGACGCATGCCGACCGCGTCCACGAAGGCCCAGAGCGACCCGGGGATGGCTTCCGGCACGAGCGCCCGGACGTCGTCCACCGAGACGGGCCGACCGTTCGCGGTCCCTGCCGGCAGGTCGTCCAGGCGCAGCAGGTCCAGCTTCTCCAGCTCCATGACCGCGAGGCGGCCCTGCTGGCGGCGGTCGACGTCGCCTTCCCGCACGAACCCGCCGACGCGCGTCGCGATCTCTCGGGCAGCCCCGGGCCCGAGCGGCACGCCGCGCTCGCGTGCCCGGGCCTCGATCCAGGCCGCGAGCCCGCCCTCCTTCGGCGCCGCGAACTGCCGGACGTCGCCGCCGGCCGCCCGTACCGCGTCCGCGAGGGGCTTGGAGGGCGGCTCCTTGCGGCCGCTCTCCGTCTCCTCCGCGACGGCGATGCCGTTGCCGGGTGCGATCCGGCCGATGGCCTCGACGAGGGCGTCGCGCTCGGTATTCCGCCGCAGGAGGGCTCCGACCCCCGCCACGACCACCAGGGTCCCGGATCCGAACATGGTCCCGGTGCCGAGCCGCTGGACGATCTCGTCCACGATCTTCCCCGCGTCCCCGCCATCGGTCCGGGCTCGCCAGCGCGCCGGCGGCTCGCCCGGGAATCGGGCCGGGTCGGTCCGCATCGCCTCCACGGCCGCGTCGATCCCGTAGCCGTCGTCGCCCCAGAAGTACGCGACGGGGGAGCGGGTCGGATCGGTCACGCACGGCATCGTAGCGGAGGGGTGGGTCCGGCGGCGGTGGCGCGACCTGGGCCCGCCGTGCGACCGCGGCAACCGATCGGGCGAGCCACGGCGTTGCCGGGGCCGCGGCCGACGTCGCAGTTGGCCGCCCGGCCGCTGCGTCCCCAGGGCCGCTCCGTGCCATGACCGAGGTCACCGTCGCAGGCGACGGCCCGATGCCGCACAGCAACAGGGCCGTGACGGCGTTGCGCACTGCGCCGCCAGCGCTCGCCGTCGAGGCCAACGCCGAGGCCGCGCTTCGGGGCAGGCCGGGACCGCCGCCGCCACGCTCCGCCACCTCGCGAGGCCTGCTCGCCGTCACGCGAAGCGGCCCGGGCCCGAGCGCGATGTCCACCGTGCCGTCCCGGTCGGTCCGGCGCACGAGCGCGCCGCTGGCCTCCAGGCGCGCCACCGTGGCGGGCGCCGGGTGGCCGTACGGGTTGCCGAGGCCGGCAGAGATCACCGCGACCGACGGCCGCACGGCGTCCAGGAACGCCTGCGTCGTGGCCGTCCGCGATCCATGGTGGGCCACCTTCAGGAGCTCCACGCGGGGCAGGCCGCGAGCGAGCAGCACGGGATCGACCCCTTCCTCGATGTCCCCGGCGAGCAGGAAGCGGTGGCGACCCACTTCGCCGAGCAGGACGATGGACACGTTGTTGATCGCCGTGCCGCCATCGGCCGGGCGTTCGGGCACCCTGCCGGGATCGGGCCACAGCACGCGGAGCGCGACGTCGTCCACGGCCAGCCGGTCGCCGGTCGACAGCGTTCCCCGCGGCACGTCCCGCGAGGCCAGGACCGCCTCCATCGCGGCGTACCCGGGCCCGGGCCCGAACATGCCCGGTTCCGCGACGCGACCCACCCGGTACCGGTCGAGGAGCACGGCGAGCCC
>CAZVDO010000029.1:0-4889 GCA_964625345.1 uncultured Anaerolinea sp. | reverse complement strand
CACGCGGCCGCGGCGACGTTCCAGGGCGGCTCGAGGGCCACGCTCGCGAAGGGCAGCGCGGCCCCGAGGTGGACCTGGCCCACCATCAGGCCGAACAGGAACCAGGCTGGCAGGCCCGCAAGGGTGGCGGCCAGCGGCAGCCCCGCCGCGCCCGCGAGCAGGCCGCCACCCAGCGCGACCACGCCGGCGGCCATCGCCGGAGCCACGAGCGGCACGATGCCGAGGTTGACCACCGGCGACACGATCGAGAGGCGTCCGAAGGTCGCGAGGATGATCGGCAGGGTGGCCGCCTGCGCGGCCAGCGACACGCCGAGGCTCTCGGCGAGCCATCCGCGAACCCGGCCGGGGTTGGGGCCGGCCAGCCGGTCCGTCAGGCGAGTCCCCCACGCGATGAGGCCGGCCGTGGCGAGCGCGGACAGCTGGAACCCGGCGTCCGCAACCATGCCCGGATCCACGAGCAGCAGCCCGACCACGGCCCACCCGATGGCCGTGGCCGCGGTGCTCGGACGGCCAAGCTCGCGGGCCAGCAGGACGACGCCCGCCATGACCGCCGCACGGACCACCGACGCCGAGGGCCCCACGAAGGCCACGTAGGCGAGAATCGCGAGGAGCGTGAGGGTGGCCCGGCGGCGTCGTCCCGCGCGACCCGCAACCGCGGCGAGCGTGGTCGCGACGATGGCGATGTTCCAGCCGGAGATCGCGACGACGTGGGTGGCGCCCACCGTCGTGAAGTCGGCCGTGAGGTTCCGGTCCACGCGATCGCGCAGCCCGATGAGCACGCCTGCGGCCAGACCGGCTTCGGGTTCCGGGACGGCTCGCCGCAACGCCTCGTCCGCCCCGCGCCGGAGGCCCTCGACCCATCGGCCGACGCCGCCGCTCGCCGGTTCGAGCTCGACAGCTCTCGATCGGATCGTGCCCGCCACGCCGATCCGGCGCAGGTACGCCCCGTAGTCGTCCTCCGGCGGCGGCTGCAGCGCGCCCTCGAGCCGGATGCGGTCGCCCGGAATCACGGCCGGGAAGATCGGGATGGTCGCCGCGGCCGTCAGCTGCGGAACGTCGAGGTCCACGACCACCGTCACCTGGGCTCCGCGCGGCGCGGCGACCGTGAGGACGGATCCGGTCCACGGGCCAGTACCCTCCGGCAGCTCCGTGAACGAGACGGGTCCGGCGACCGGGACGACGAGCACCCGAATCGCGACGAGGGCCATGCCGGCCGCGGCCACGCGAGTGCCCGTACCCCGCAGCGGCCCCCGTACCGGCGGGGTGCGCAGCCCTGCGCCTGCCCGCGCGCCCGAGGCACCCACGATCCAGGCCAACGTCACCGCGCCTGCCGAGCCGAGGAGCACGGCGGCGACCGCGCGCTGTGGGTCCATCCCGGCGTCGGGAGCGACGTGCGCGGCCGCCGCCGCGACGATCGCGCCGACGGCGAGCCATCCGGAGCGTGGGAGCCGCATCGGATCGCGGCGTCAGCGCACGGTCACGAGGTCGCGCAGGCCGTCGAACGTCTTCTGGCCGACCAGCTTGCGCGTGCGCAGGTCGTCGACGCTCGTGAACGGCGCCTCGGCCCGGGCCGAGAGGATCTTGGTCGCCGTGACCGGCCCGATGCCGGGCAGTGCCTCGAGCTCCGCCTGGGTCGCGCGATTGAGGTCGACGAGGCCGCCCGCGCCGCCGCCTCCCGCGCCGCCGCCGCCCTGCCCCCCGGCGTCCGTGCCGGCACCGGGCGGAACGTCGTCCCGCGATGGCACGAGCACCTGCGCGCCGTCGACCAGCGGTGCGGCGAGGTTGATCGTGGTCGCGGCGCGCGCCGCATCGACGCGCGGGCCGTATCCGCCGGCTGCGGCAATTGCATCGCCGACGCGCGATCCAGGTGCCAGCCGGTACACGCCCGGGTGCAACACGGCCCCCGCGACATCGATCACGAGGCGATCGGTGGGGTCGCCCGCCGGGTCGCTCGCGATGGCCGCGTCGGACCCGGAGTCCACGCTCACCGTGCCGGATCCGCCACCGACGAGGAGCCAGGTCGCCGCGGCCGCCAGGGCCATCACCACCACCACGGCACCGGCGACGACGAGCGTCGGTGGGGCCGGGTCGGCAGGGACCGGTGCGCCGTTGCGCCCCGGAGCGGCGGAGCCGCCGCTGCCACCCGGACGGCCAGGATCGGCAGGCACGCCCACGTCCGTGCCGGGTGCGCCGGGCGAATCGAACATGCGCCACGGCGGAGTGGTCTCGTTCACGAGATCCTCGCCCGGCGGGATGCGGGCGGGAGGGGTCACGCCTCGTCCGTCGGGGCACTTCGCCGGACGAGGCGTGCGCGAAACTCTACGGCGCGGCGCTTAGCTGCGAGTTATCGCGCAGCGGACTCGCGCCACTGCCCGCGGGCGTCAGCCGCGGGGGAGCTGCTCCCACGGCACCCAGCGCGTGCCGTCCCACCAGCGGTGCCAGGTCCGGCCGTCGAGCCCGAGTGCGAACACGTCGAGCCGGTCCGCACCCCACGAGGAGCAGGCGGGCGTCTCGGCGGGATCGAGTTCGCCGCCGAGGGTCTCCCAGGCGTGCCACGAGATCCCGTCCCAGAAGCGGTTCCAGAGCTGGCCGTCCGGCATGACGGCGAAGACCTCGAGCTGGTCCTCGGCCCAGGCCGTGGCGGTCGGTCCGGAGGCGAGGGTCCCCCCGAGGGACGCCTCCTCCGTCCAGGCGCCGTCCCGGAACGCACGATGGAGGAGCTCGCGGTCCGGGCCCACGCGGAACAGGTCGATCCGGCCGGATCCCCAGGAGACGGCGGCGCTGCCTCGGGATGGTGGCGTATCCATGGCGCGAACAATAGGCGAACCCGCCGCTCGTTCGGGGGACGAGTCGGCGGGTTCGGGTGGAGGAGTGTGCACGGGGTTCAGGCCATCGCCGGCCGGCGAGGGGCGGCACGCCCGCCGCGACGGAATGCGTCGCGGAGGCGGCGTGCGAGCGCTCCGAGCCGCCGCGCGAGCCCGAACCGCGGACGATCCGAGCGGTCGGGGCTGCCGAGCAGGCGTCGGCGACGCTCGTCGGCGGCCTCGCGAAGGAGGTCGTTGAGGTGCTCGGTCACGAGCAGGGTGGCGTAGGCGTGCATGTCGAGGTGCTCCTGGGTTCAGCGGGCGTGGTCGTCGCCGATGCCGGGTCGCGAATCGACGCCGAAGCGGATCGCCGCGAGGCCGAGCAGGCCGAGACCGAACGCCATCGAGCCGGTGATGATGGCAAAGGTGGTGAAGGCGTCCATCGGGACCTCCGGTTGGGCGGGATAACCGCTTCAGTAGTGCTTAGTGGTTACGTTCCGTACGATAGCCACTTGCGCATAACCTGTCAAGCGTTCTAAAGTGGTTATGCGATGACCAGCGAACGCCCCTTCACCACCGCTAGCACCACCCCGAACCCGGTTGCCGTCTCCCACGGCGCCGCGCACGACCACGAGCTCAGTCTCGACGCAGCCCTCGAGTTCCTGAACACCCGGGAGCTCGAGCACGGCACCCTCGTGGACCACCTGGTCGCCCCCGACGACGCGGCGGCGTGGTTCGCGGAGCACGGCGTGCTCCACGGCCGGCCGGCATGGACGGCGGCCGACCTCGAGCGGGTCCGGGCGCTCCGCGACGCGCTCCGAGCCGTCGTCGATGCCATCGTCGAGGACCGCGCTCCGGAGCCGGCGGCGATCGATCGCATCAACGCCGAGTTGGATGCACGACCCGGCCCCCGCCTCGAGCTCGGCGCCGGAACGGTCCGGGTCGGGCACCGTCACGGGAACGGCGTCGAGGAAGCCCTTGCCGCACTGGCAAGCCCCATCGTGGCCGAGCTCGCCGACGGCCGTCCCGACCGCTTCCGCACGTGCGCGAGCGAGACCTGTCGCTGGGCCTTCTACGACGCCTCGCCCACCGGCCGGCGCCGCTGGTGCGACATGAAGACGTGCGGCAACCGGGCCAAGGCGGCGCGGTTCCGCGAGCGGTCGAAGGCCGGCACGCAACCGGCCGCGGACCCGGCCGGCACGGAGTCGGCCGCGATCGAATCGGCCCCGATCAGGTTCGACTGAGCTTCGGCCGGACCTCGGTCGCGAACCGCGTCATCGATTCCTCGTCGTACGGGAACGGGAACCCAGCGATGAGATGGTGGTACCCGATCTCGTCGTAGCCCGCGAGCTGCTCGACGACATCCTCGGGCGTGCCCACCGGCTGGTCCTCCCAGAGGCGTGCCTGGCCGTTGGCTGCGAACGTCGCCTCGAAGACCTGGCGCGCCTCGTCCCGCGAATCGCGGATGATCACCGTCCCGATTCCGGTCGTACGTTCGATCTCGGCCGGGTCCCGGCCCACCGTCTCGCAGTGCTGGACGAGGATCGCGTCCTTGCGCTTCACGTTCGCGATGCCGCCGCCCACGTTGTTGGCATCGGCGTACCTGGCGACGAGCTTGAGGGTCACCTGCTCGCCACCCCCGCCCACGAGCAGGGGCAGGCGCGCCTGGACCGGCGGGGGATCGTTGCGGATCTCCCGTGCGGCATAGCGCGGACCGGTGGCCGAGGGCGTCTCGCCGTGGAGCATCCCGCGGAGCACCGGGAGTGCCTCGGCCAGCCAGCGCAGTCGCTCCGGTGGGCCGTCCCCGAAGCGCAGGCCGTAGGCGACGTGCTCGCGCTCGAACCAGGCCGCCCCGATCCCGAGGATCGCCCGTCCGCCGCTCACGTGGTCCAGCGTGGTCGCGATCTTCGCCGTGACCGTGGGCTCGCGGAACGTGTTGGCCCCGACCATCAGTCCGAGCCGGATCCGCTCCGTGGCCATGGCCCACGCCGTGAGGACGGTGTAGCCCTCGAGGATCGGGCCCTCCCACGACCCGACGATCGGGTACAGGTGGTCCCACGTCCACAGGTCGTCGTAGCCGAGCCG
>CAZVDO010000028.1:18996-23878 GCA_964625345.1 uncultured Anaerolinea sp. | reverse complement strand
TCAGACGCGCGTCTGGTATTCGCCCGTTCGCGTGTCCACGCGGACGACGTCGCCCTCGTTGACGAAGAGCGGCACGGACACCACGAGGCCGGTCTCGAGCGTTGCCGACTTGCGGGCGCCCTGCGCCGTGTCGCCGGCGAACCCGGGCTCGGTCTCGGTGACGGTGAGTTCGACCGTGACCGGCAGCTCGACGCCGATCGTCTCGCCCTGGTACGTCGTCCGGTCGAGGACCATGCCGTCCTTGAGGTACTGGACGGTCTCGGCCAGTTGGTCCGCCCGGAGCATGAACTGGTCGTACGTGTCGTTGTCCATGAAGTGGTAGTCGTCCCCGTCCCGGTAGAGGAACTGGACGGGTCGCCGCTCCATCGAGGCGCGCGGCCACTTGGTCCCGGCCTGGAATGACCGCTCGATCGTCTGGCCGCGCTTGATGTTGCGGAGCGTGATCCGGACCTGGGCCGAGCCGCGGCCCATCTTGATGTGGTGGTAGTCGAGGATCTGCCAGAGGTCGCCATCGAGCTCGATGGCCACGCCCTTGCGCAGCTCGCCGGTGCTGATCATGGGTGGAGGCTCCTGGTGGACGGACCGGCCGGCATGGGCGCGCGCGGCTTCGCGATCCGATCAGTGGGTGTCGGCTCAGTGTAGCCGAGGCGTCAGCCAGACCCGGCCCAGCCCGTCCGGTGCGCGACGCCGGTGCGAACCTCGCCGGGCGTCCGTCCGGCGATTCCGGACGTCAGTCGTCCTCACCCTTGAGGGCCCGGAGGCGCACCTGGAACTCGGCCATGTCGATCTCGCCTCGGGCGAGCCGGCCCCGCAACTCCTGTTCGGCGGGATCGCGTCCGATGACGCCGTTCCGGCGGATCGCCCAGACGATCGCGACGACGATGATGATCGGGACGAGCGCCGTGGCAGCGATCCCGAGCATCGTGATCCCGAAGATCGCGTCGAACATGCCGCCCGGGTCGAGGTTCATGGCCGGAGGGTACTCGCTCCGAGCGCCCGCGGGAAGTCCGACTTCCCGCGCCGCAACGGCGGACGCGCCGGCAGCCATGCGCCTCAGGCCGGATCGAGACCCACGATCACGGGTTCCGCGGGGAATCGGGTGAGCGTGTCCATGCGCCCGGCCCGGGCATCGAGATGGACGAGGTCCTCGATCCGGACCCCCGTCTCGCCCTCGAGGTAGATGCCCGGCTCGACGGAGAACACCGTCGGCGAAGGCAGGGGCCGGCCGGCACCGCGCTGGCCGAGCGTCGGCAGCTCGTGCGTGGCGAGCCCGATCCCGTGGCCGAGCCCGTGGCCATACGCGGGCCATCGGCCGTCGGCCTCGATATGGCGTCGCGCCGCCGCGTCCGCCTCGGAGCCGGCGGGAAGCGGCGCGCCGTGCCGGGCCGCCGCGAGGCCGGCCTCGAGCACGTCGTACGCGGCCCGCTGCGCTTCGAGCACCAGCGCGTGGACCGCGGCGTCCCGACTGGTCGGTTGGCCGACGAAGAGCGTCCGGGTCATGTCGCTCCGGTAGCCGGCGACCTGCGCACCGAAGTCGAACAGCAACACCTGTCCGAGCCGGACCGGCCGAGGTCCCGGTGACCCGTGCGGGAGTGCCGCCTCCGGTCCCGCCAGGCAGGCGACGTCGAAGGCGAGGGCCTCAGCGCCGCCCGTGCGCATGCGCCACTCCAGGTCGAGCGCCAGCTCGGCCTCGGTCACCCCCGGTCGGATCGCTGGCAGCAGCGCCGCGAGTGCACGGTCCGCGACCGCGCAGGCCGCGGCGATCCGCTCGACCTCGGCCGGTTCCTTGACCTGCCGATCCTCCTCGACCCAGCCCTCGACGGGCAGGAGCTCCACGTCCGGCGCCGCGATCTGGAGGCGCTCCCATGTCGCCTGGGGCACGAACCCGGCTTCGACCGCGACCCGCCGGGCACCGACGCGGCCGACCAGGTCCGGCCAGCGATCCGCAAGCGCGTTGTAACAGGCGAAGATCGCGGCGTCGGGGGCTTCCCGGGCGGCCTGGATCGCATAGCGCGTGTCCGCGAGCACGTGGACCGTCTCCGGACCGACGAGGAACTTGCCGGAATCGCCTGCGTGGTTGACCTCGGCCTCGCCCAGCACGAACCCCGTCAGGTAGCGCATGTGCTCGCGTCGCACGCCGAAGTAGGCATCGACCGCGGCGTCCGCCATCCGCGCCCGAAGGCGGGCCAGCCGCGCCGGACGCGCGGCGCGATCCGCCTCGGACCAGCGCGCCAGGTCGGCAGCCGTCGGGGGTGGAGCGAAGTCGGCCGGATGCGGCCAGCCGGCCGGGAGGCGAGTCGCGGTCACGCCGCGCACCGCCACGGATTGGTCATCACGTGTACCCGTAGCGCTTCTTGTTCGCGTTGTGTTCAGCCTCGGTCTTGGCGAACACGTGCCGCCCCCCGCCGTCGGGGATCGCGAGGAAGTAGAGGTAGCCCTCGCTCTGGTCCGGCTCGAGCGCCGCATCGATCGAGGCAACGGTGGGCGTGGCGATGGGGCCGGGCGGAAGGCCTCGCACCTGGTACGACTGGTAGCCCTGCAGGTCCTCGGGAACCTGTGCGCTGCCGACCCCACCGTCCGGGACCTTCCAGAAGAAGTAGTCGCGCCACTGCTCGAAGGGCAGCCCGCGCAGGTTGGCCGTGTCCACCGCGTAGATGACCGTCGGGTCGGCGTTGAGGATCGTCTTGAGGTTGCCGAGCCCGTCGAGCCGGTTCTGGTAGACACCCGCGATCAGCGGTCGTTCCTCATCGAGGACGGCCTCGCGCTCCACGATCGAGGCGAGGGTCAGGACCTCGTAGAACGTCATGCCGCGCGCCTCGGGGACCTCGAGTCGGGCGTCGCCGACGGCTGCCTGGAACTTGTCGAGCATCATCCGGACGAGATCCTCGGCCGTCGTGACGCGGAACGGGCCGCCGTTCGCCGACGTGATGAGGGTGTACCGGGCCGGGTACAGGAAGCCCTCGAGGCTGGCGCCGTCGGGCCTTCCCACGGTCGACAGCCAGGGATAGTCCGCGAGGAGGTCCGCCGTCGGGTGCATGACGAGGTCGTAGAAGGCCTTCGGATCGACGCTCGATTCGACGGTCTGGAGCTGCGCCGTCATCTGCTCGAGGCGCAGGCCCTCCCGGAACGTCACGTCGACCGACGTGACCACGACCCGAGCATCCACGAGCGCCTTCACGACCTCAGCCGGCGTCATGTTCCGGCGCAGCACGAACAGGCCGGCCTGGAGGTCGGCGGCGAGATTCGCCTCGGTGGCCGTGAAGATGAAGGCACGCTCGCTCGTGATGAACCCATCCTCGAGCAGCCTCGGCGCGAGTGCGGTGACCGTGTCGCCGGGCAGGACCTCGAAGGTCACCTCGGCATCGCTACCGCGCGCCCGATCGGTCAGCGCGGCCCCGAGGTCCTCGCGTACGAAGTCGGCCACGAATTCCACCCTGAGCGAACCCGGGTTGTCCCATGCCCAGCCCACGACAGCGGCCTTGACCAGCGGGCGCATGACCGTGAGCCCCGCGATCACGACGATGACCGCCAGGATCCCCGTGAACACGAGGAAACGCAGCACGCCCGGCAGGGCGCCGCCGCCGGATCCGCGTCGCGTCGGGCGTCGGCCCGGGGGCGGCTGGCCGCGGCCGTCGGAGGCCCGCCAGGTGGGCATCTCCGCCTCTTCGTAGCTGCCCGGAGGCAGGGGCCGGGCCTGCTGTCGCGGTGGCCGCCCGCCGCGGATGCTCATCGGGGCGCTCCCGGCGAGGGCGTCGAGACGGCGTGCCCGGCGCGGCTCGCATCGAGGTCGGCCGTTCGCGCGTCCAGCTCGGACTGGAGGATGATGGCGGCGGCTTCGCGATCCACCCGGGCACGATACCGGTCGCGCTGGGTGGGCGTCGGCGGACCGCCGGATCGTCCGCGCGGCATCGGCCCGAGGCGCTCTTCGGCGAGCTGGCTCGAGAGTCGTTCGTCGCGCAGGATGGCCGGCACCCCGACAGCGAGGGCCAGCGCCTCTGCCCAGGCGCGCGCCGCGCTCGCCATGGCGCCCTCGCTGCCGTCGGCGTCGAGGGGCAGGCCGACGACCAGCACGTCGACGCGCTGCTCCCGGGCGACTCGCCCGATCGTGGCCGCGTCCGCCGCCAGGTCCCGCCCCCGGGCCACGGTCGCGAGCGGCCGAGCGGACGCACCGTCCGAATCGCCGACCGCCAGCCCGATCCGTCGTTCGCCGAGGTCGATCCCCAGCAGCCGCGTCACGTCGTCGACCTCAAGGGGCGGATCCGGAGCTGGCGGAGGGCGATGGCGATGCGCCGGGCGCGGCCACCGTGAAGGTCAGCCGGCCGTTCGTGGGAATGGTCGAGACCCAATCCGGCCAGACCTCGATCGTGACGGACCCATATCCCTCGAGAAGCGACCGCGCCTGGGGGATGCCGAGTCCGACGATCCGGCCCTGGAGCGAGAGGGCGTCGACCCGGCGCGTCTCGCTCGCCCGGGCGGTCACCGGGAACGTGATCGCGCTCCCGGCCACGATCGGCTCTCCCACCTCGATGTCGATCGTGGCTTCGTCGAGGCTGAACCCGTCGCGAACCGCAGTCCGCAGCCGGGCATCCGCGAGCGTCTGCACCGGCGCGGCGTCGACCCCGAGCACCGTGCCCTGCGCGGTGGCACCGAGTTCGAACTCGGCCACCTCCGACCCGACCAGGGTGGCCGGGTCCACCGATGGCGTCGATTCGCCCAGGGTCGCGGTCGCGGCGAAGACGGTGGTGCCGGGGGGAATTCCGGGCGGATTCGCAAGCATCTCCTGGAACTTCGTCGCGAGGTCCGCATCGAGCGCGAGCAGCGCCGCGTCGACATCGGCCTGCACGACCTGGGGTGTCTCGGTGTGGGTCCCGCCCGTGGTCGC
>CAZVDO010000028.1:0-18896 GCA_964625345.1 uncultured Anaerolinea sp. | reverse complement strand
CGACATCGGCCTGCACGACCTGGGGTGTCTCGGTGTGGGTCCCGCCCGTGGTCGCCTGCTCGTTTGAAACGGTCGTCCGCTTAGGGTTCTCGCCGTTCGGCACGACGACAATCGATCGCGCAGGGACATTCCCGGATTCCCCGGGGACAACCGCCTCGACGCCGACCTTTCTCGTCGACGGGATCACCACAAAGGCCCCGTCGACAATCCCAACGTCGGCCGGTGGTAGCTCCACCGTCGAGAGGGTCAGAAACTCGATCCCTGACGCGGTCTTGACGATCGATCCTGCAGGAATCGTGTTCGAGCTGCCAGTGTTGAGGCTAGAGAACGTGACAGTGCCGGTCGCCGGCGTGTCATCCACCTTCAGACCTGTGGCCGGGAACGTGGACGAGGTCTCGACGTCGAACAGGAACGGCGTGGCCGGGACCAGGAGGTTGGCCGGATCGGGCTGCGTGATGCCGCGCTGCGCCGCGACGTTGAAGTGGAGCGGTCCGATGACCTCGCTCGCCGGAACAAGGGTGACCGTGGCGCTCGGCAGCTGGGTGAACGCGAACGCGCCGCCGACCACGAGCGCGACGATGACGACCGCGATCCCGGCAATCAGGCCCCTGCGACTCGCGCGCTGGCGGGCCGGTCCGACCCGAGGCACGATCGGCGGCTCCTGCGGGCGGCGGATCGCCGCCATGCGGATCGTCGGGTCATCCGGAGCCGCCGGCGGGCCATCGGGCGGATTCGGCCGCGTCCGGCTTGCCGCCGTGGGCTCGGAGTCGTCGGAATCCGCACCCGAACCGGACGCAGGGCCGACCTCAGGCGCCGCACCACCGCGCTCGAAGGCGGCGACCGAGACATGCGTCGCCAATCCGGCCGATGCGGCAAGCGCCCGTGCCGAGGCATCGTTCGTGACGACCTCGAGTCGCTTGCTGCGGCTCTCCGCCTCGCGGGCGAGGAGCCGGAAGTTGATCCGCGACGTGGCAAGCCGCGAGCCGAGCGGCAGGACCAGGGCGATCCGGTCGTCGGGCAGCGCCCGGATCCGGGCGGCGGCCGACGTGATCTCGTCGTCGACGTCGAGGTAGACGATCGCGGCCATCGTCAGAGCCGCATCTGGCGCACGACGCGACGGAGCGCGGCGTCGAGCTGGTTCGTGGTCACGCCGAGCTCGATCGCCTGGTAGGCCAGGCCCATCGGCGTGACGTCCTGCTGGTCGACGAGGAGCTGGGTGTCGTCCCGGATCGTCTCGACCTGGTCGGGTGACATCACGGTCACCTCGGGCGGCCGCGCAAATGGCAGGTCCCGCGAGAACGCGGGGTCGGCGAGCGCGGCCGCGACCTCCGGCAGCCGGGAGCCGCCGCCGCACACGTACACGCGACCGGGCAGCAGGTCGCCGGCGGCCAGCTCCTCCATCACGAGCTCCACCCCCGCCGCCCACACCGCGATGTCGTCGCGCACGATGGCGGCAACGGCGTCGGCGCGGTCCCCGGCGATCCCGCGGGCGTAGTCCACCTTCAGTGCTTCGGCGCGGGGGAAGGGCAGCTCCAGCCGATCCGCGATCGACTTCGTGAACGCACGGCCGCCGAGGGCGAACATCCGCGTGCCCTCGATGCCGCCCTGCCGGACGAGTGCGACGTCCGTGGTCCCGCCGCCCACGTCGATGAACAGCGCACCGCCCTGGCGAACCTGTTCGCTGTTGAGGGCGCGCGCCACCGCGTAGGGCTCGGCCACGACCTCGAGCAGGTCCAGCTCGAGCTGCTGGGCGACGCTCTGGAGGGCCCCGAGGTGCACGAGCGGGGCAAAGGCGTTGAAGATCGCGATCTTGACGTGGCGACCCTGGAAGCCGACCGGGTTGGTGACGGCGTACCCGTCGATCCAGGCGCCGACGATCGCCGCGTGGACGAGCCGCACATCCACATTGGCGAGCCCCGTCTCCCACGTGATGGCCCGCTCGGCCTCGCGGAGCGCCTCCCGCTGGACGCCCTCGATGAGCCGCTGGAGCTCGGGCTCGGTGATGGGCGTGTCGGGCTTCGGGCGTTCCTGCGAGTGGGCGGTGGTGAAGCCCTTCACGAGTTCGCCGGCGATCCCGACGACGACCTGGGTCGGGCGGAACCCCGCCATCTCCTCGGCCTCCTGGAGTGCCACCGAGCAGTTGTCCACGACGGCCGCGATGTCCGCCACCGTGCCCGACTGCATGTGAGACAGGCCCTGCCGCTTGCGTCCGACGCCGCGTACGACTCCCCGGCCGTCCTCGACGTCGAACACGAGCGCCTTGGCGAACTCGGTCCCGATGTCGAGCGCGGTGCACGCCTCGAGCGCCTCCACGTCGGCGTCGCGCTGCCACAGGCGTCGGAGGATCGCCATGCTCAGGCGTTCCCGGTCGCGAGGGCCAGGCCGCCGCCCAGCGCGGCGAGCCCGAACCAGGTGAGGAAGGCGGTCGACGCCACGAACAGGAGGAGGCCGCCGCCCACCGAGAGCGGATGTCGCTCGTTGGCGACGGCGAACCCGTAGCCGATCGCGATGAACCCGACGCCCGAGAGGGCCGCAAGGACCGCCGCCCAGCCCGGCAGGGCGTTGCCGATGGAGAGGGCCGCGACGAGGAGATACCAGACGCCGACCACCGCGCCGGCCCCGAGCGTTCGGCTGAGCAACTGCTGGTATGTCCGCAACCGCAGGACGAGGGCCGTCTGGAACGCCGCCGCCGCGAGCATCCCGGCAACGCCGACGGCCGCGGCCACGAACGCCAGCGCACCCGGGAACGGGATGCGGTTCTCGATGCCGGCGATGGCAATGGCCACCGGGATGGTCGCGACCATGAGCACGACGCTCGCGATGTCGTTCAGCGTGCCCCACGGTTCGCCGCGGGCGAAGAACAGGGCCAGGAGGACTGCTCCGACCACGGTGGCGACCGCGGCGACGAGCGACGACCAGCCGGCGATCTCGAGGAGGCTCATCCGGCCCGTTCGAGCGCCTCGCTGACGGCCCGACGCACCTCCTGGAGCGCCGTCGTCAACCCATCGGAGCGCGTGCCCCTGCCCTGGGCCATCTGGGGACGCCCTCCGCCCTTGCCGTCGATGGCGAGCATCGCGAGCCGAACCGCCTCGCCGGCCGAGATCCCGCGCTCGACGAGGTCGTCGCTGACCGTCACGAAGACCTGGGGTTCCTCGCCCTCCAGCCCGAGGGCGATCACGCCGCTCGGCAGCGCGCTGCGAACTTCCTTGGCCAGGCCCTTGACCGTCTCGATCGAATCCCAGGCCCCCGTGCCGGACGCGTAGCGCACGCCCGGGCCGAGCTCAACCGCGGCCGCCGCGATCTCGGCGGGCTTCGGGAGCCCGCTGCCGGATCCCCCGGCCCGCATCCGGCGACGCGCCTCGCGAAGGTCGTCCTGCAGTCCCGCGATCCGCGCCTTGATGGCCTCGGGAGTCTGGGCGCCGACCGCCGACTGCACGGCGTCGACCAACTCGGACCGGGCTCGCAGGTAGGCGTCCGCACCTGCCCCGGTCAGCGCCTCGATGCGTCGGGTCCCGGAGCCGATGCTCCGCTCCGAGGTGATCACGAAGCTCCCCACCTGGCCGGAACGCTGGCAGTGCGTGCCGCCGCACAGCTCAAAGCTGTAGTCCTGGACGCGGATGGTGCGGACCGTCTCGCCGTACTTCTCGTCGAAGAAGGCGTCGGCGCCGGCATCGATCGCGTCCTGCATACCCATGAACGCGATCGAGACGGGTCGGTCCTCCCGGATGATGCGCCGCACCTCGTCCTCGATCGCGCGGCGTTCGTCCTCGGTCAGGCCGCGCTCGAGCGGGTAATCGAACCGCAGGTAGTCGGGCGTGACGAGGGATCCGGCCTGGCGGGCCCGGTCGCCCACCACGTTGCGCAGCGCGCGATGGAGCAGGTGCGTGCCCGTATGGTTGCGCATCGTGTGCGCCCGACGCTCCGCATCGACCTCGGCGGCGAGCGTGGCGCCGACCGCGAGCGCGGCGCGCACGCTGCCGCGGTGGACGAACAGGCCGGGGACGGGCTTCTGGGTGTCCTCGACCTCGACCCACACGGCCCCATCGGCGGCCCGGAGGACTCCGCGATCCCCCACCTGGCCACCGCCCTCGCCGTAGAACGGCGTGCGGTCGAGCACGATCTCGACTGCGGCGCCCGGCGCGGCTGCGTCCGCCTCCGCGCCATCCACGATCAGGGCGAGGACGGTCGCGTCCGGCACGGTCGTGGTCTCGTAGCCGAGGAAGGCCGTCTCGCCGACGCGCGCGGCGATCGACTGGTAGAGCGAGGTCAGCTCCGCGTGGCGCGCGAGCTCGGCCTTCTTGCCACTGCGGGAGCGGGCCCGCTGCTCCGCCAGCGCGGCATCGAATCCCGCGCGATCGACGGCGATCCCCCACTCCGCCGCGAGCTCGATCGTCAGGTCGATCGGGAACCCGAAGGTGTCGTGGAGCCGGAAGGCCACGGATCCGGCGAGCTGCGGCGCATCGGCCGGCAGGTCCTCGGGCCGGCGTCCGACCTGGCGATCCCGCCCGGTCGTGAACGGCGCGAGTTCCTCGGACAGGATCTCCATGCCGGCCGTGAGCGTACGCAGGAACTGGACCTCCTCGCGCCCGATCGCCGCGAGGATCTCGGTCCGCCGCTCGGCGAGGTGCGGGAAGGCCCCCGCCATCGTGTCGATGACGACGCTGGCCGTCTCGGTCATGAACGGTTCGGACCGCCCCAGGAGCATCCCGTGCCGGACCGCCCGGCGAATGATCCGACGGAGGACGTAGCCGCGGCCCTCGTTCGAAGGCAACACGCCGTCCCCGACGAGGAAGGCCGCTGCCCGGGAGTGGTCCGCGATGACCTGATAGGAGAAGCGCTCGGCCTCGAACGCGTCCGGGTCGTGGCCGATCAGCTCCCGCATGCGGGCGTGGATGGGCGTGAACAGGTCCGTGTCGTAGTTGGAGGGGACCTGCTGGATGACGCTCGCCAGCCGCTCGAGGCCCATACCGGTGTCCACCCCGGGCGCCGGCAGGGGCGTCAGGGAGCGGTCCGGGTGCAGCTCGTACTGCATGAAGACGAGGTTCCAGATCTCGAGCCAGCGCGGGCAGTGCTCCGAGTGGTCCGGGACGCAGAAGTCGCCCTCGCTGAACTCGGCCCCGCGGTCGTAGTGGATCTCGGAGCACGGCCCGCACGGCCCGATGTCGGCCATGCGCCACCAGTTCTTCTCGTCCCCGTTGGGGAAGTCGCCCCAGCGGGCGATCCGCTCGGGCGGCAGCCCGATCTCCTCGCGCCAGAATCCGTAGGCGTCGTCGTCGGTCGAGTAGACGGTTGCCGCGAGGCGGTCGGCAGGAATGCCGAGGTCTCGCGTCAGGAAGTCCCACGCGTAGTGGATCGCCTCCCGCTTGAAGTAGTCCCCGAAGCTGAAGTTGCCGAGCATCTCGAAGAGCGTGTGATGGCGGGGCGTCCGGCCGACTTCCTCGAAGTCGTTGTGCTTGCCCGCGACGCGCAGGCAGCGCTGGTAGTCCACGGCGCGGTTGTAGCTCCGGGTCTCGGCACCGGTCAGCGCGTCCTTGAACTGGACCATGCCCGAGTTCGTGAACAGCAGGGTCTGGTCGCCGCCCGGCACCAGGCTGGCGCTGGGCACCACGGTGTGGCCGCGCTCGGCGAAGAACTCGACGAAGCGGCGGCGGATCTCCGCGGCAGGCAGCGACGTGATCCGCTCATCGCGGTGCGGGCTCGGGTCGGACATCGGCGTGAATGGTAGCGGAGGCGACGGACCGACCGACCTCGCGAGTTCAGGCCGGGGGCGTCTCGTCCGCCGAGGGCCCGGGCTCGAGGATCGCGATGATCGCCACGATCGCGATCCCCACCCAGGCCAGGACCGATGCGCCGACAAGGTGGAAGTCGCCGATCCGCACGACCTCGATCCCGAGTCGCCCGGCCAGGGCATCCCCGGCCCACGCCCCGATGAACGCCGCGCCGATGAGCGTGGGCACGCGGCGCCCCGACGTGCCGCGGATGAGGACGTACAGGCACACGTGCGCGAGGCCCACCAGGAACGCCAGGAGCGGCGCCGGGCCGAGCGTCACCGCGCTGCCCCCGCGAGGGCGGGCGCAGACACCCGCGAGGCCGCCGGCGGGACGCTGGCGATCCGGCCGCCACCAAGGCACCGGTCGCCGTCGTAGAGCACGGCGGCCTGGCCGGGTGCGACGGCCCACACCGGCGCATCGACCACGACCCGCCAGCGCGCCGGCGTGGAGCCGGGCCGCGTGCCCGGCGCACCGGACCCGACGGATTCGAGCGGCTGGACCGTGGCGCTGATCGGCTCCGCGCGGTGGCGAATGCGGACCGCCGCCCGGATCGCGCCTTCCGGACCGCGATCGTCGACCCAGCGCACGTCGTCGATCTCGAAGGACGAGGTCTCGAGGTCTTCGCGGCGGCCAAGGACGATCGTGTTGCTCACGGGATCGACCCGCGAGACGTACCGTGGCTGTCCGAGCGCCACGCCCAGGCCCTGGCGCTGGCCCGGCGTGTAGCCCGCGGCGCCGGAGTGCGTGCCCACGCGGGCGCCGTCGCCGTCCAGGACCGCGCCGGGTCGCGGATCCCAGCCGGCCCGATCCCGCAGGGCGCCGCGGACATCACCGCCCGGCACGAAACAGATGCCCTGGCTCTCCGGCTTGTCGGCCGTGACGAGACCGAGGCGGCGCGCCACGGCGCGGACCTCGGGCTTCGTGAGCTCACCCAGCGGGAAGCGGGCATCGCGGAGCTGCGCCTGGGTGAGTCCGTACAGGAAGTACGTCTGGTCCTTGTCCTCGTCGCGCGCCCGGTGGAGCTCGGCCCGGCCGTCCACCACCACCCGTCGGGCGTAATGGCCCGTCGCGACTGCGGCGGCGTCGTACAGGTGGCGCGCCTGGCCGAGCAGCGCCCCGAACTTCACCGTGGTGTTGCAGTCGATGCACGGACTCGGCGTCCGCCCGTCGAGGTAGGCACCAAGGAACGGCCGGAGCACGCCCCGGTCGAACTCCCGTTCCAGGTTGAGGATGTAGAACGGGATGTCGAGTTGCCCGGCGACCCGCCGGGCATCTTCCGCCGCGTCGAGGGAGCAGCAGCTCTTCTTGAACTCGGACGCGCTGTCCGCCACGTCGTGCAGTCGCATCCACACCCCGACGACGTCGTAGCCGGCATCCACGAGCAGGGCCGCCGCGACCGACGAGTCGACCCCGCCCGACATCGCGACGAGGATCCGGTCCCCCTTCGACGCCGCGTCCGCGCGGCCCCTCATCCGGGCACCACCGAGGCCGTCGAGGGCTCCGGCCGGTCGCCCAGGGCGAGCGCCGCACGTCGAGCTCCGTCGACGATTCGGGGCACCGCGTCGAGGGCGACCTCGATGTCCTCGGGGGTGGTCGCGCGGCCCATCGAGAAGCGGAGCGCACCGCGTGCCTCGTCCTCCGGGTAGCCCATCGCGGTGAGCACATGGGACGGCTCCGTGGACCCGGTGGTACAGGCCGAGCCGACGGACGCCCCGATGCCCTCGAGGTCCAGCTTCACGACCACGCTCGCGCCATCGACGTCGTGGGCGACCACGGAGACAAGGCCGGGCAATCGCTCGGTCGGGTGGCCGGTCGGCTCGACGCCCTCCACGGAGGCCAGGGCGCCGAACAGGCGTGCCTGTGCCGCCCCGAGGCGGGTCGTCGTCGCCTCCCGTTCGCGCACCGCGAGCTCGAGGGCAACGGCCATGCCGACCGCCCCGGCGACGTCCTCGGTCCCGGCGCGCCGGTAGCGCTCCTGCGTTCCGCCCTGCTGCTGGCTCAGGAGGTGCGTGCCGGCGCGCAGGTACAGCGCACCCGCACCCTTCGGGCCCTCGAACTTGTGGCCGGCGATGGCGAGGAGGTCGCACTCGAGGTCGTGGACGTCGATCGGCAGGTACGGCGCGGATGCGACCGCGTCGACCGCCACGAGGCAGCCCCGCGGCGCGGAGCGCCGGACCGCGGCGATGACCTCGCGGATCGGCTGGATCGTGCCGACCTCGTTGTTGGCGTGGCCGATCGCGACGAGGACGGTTCGGTCCGTCATGGCCCCGGCCACGACCTCCGGGTCCAGGCGGCCGTACCGATCCACGGGCAGTTCCACGACCTCGAACCCGAACTTCTCCAGCTGGGCGAGGGGATGGAGGACGGCGTGGTGCTCGATGCGCGTCGTGACGATCCGGTGGCCGCGTGCCTTGCCCGCCCAGGCCGCGCCCTTGAGCGCGAGGTTCAGCGCCTCGGTGCCACCGCTGGTCAGGATGATCTCTCGAGGGCCCGCCCCGATCGCCGCGCCGATCCGCTCATGCGCCTCATCGAGCGCGGCACGGGCTCGCCGGCCCCAGGCATGCGGTGAGCTCGGATTGCCGAACTGCGCCCCCAGGTACGGGAGCATGGCCTCGAGCGCCTCGGGCCGCAGGGGCGTGGTCGCGGCGTGGTCCAGGTAGACGGGCATGACGGGGATTGTAGGTCCCGGCGTTCGCGAGCCCCGGTCACCGACCGTTGCAGGGCGATCCGGTCGCTCGATGCGCAGCTGATTGCCTAGGTCGTCGGCGCCCACCCATCGGGGCGCGCGAGCCGCGCCGCAACGGCGGACGCCGCACCGAACACGAGGACCATCGCGACCAAGGTCCCGGAGAGCTCGAGGGCCCGGAATCCCACCAGCCCGATCCCCCATCCGATGATCAGCCAGTGCACCACGTAGACCGCGGTCACGCGGCGTCCGGCTCGCTCGAGGAGCCGGATCGGCCGGGCCGATCCGAAGGCTGCCACGAGGCGATCGCACGCCCACGTCCAGCACAGCACGAACCCGAGGATGGCCACGGCAAAGGCCGGCGGGTGGTGCCAGTATGTCGTCACGTCGAACGCCGGCCGGGTGAGCACGATCGCGACGCCACCCGCGACGGCGAGCAGTGCACCCGCGATGGCGGCCTGCCCGAGGACGGCCCGCTCGCGGCCCAACGTCCGCGCCCGGACGAGGGCGGAGCCGAACACCGCCCCGACGATCGGGTACATCGCCCACGGAACGACCGGATAGAAGACGTTGGACGCGTCGCCCCAGATCGGTCCGAGGGCGGCGCCCAGCACCGGCACCCCGCCGCCGAGGCCTCGCACCAGCGGTGCCGCGACGACCAGGAAGGCGCCGATCCCCAGCCACCGTGGGCGCGGTGCCCCGAACCGCAGCAGCATCGCGATGAGCACGAGCGAGCAGCCGGCGAGCTGGAGGATGTCCACGCTGCCCAGCAGCCAGGTGGGCGTGAACGGCGCGATCTCGTCGGCACGGACCACGCCGGTCGCGAGGCCGAGTGCGGCCGGTATCGTGCCGCGGGCGAGGTTCAGGGCGTAGCCGCCGGCGAACAGCGCGACGCCACGCACGGCGAGCGACCTCGGTGACGCGTGCCGGGAGAACGCGATCGAGGCGCCCATCAGGAACATGAAGACGGGAGCCGCGGGCGGGCCGCCGAGGAACCCCACCACGAGGCCGAAGGGCGTGGCCGTGAGCGCCGGCTGGCTCCAATGGAACAGGACATGGACCATGACCATGCCCAGCACGGCGGCACCGCGGGCCAGGTCGAAGGCGCGAACCCGGCCGGTCACCGTGGCCGCGGCATCCGCGCGTGGGTCGATGGCCGCTCCCTCCGCCATCGCCAGAGTCTAGGCGGCGGACATGCCGACGACGGCATGGCGCGGCCGCGTGGCGCGGCCGCGTGGCGCGGTCGCGGCCGATGCCGGCGGGCTGCCTCAGGCCTCGGCGCGACTCCGGTCGTACTCGCGCCCGCGCTCGCGCTCCCGTTCGTGCTTGCGGAGGAGGCGCTTGCGCAGCCGGATCGACTGGGGCGTCACCTCCACGAGCTCGTCGGCGGCGATGAACTCGAGCGCCGCCTCGAGCGTGAGGGGCCGCGGCGGCGTCAGTCGCAGCGCCTCGTCGTGGGCATGCGTCCGGATGTTCGTGAGCTTCTTCTCCTTCGTCGGGTTGACGTCCATGTCCCCGGCCCGGGCGTTCTCCCCCACGATCATGCCCTCGTAGACCTCGACGCCTGCGCCGATCAGCAGCTCCGAGCGCTCCTGGAGGTTGAACAGGCCATAGGCGTTGGACGTGCCCGCGCGGTCGCTGACGAGGACGCCGGTCGTACGGTGCGTAACCTCCCCCGCCCATGGCCCGTACCCCTCGCCGATCTGGTGGAGGAGCGCGGTCCCCCGCGTATCGGTGAGCAGCTGGCCGCGGTAGCCGATGAGCCCGCGTACGGGCAGCACGAACTCCATGCGGACGCGCCCGTCGGCATCGGTGGTCATCTGCTCGAGCCGGCCCTTCCGCCCCGCGAGCGCGGTCTGGATCTCGCCGATGTAGTCGGGCGGGATGTCGACCGTGATCCGCTCGTACGGTTCCTGGACCTGCCCGTCGACCTCGCGGAGGATCACCTCCGGCCGCGACACGGTCAGCTCATATCCCTCGCGCCGCATCTGCTCGATGAGGACCGCGAGCTGAAGCTCACCGCGGCCGCGCACCTCGAACGTGTCGCCGGATTCCGTCGGATAGACCTCGATCGACACGTTGCCGAGGACTTCCCGGTCCAGGCGCGCCTTGATCTGGCGCGAGGTGACGTACTTGCCCTCCCGGCCCGAGAGCGGCGACGTGTTGACCCCGAACGTCATGCGCAGCGTCGGCGCGTCCACGTCGAGGCGCGGCAGCGGTCGGGGGTTCGCGGGATCCGTCAGCGTGTCGCCGATGGTCACGTCCGGGAGCCCCGCGACGGAGACGATGTCGCCCGGCCCGGCCTCTTCGATGTCGACCCGATCGATGCCGTGGGCGGTCTGCAGGCTCGTCACGGTCCCACTGAGCGTCACCGTCCGGCCCGGCTCGATCCGGCCCGCCGTGTCGTCGGCCTCTTCGCGCACGACCACGATCCGCTGTCCGACGCGAATGGTGCCGTTGCGGATCCGGCCGACCGCCATGCGCCCGACGTACTCGTTGGCGCTGAGGTTGGTCACGAGCAGCTGGAGCGGATGCCCGGGCACGTGCCGCGGCGGCGGCGTGACGCGCACCAGCAGGTCCAGGAGGGGCCTGAGGTCGGTGCCCGGCTGCGCGATGTCGGGGGTCGCCGTACCCAGCCGTGCATTCGTGAAGACGACCGGGAAGTCGATCTGGTCGTCATCCGCGCCGAGGTCGATGAAGAGCTCGTAGATCGCGTCGAGCACCTCGGCCGGACGGGCGTCCCCCCGGTCGATCTTGTTGACGGCAACCACGACGGGGAGCCGACGGGCCATCGCCTTCTTCAGCACGTAGCGCGTCTGCGGGAGCGGCCCCTCGGCGGCGTCGACGAGGAGGAGCACGCTGTCGACCATGAGCAACGAGCGTTCGACCTCGCCCCCGAAGTCGGCGTGCCCGGGCGTGTCGACGATGTTGAGGCGCACGCCGTCGTGGTCGATGGTCGTCTGCTTGGCGAGGATCGTGATGCCCTTCTCGCGCTCGAGGTCCATGGAGTCCATGACCCGTTCGGCCACCACCTGGTTGGCCCGAAACGCCCCGGTCTGGCGCAAGAGGGCGTCGACGAGGGTCGTCTTGCCGTGGTCCACGTGGGCGACGATCGCCACGTTGCGCAGGTCGTCGCGCGGGATCGCGTGCCCGTGATCGACCGCAGGGTCGGCGGGACCGTCGACGGAGCCGGGCAGGGTGGAGCGGATCGGGCTGGTCATGGGCCGGCGGATTGTCGCATACCCTCGGCGGAAGGCGGTCCGCGCCGACCGCCCCGGGCGTCGGGCACTGCTAGGATCACCGTCCCATGACCGTCGCCGCCGTGATCCTGGCCATCACCCCTGCGGTCGCCCTGGCCGACGCCGCGGGCGTGCCGCGCGTGCGGCGAATCGTCGATTCGGCATGGTCCGGCGGCGCACTCCCGATCGTGGTCATTGCCCAGGATCCGGATGGCGCCATGGGGGCCGCGCTCGCCGGGGCACCGGTGACGCTCGCCGCGCCGGCACCGATGGACGAGGGCCGGATTGCGCAATTCGTCCGTGGGATCGACGTGGCGACGGCCGAGGTCAGCGGAACCACCGCTGTGCTCTTCTGGCCCGCCCGGATGGCATGGGTTGGCCCGGAAACCATCACGTCCCTGGTCGAAGCCCATGGAGCCGACCCCGATGCCCTGATCAGGCCGAGCTTCAACGGCCAGGTTGGGTGGCCCGCCCTCGTGCCTCTGACCGCGCTCGACGTACTCAGCCAAGCGCCCACCTCGGCGACGCCGGATCAGATCATCGAGATGCTGGCCGCATCCGGCATGCCGACACGGGCGATCGACCTCGGCGACCCCGGGACTGCCATCGACGGCGATACGCCCCGTGGCGATCTCCCGCCCTACGAGGGGCCGGCGGCGCCTTCCGGCGCCCCGGAGTGGGGCGCGGCGAGTGCCGAGCTCGAGGACGACGCGCCCCTCGAAGGCCCGCCGCGTGTCAGCGATGTCGGGGCGACGGGCGACTGAATCCGGTGGTTCGGCGACTCGCCCTCGGAATCGGCGCGCTGGTCGCGCTCCTGGTCATCGTCGGGCTCGGCTACTTCTCGATCCCCCAGCCTCTCCTCCCCGAGGCCCGCGCCGCGCTCGATTCGACGCCAAACGTGGCCGCGAGCCGGGAAGGTGATCGCTATCTCTTTGCGCCGGTCGGGACCGGGGCCACCACCGGGCTGATCCTCTACCCGGGTGGCAAGGTCGATCCGGTGGCGTACGCCCCGACGGCTCGACACCTTGCCGAACTGGGCTACCTCGTCGAGATCGTCCCGATGCCGGCGAACCTCGCCGTCCTGGGAATCGACCGCGCGAGCGAGGTCATCGCCGCGCATCCGGAGATCCAGCGGTGGGCGCTCGGCGGTCACTCGCTCGGGGGATCGATGGCGGCGCAGTACCTCGCCTCGCACCCGGGCTCCGTCCACGGCCTCGTCCTGTGGGCGTCCTACAGCGCGGCGACGCTGGACGGGGACGCGGAACCGTCCTTCTTCTCGCTGCTGGTCTACGGGTCCCTCGATGCCGGAGCGGCCTCCTACACAAGCCCGGAGCACCTGGCGAATCTTGGCGCGCCACCCAGGATCGTGGTCATCGAGGGCGGCAACCACGAACAGATGGGCTGGTACACCGGCCAGCCGAACGACCCTCCGGCGACGATCTCGCGGGTCGAACAGCAGCGCCAGCTGGTCGACGCCACCGCCGCGTTCCTTGGGTCACTGGGCCGCTAGCCGGAGGCGGCGACGCGCCGCCGGTCGCGCAGGCGTCCGACCGGGACGGTCGCGAGCGCGATTCCCCCGATGATGAGCGCCACTCCGCCGAGCTGGACCGGGGACGGCAGCTCCGCGAGGAGCACCCGCGCGAGGAGCACCGTCGCAACGGGTTGGGCGAGCAGGAGGATCGAGACGACCGCCGCCGGCAGGCGCGGCAGCGACATGGAGATCAGCAGGTAGCCGACCGACTGCGATGTCAGCCCGAGGAGCCCGAGCCAGCCATGGCTTGGCCAGGCGGGTACGAGGTCGATGTCGCCGACGATGAGGCCAGCGAGCAGTGCGACCACCATCGTCGCGGCCGTCGCGATGGCAACGGGCCCGGCCGGCCGTCGGATGTCGGCGGTACCGCGCCGGATCACGAGCAGGTAGCCGGCGTAGCAGAACGCCGTGACCGTCCCGATCGCCACGCCGAGCGGCGGGTTGGCGCCGTACGCGCCGCTCCCGATCACCCCCGAGATGAGGACCGCGCCCGCGAACACGACCGGTGTGGCGAGGATCACGGGCCGAGGCGGTCGTTCTCCGAGCACCGCCCAGGCCACGAACCCGACGATGAGCACCTGCATGTTCCCCAGGACCGTGGCCAGGCCCGCCCCGACCTGGTCGACGGCGTGGTGCCACGTCAGCAGGTCGCCGGCAAAGAAGACGCCGGCGATGACGGCCAGGAGCACCGTGCGCCGGGCAAGCGGCCCGTGGCGACGCTGCTCGAGCCAGGCCACGAGGACCAGGACCGGCAGCCCATACAGGCACCGGAAGAACGTGACCGTCGAGGGCGAGACCTCGGCAAAGCGGTAGAAGATCCCGGAGAACGCGATGCACAGGGCGCCGGCCAGCGCAGCGAGGCGCGGCCGCCTGGCAACGCCGTCATACAGCTCGGCGATGCGCGCAATCACGGCCGGCTCTGCGGGGCGGGAGGCGTCAAACCGAAGGCCCGCGCCGTCGCGGCCGCCGAATCCCGGGCCGGCCGGTCACGGAACGGGGGCCACGACGTCCACGTGCTCCCCGACATTCGTGTAGACGTACGTTGCCGATCCCTGGAACGGCGGGATGGCATCCACGAGGCTCTCCTTGACGACGCAGGTGAACGTGGCGCGCAGGGGAACGCCGTTGTCATCGACGATCACCTCGAGCCGCACCGAGTCCGGGTGGAGCGGGAAGTCGGCGATCGCGAGCATCCGAGCCACGCTCGGCGCGTAGAAATCGGTGGTCACGAGACGGTGTCGCACCTGTCCGCCCTCGGTGAGCGCCGCGTCGTACGCAAGCTCGCGGCGGCCCTCCAGTCCGGCGAACGGCACCTGCCGGAGCGGCTCGAACCGCGTTCGCACGAAGATCCAGTCGCCGCCGGGTGGCCGGACGTAGACGACCCCGTCGACCCGCACGATGTCCGAGACGCCCCCGCTCTCACCCCCGCCCGACGTGCCCTGGAAGTCGTCGCCCGCGACATCGAGCGAGAGCGTGAACGTCCGATCGATCGACGGGACCGCGCTGCCGGAGGGCGCACTCATCGCCTCGGTCGTGGCCTCGAGGTGGTAGCTGAAGTCAGGAGCCCTGACGACGCTCCAGAACCGGTCGAGGATGCGGATCGAATCGGGCACCCTGGCCGTCACCTGCGGGCCGGGTGGGAGGATGTCCGGACCGCTCGGAGGCCGCGACTGGGCCAGCCAGACCGCGGCGCCGAGCCCACCGACGACCAGCAGCAGCACCGCGATGAGCACGATCGGTGGCTCTCGATGTGGTCGGAGCGGCGGGCGCAGCGGCTCCGGGGATTGCCACTGGGTGCCGCGATAGCGCTCGATGATCGAGCCGTACGGGGGCGGCTGGGGCGCGGCCGGGGCGGTCGGCTTCGAGGCGTCGGGCGACGCGGCTCCCGAGCCCCCGGGATCCTCGGTCGGCCTCGGCGCGTCGGTCACGTGGCGCCCGTCAGTCCGTCTGCGGGTCCGGAGCGCCGACGAATCGCAGGCCCAGGTCCGCGTACTGCGTGGGATCCGGCTCCGACGGTGCCTCGAGCATGAGGTCCCCGCCGGACTGGGTCTTCGGGAAGGCCATGACCTCGCGAATGTTCGTCTGGTGCGCGAAGAGGGCCGCCCACCGGTCGATCCCGAGCGCGATGCCCCCGTGCGGCGGAGCGCCGTACTCGAACGCCTCGAGCATCGCCCCGAACATCGCGCGCATACGGTCGAGGCTGTAGCCCTGGAGCGCGAAGCTCCGCTCGAGCAGGTCCTTCCGCCAGATGCGGACGCTCCCGCCGCCGAGCTCCCAGCCGTTGAGCGCGATGTCGTACTGCATGGCCCGGGCCCGGCCGGCAGGATCTCCCGGGCTGGGTACGGACAGGTCCCCGCTCGTCGTCGTCAGGAGCGCCTCGTCCTCCGGGATGACGCCCGAGAACGGATTGTGCGTGGCGTCCCAGCGGGCGCCGTCGGCGTCCCACTGGTACATGGGGAAGCGGTGCACCCAGCAGTACGCGAGGACATGGGGGTCGGCGAGCCCCAGCGCGGCGCCCAGCTCCACCCGAAGGCGGCCCAGGACGTCGTTGGTCGTGGCGGGCGCGTCGGCCACGATGAGCACCAGGTCGCCGCGAGTCGCCCCGGCGGCCGCGGCGAGGCGCTCGGCGAGATCCTCGCCGAGGAACTTCACGATCGGGCCCTTGACGGCGCCCTCGGACCCGACGGCGAGGTGGGCCAGCCCCCGCGCCCCGAAGCGCCGAGCGCGTTCGGTCAGCTCGTCGAGCCGGGAGCGCGGTGCATCCGCCAGTCCCGGCACGGCAATCGCCTTGACCCGGCCCCCACCCGCAAGGGCGTCGTCGAAGACACGGAAGCCCGAGCCGGCGGCCCCGTCCACGACCGGGATCACCGGCGCGAGGTCGACGAGCTCCATGCCGAACCGCAGGTCCGGCTTGTCCGACCCGAAGCGCTCCATGGCCTCGGCGAACGTGAACCGGGGGAACGGAACCTGCTGGAGCGGCCGGTCCGGCACGACGGCCTTCGAGACCTGGATCACCATCGCCTCGATGAAGTCCATGACCGCGGCCTCGTCGACGAAGCTCATCTCGACGTCGAGCTGCGTGAACTCCGGCTGGCGATCCCCCCGGAGGTCCTCGTCACGGAAGCACCGGGCGATCTGGAAGTACCGGTCAACCCCGGCAACCATGAGGAGCTGCTTGAGCTGCTGCGGGCTCTGGGGCAGGGCGTACACGCTGCCGGGCTGCAGCCGCGACGGCACGATGAAGTCGCGGGCGCCCTCGGGCGTGCTCTTGATCAGGTTCGGGGTCTCCACCTCGACGAAGTCCGCGGCGTGGTGGACCTCGCGAATCGCCTGGACGAGCCGGCTTCGCAGGAGCAGGCGCTCGGCCATCGGCTCGCGTCGGAGGTCCAGGTAGCGGTACTTCAGCCGGAGCGCCTCGTCAACGGGTGCGTCGGGTTCGTTGATGTAGAACGGCGGCGTCCGCGCCTCGTTGAGGATGACCAGGCTCGAGCCCCGGACCTCGATGGCCCCGGTCGCGAGCCGGGCGTTCTCGGTGCCGGCAAGCCGGGGGGCCACCACGCCCTCGACGGCGACCACGAATTCGTTCCGCACGCGGGAGGCTGCCTCGTGGGCGCCCGGCGCGTCCGTCGCGTCGATGACGACCTGGGTGATCCCGTACCGGTCGCGGATGTCGAGGAAGATGAGCTGGCCGTGGTCGCGCCGCCGATGGACCCAGCCGGCAAGGCGCACGGATGCGCCGGCGTCGGCGGCGCGCAGCGCGCCGCAGGTGTGGCTGCGATAGGGCGTGACGAGGTGATCGGCAGTCATGGCTGCCGTATCGTAGCCGGGCCACCCGGGGGACGGAGTGCACGGGTCCTCGATTCGTGCCGCAAGGAGGGATCCATGGGCCGACTGCTCGTCCATCTCGCCACGGGCCCCGAGAACCCGACGCGTGCCGCGCTCGCCTTGCTGGTCGCGCGGACGGCCGTGGCGAAGGGCCACACGGTGGACCTGTTCATCGCCGGCGACGGGGTCGCCATCCTCCGGCCGGCGACGCTCGACGCCGGCCAGGGCATCGGGACCGGCAGCCTGCGCGAGCACGTGGACGCGCTCGTCGCGGCCGGCGTCACGATCCATGCCTCCGGGATGTCGAGCAAGGCCCGCGGCCTCGATGCGGCGAGCCTCGGCGACCTCCCGGTGGTCATGGCGCCCCCGGACACCCTCGTGGACCTGGCATTCGCCGCGGATCGCGTCCTGAGCTACTGACCCGACGGCCCGGCCCCGGCGTCAGTCGGCCGGCGTGCCGTGATGGTGCGACCGCGCCGCGCGCGCAAGCTCACGGGCCAGGTCGTCCACGGCTACGGCGCGCTGCGTCCCCGCCGGCAGGTCCCGGAGTTGCACCTGCCCTGACGCCAGTTCATCGCCGAGGATCACCGCGAAGTGCGCGCCGTCCCGTCCGGCGGCTTCGAGCTGCCGTCCGAGTTTCCGTGCGCCGAGATCGGCACGCGCGCGCAGCCCGGCCGCGCGGAGGAGCGTCGCGATGCGCAGGCGCTCCACGGACGCGGCCGGATCGGCCGACACGACCACGGCATCGGGCGGGGCGTCGCCGTCGCCGAGCGCAGCGCCCTGGGCTTCGAGCACCAGGGCGACGCGATCGAGTCCCAGCCCGAACCCGATCCCCGGCGTCGGGCGCCCGCCGAGCAGTTCCACGAGGCCGTCGTAGCGGCCTCCGCCGCCGAGCGCCTGCTGCTGGCCCTCGCGGCCGGCCACGTAGTACTCGAACGCGGTGCGCGTGTAGTAGTCGAGGCCGCGCACCAGGCCCGGCGCGATCCGGTAGGGCACGCCCAGTGCATCGAGGTGGGCGCGCACGGCGTCGAAGTGCGTCGCGCACGCCGGGCACAGGTGATCGGTGATCCGTGGCGCATCGCGGTTCACGTCGGCCATCGCGGGATGCTTCGAATCGAGGAGCCGGAGTGGATTCCGGGCCAGCCGATCACGCTCGGCCTCCGGGAGGGCCGCGGCGTGCGCCTCGTAGTAGGCCACGAGCGCGGCGAGGTAGGCCGGGCGGCAGGCCGCGTCGCCGATGGAGTTGATCAGCACCTCGACGCCGGTCACCCCGGCCTCCGCGTAGAACCGATGGCCGAGCTCGATGACCTCGGCGTCGATCGCGGGGCCCGAGTCGCCGATGGCCTCGACATCGAACTGCCAGAACTGGCGATACCGGCCCGCCTGCGGCCGGTCGTAGCGGAACATCGGCCCGATCGTCGTGAGGCGAACCGGCTGCGGCTGGGTCTGCATCCCGTGCTGCACGTACGCCCGCACGATGCCCGCCGTGGGCTCGGGGCGAAGCGCCCACGATTCGGCCTCCTCGGAGCGCGGCGCAATCCGGAAGAGCTCCTTCTCCACCACGTCGGTGACCTCGCCGATCCCGCGCTCGAACACGGCCGCCTGCTCGAAGACCGGCGTCTCGATCGGTCGGTAGCCGTAGCGATCGGTCAGCGACCGGGCGAGGTCGCCCAGGCCGTGGAATCGGGCGGCATCGGGCGGCAGGAGGTCGCGCGTGCCGCGCGGGGCCCGGAAGGTCGGCATCGGCCTGAGTCTAGCGGGCCACCGGCAGGACGAGCGCCGAGGTCGCTCAGCCGAGGTCGCGGGACACGGAGATCACGTCCTTGAGCTGCTCGATCCGGCCG
>CAZVDO010000027.1:22563-26296 GCA_964625345.1 uncultured Anaerolinea sp. | reverse complement strand
TCGGACACCTCTCCGCGCGAGAGGATAGCAGAGGGTCCCGTTCGGACCGCTCGCGGGCGGCCCGGCTTCAGGCGCCGGCGTGCGCGGCGAGGAGCTCCTCGGCCTCGTCCCGGCGAATGCCGCTGACGACCTTGAGCCGGCGTCCGAGGCCCGGGTGATCCGCCAGCTGCACGGCCCCGCCCGCGGCGCCGATCGCGCGATTCGGGGCCGCGAAGACGAGGGCATCGACGTCGGCGTTGAGCATCGCCCCGACGCACATCGCGCAGGGTTCCGTGGTGGCGAAGATCGTGACGTCCTCGAGGCGGGTGGTCCCGAGGCGCCGCGCGGCCTCCCGGAGGGCGGTGATGACCGCGTGGGCGGTGGGGTCGCTCGTCTCCGCCACCCGGTCATGCGCTCGCGCGACCATGGCCTCGCCGAAGACGGCGACCGCCGCGCTCGGCCGTTCGCCGCGGGCGGCCGCCGCGCGGGCCTCGGCGAGGGCCTCGCCCATGAAGAGCTCGTAGTTCATGCCGCCGATGATACGCGGGCGGGCGGCCCCGCCATCCCCGACGTGGCGCTACGATTCACCGCCATGACCACCCCGCGACGCATCGGCATCCTCACCGGCGGCGGCGACGTGCCCGGCCTCAACTCGGTGATCAAGAGCGTGACCTACCGCGCGAGCGAGCTCGGCGCCGAAGTGCTCGGCATCCGGCGCGGCTGGGAGGGACTCACCCACGTCCAGCCCGGCTCGACGCTCGATCCGGAGTACCTCCGCCGCCTCGATCGGTCCAACACGCGCGCGATCGACCGGACTGGCGGGACCGTCCTCCACACGTCCCGCACGAATCCCGCCAAGATGCCTGCCGCCTCCCTGCCGACCTGGCTCGCGCCGGACAGGGCCTCGTCGTTCCAGATCGGCGAGGACCGCTTCGACCTGACCCCGCTCGTGATGGAGCACATCGAGGCCCTCGGCATCGACGTCCTCGTGGCCATCGGCGGCGACGACACGCTCTCCTTCGCCCGCATCCTGGCGGGTCACGGCGTGCCCCTGGTGGCGATCCCCAAGACGATGGATAACGACGCCCCGGGCACGGAGTACTGCATCGGCTTCTCCTCGGCGATCACCCGGGCGAAGGAGCTCATCGATCGCCAGCGGACCACCCTCGGGAGCCACGAGCGGATCGGCGTCTTCCGGATCTTCGGCCGCGACGCCGGCTTCTCGGCGCTCTTCTCCGCCTACGTGACATCGGCCCGCTGTGTGATCCCGGAGATCCGCTACGACGTCGGGCACCTCGCCGAGATCGTCGCCGACGACCACCGGGCGTCCCCCAGCCGGTACGCCATCGTGGTCACCGCCGAGGGCGCGATCTGGGAGGGCGCCGACATCCCCGAGTACGGGCCGGCCGACGCGTTCGGGCACCGGCACAAGGCGAACGTGGGCGAGGCGCTGGCCGCGGAGCTCACCGGCCGGACCGGCATCGAGTCCCTGGCCATCGAGCTGACCTACGACCTCCGGTCCGGGCAGCCCGATGCCCTCGACCAGATGGTCGCCTCGACCTTCGCCAACGTGGCGATGGATCTGGTCTCGGACGGGGTGTTCGGCCAGATGGTCGCCATCCGCGACGGCAAGTACGCGTACGTGGACCTGCAGTCGACGGGCGTCGCGGCGCGCCGGGTCAACGTGGAGGAGATGTACAACGTCGAGCGGTTCCGCCCGCGTTACGACCGCAAGTTGGGCGAGCCGATGCTCCTGGTGGGCCTCGACTGACGCGGCCCGGGCGAGTCTCGGTTCGTCGCGTCGCGGTGCGCCCGCGTCGTCAGCCGGGGAGCCCGGACAGCTCGCGGATCGCCCGGGCCACGGCGGACATGTCGTCGTCGGCGTGGCCGCGACCGATCAAGCCCGCCTCCAGCTGCTCGCACAGGGCCGCGATCGGCAGGCTCGCCCCGGTCTCGCGGGCCAGCTGCAGCGCGATCCCGAGGTCCTTGCGATGGAGCGCGACCCGGAACCCGAGCGGATAGTCGTTCTCGATCATCCGGCCGCTCCGATTCGCGAGGACCCACGACTGGGCGGCGCCGCCGGACAGCGCGGCGACGGCCTGCTCCACGTCCAGCCCGGCCTTGATCGCAAGCACGATGCCCTCGGCGACGCCGAGGTAGGCCCCGGCCAGGATCACCTGGTTGACCGCCTTGACCGCCTGTCCGGATCCGATCGGGCCCATGTGGGTGATGGTGCTGCCCATGGCCTCGAGGACCGGGCGGGCACGCGCCAGGTCGTCGGCGTCACCCCCCACGAAGATGGTGAGCGTGCCGTGCTTCGCGCCCTCGCTCCCGCCCGAGACCGGCGCGTCGAGCATCGCCACACCGCGTGCGGCGAGGCGGGCCGCGAAGTCACGCGTCGATGAGGGCGAGATCGTCGACATGTCGACCACGAGCGTGCCCGCCGCCGCCCCATCGGCCACGCCCTCGGACCCGAACAGCACGGCCTCCACGTCGGGCGTGTCCGACACGATCGTGATCACGACGTCGGACGCAGCAGCCACGTCGGACGGGCGCTCGACGAGGGTGACCCCGAGGTCGGCGAGGTGCGCAGCGCGTCCCGGCGTCCGGTTCCAGGCGACGACGGCGTGGCCTGCGCGCGCGACGTTGGCGGCCATCGCCCCGCCCATCGTTCCCAGCCCGACGAACCCGACTCGCATCTCGTCCTCCCGCGTGGATCGACCGGGCGGCCCGCCCGATCCGTTGCGCCCAGTGTGTCAGGCGGGCTCGACCGCCACTAGGAACGGGCCCCACCGGGGTCCGCCGACGACGAGCCGCGCGGGGCCGAGGGGCCCATCCGCTTGGGTCGACAGTGTGAACCCGGCAGCCAGCAGGCGCCCCCAGGCGCCGGCACCGACCGCGTAGAGCGCCGCACGACCTTCGCCTCGGCGAGCGAGGGCGGCGGCGAGCCGGCCCTCGGTGGACGGCTCGAGGATGACGAGCGCCTGCCCGTCGGGCCAGTCGAGTCGCCGCGCGAAGGCCCCGAGCAGCGAGTCGGGCGCGGCGTCGTGAACCGACGGGGTGGCCGGGCCGTGCCGGTCCGCGAGCGAGGCGGCCACGTCCGCGACCGCACGATCGAGTTCCACGGTCGCCCAGCCCTCGACGAGCACGGCCGGCGCCACCGCAGCCACGAAGCGGGCGAGCGTGTCGCCGAGCGCGTCGGCGCCCAGCAGCCGTTCGGGGACGCCGGGCGGCTCGCCGCCGGGTTCGCTCTGGCCCGGGCGCTGGGCGACGCTCCGGCCGGGACGGCCCCGGATCACGATTGGGCGGCGAGGTAGGCGGCGATGGCCGCCTGGAGCCCGACGTCGCGACGCTCACGTTCGGAGAGGAGCCACTTGGTTTCGAGGACGTCGCAATAGGCCTGGACTGGATCCGCCGGCGGGCCGGTTCGCTCCCCAAGACGGGCAATCGTCGGCTCGTACACCGCGGCGAGCCAGCGGCGAGCGGCCTCGGACGGGGTCACGGGGACCCCGGAATCGTTGGCCATCCAGGCCCCGTACTCGCGCAGATCGTTGAGCAGGAGGCGGGCCTGGCCCTCGAGCGCGCGGATGCCGGTGAGGCGCTCGAACTCGGCCGCGTGGAACCGGCGGTTCGTGACCGCCACCCTGACGCGGACCCGACCCTCGCCTCCGGGCTCGAGGACCAGTTCGTCGACGGCAAACCCGAGGTCGTTGAGGCGCCGCACGCGCGCGGCCATCGCGAAGCGATCGTCGGC
>CAZVDO010000027.1:12387-22463 GCA_964625345.1 uncultured Anaerolinea sp. | reverse complement strand
CCGCCCCGGTGGAGCTCGACGAGCAGTCCCGCCATCGCGTCGAGGAGCTGGTCGCGCAGGTAGCCAGGACCCGGCGGGACGCGCGCCAGCAGCAGGCGGTACTGGAGCGAATTGCGCAGGTAGCGCGTCAGCAGGATGGCATTGCCGCGGACCGGGTCGGCGGCGATGCCCATCGGCCGGACAGCCGGCATCGCCTCCTCCTCGAGGTGGCGCAGGATGGCGTATTCGCGCTCGGCCACGCCGATGGGCTCCTCCTTGAGCGCCACGAGCCCGCCATCGAGGTCGAGGAACCGAACCAGGTGGCGCGAGGGGCCGACGGGCAGGTCACGGAACGGGAGGCGCGCCGCGGACCAGTCGGCGAGTGGCTCCTCCCACGGGAGCTCGAGGAGGTCCGGGGACGGCGCCCGGAGCCGGAGATGCGGGAAGGGCTCGCTCATCTACGGGCAGGGTACCGCGCGCGGGAGTGGCTCCGGATTGCGGTTCGGGATAGGCTCGGGGCATGCACGGACACGCAGGACACACGAACGCCGACACGCCCTCCACCGCCATGCATCCGCCCGAAGGGCCGTCGCCGGGCGACGTGTCGCGCCTGGCACGCCAGGCCACCACCCACTGCCTGACGGGCTGCGCGATCGGCGAGGTGACCGGGATGGCCATCTCCGGTGTCGTTGGCCTGTCGCAGGGCCCCTCGTTCGTGCTGTCGATCGCGCTCGCGTTCGTCTTCGGCTACAGCCTCACGATGTGGCCGCTCCTGCGGGCAGGTCGGACGCTCCGCTCGGCCCTGGGCCTCGCGTTCGCCTCGGACACGGTCTCGATCACGGTCATGGAGGCGGTCGACAACGCGACGATCCTCGTGGTCCCGGGGGCGATGGCCGCCGGCCTCGGGGACGCGCTCTTCTGGGCGGCCCTGGCCGGCGGGTTCGTGGTCGCCTGGTTCATCACCTACCCGGTCAACCGATGGCTGATTGGGCGCGGTCGCGGGCACGCGGTGGTCCACGGCCAGCACTGACCATCGATTTCGGGGGGATTGGCGCGCCCGGCGAGACTCGAACTCACGACCTTCAGGTCCGCAACCTGACGCTCTATCCACTGAGCTACGGGCGCACGCGTGCCGGCAGGAATGCTGGCGGAGAGGGAGGGATTCGAACCCTCGGAGCAGGTTACCCCACTCAACGGTTTAGCAAACCGCCGCACTAGGCCTCTATGCGACCTCTCCGTTCCGCGGCGGCGCTAGGCTATCACGGGCTCGGCGCGGTTGACATCGACGGGCGGGCTCGCGTACCGTCGCCATTCCGATGACCCGCACGTATTGGTTTACCGACCCGGCATGATCGTTTCCGGCCCGAGGCCGGAGGCATGCGTCGTGCCGGGAGCGAGCAGAGGTGCAGCACCTCTGCTTTTTTGTTTCCGGTCGAACGCCGCGATGAGGAAGGCGCCCGATGTTCGTCGTCATGGCCCGCACCGCCAGCGAGGCGGAGGTGCTCGGGGTGAAGAGCCAGATCCTCGGCGAGGGGATGACCCCGTATGACCACGTGGGCGCCGACCGCACGGTGATCGCCGTGGTGGGCGAGGTCGGTCCGCGCCGCCAGGAGCTCATGAGCCGGCTCGGCGCTCTGCCCGGCGTCGAATCGATCACGCCGATCTCCCGGCCCTTCAAGCTCACGTCCCGCGAGTTCCACCCGGAGGACACCGTGGTCCGGGTGCTCGACGCGGTGATCGGCGACGGCAGCCTGACCGTCATGGCCGGTCCATGCTCGGTGGAGAGTCGCGACCAGCTGCTGGAGACCGCGGATGCCGTCAAGGCGGCCGGGGCCACCGTGATCCGGGGCGGCGCGTTCAAGCCGCGCACCAGTCCCTACAGCTTCCAGGGGCTCGGCGTGGAGGCCCTCCGCTATCTCGCGGAGGCGCGCGATCGGACCGGCCTGCCCACGATCACGGAGGTGATGGAGCCGGCCCAGGTGGACATCGTCGCGGAGTACGCCGACATCCTCCAGATCGGCGCCCGGAACATGCAGAACTACTCGCTCCTGAACGCGGCGGGCAGGGTGGCGCGCCCCGTGATGCTCAAACGCGGATTCGGGGCCACGATCGAGGAACTGCTCATGGCGGCCGAGTACATCGTCGCGGCCGGCAATCCCAACGTGATCCTGTGCGAGCGCGGCATCCGGACCTTCGAGACCTACACCCGCAACACCCTCGACCTCGGCGCGGTGCCCCTCCTCCACCACCTCACGCACCTTCCGGTGATCGTCGACCCGAGTCACGCGACCGGCAAGCGCTGGCTCGTGAAGCCGCTCTCCATCGGGGGCGTGGCGGTGGGCGCGGACGGGATCATGGTCGAGGTGCATCCGCAGCCCGAGGGTGCCCTCTCCGACGCCGAGCAGCAGCTTGACCTCGCCCAGTTCGCGGACCTCATGGCGGCCCTCCTCCCGGTGCACGAGCACGTGCGGCCGCTCCACGGCGATCCCGTGGAGGTCGGCCCCGGGCTCGGGGTCGGCGGCGGCCTGGCGAAGCATTGAGCCGATGGTCCACTCCGAGGTCGCCCGGCCTGCCCTGATCCAGCTCGCCGCGCGCCTGCGCGGCCGGCTCCGCGTGCCCGGCGACAAGTCGATCAGCCATCGCGCGCTCATGCTGGCGCTGCTCGCCGAGGGCGAGAGCCGGATCTCCGGCGCAGGCGACGGCGCGGATGTCCGCTCGACGGCAGGCATCGTCGCGGCGCTGGGCGCCACCGTCGAGCGGGAGATGGCCGACGACGGAGGGGCTTCGTATCGGGTCGTGTCGCCGGGTCGGGCCGGCCTCCGTGGCGCCCTGCCGGCCCGCGGGATTGGCCCGCTCGCGCTCGATTGCGGCAACTCCGGGACGAGCCTTCGCCTCTTCGCCGGGATCCTCGCCGGGACCCCGGTGACGGCCACCCTGGACGGCGACGCCTCGTTGCGGGGCCGACCCATGGCCCGTATCATCGAGCCGTTGCGCGCGATGGGCGCGACGATCATCGCCCGTGACGATTCCCTCCCACCGCTCACCGTGACCGGGCGCGCCCGCCTCCGGTCCATCGACTGGACGACCCCGGTCCCGTCGGCCCAGGTGAAGTCGTCGATCCTGCTGGCGGGGCTGGCGGCGGACAGCGCGACGATCGTCCGCGAGCGGATCGCGACGCGCGATCACACCGAGCGCATGTTGCGTGCGCGAGGGGTGGCGATCCGGTCCGAACGGGACGGGGACGGGGCCGTGATCGAGGTCGAGGGAGGTGCGACGGTGCGAGCGATCGACGAGCGGATCCCCGGCGACCCGTCCGCGGCCGCCTTCTGGCTCGTTGCCGGCTCCATCCACCCGGATGCCGAGCTCCGGATCGACGGGGTCGGCGTGAACCCGACCCGTCGGGCGGTGATCGACCTGCTGCGCCGGATGGGCGCGAAGATCGACGAAGCGCCCGCCGCGGGCTCCGGGCCGGCCGATGCCGGGGGCGTCGGCGAGCCGATCGCCGACCTCGTCGTCCGTACCGCGGACCTCGAGGCACTCGACGCCGGCCCCTCCGACGTGGCGAGCGCCATCGACGAGATCCCGGTCCTCGCCCTGGCGGCCACCCAGGCCCGGGGCCGATCCTGGTTCCGCGGAGCCGGCGAACTGCGGCACAAGGAATCGGACCGGCTGGCCGGGATCGCCGCCGGCCTCGCGGCGCTCGGTGCGGACGTCGCGATCGAGGGGGACGACCTGCGCATCGACGGGCCGACGCCCCTCCACGGCGCACCCACCGCGTCCCTCGACGACCATCGCGTGGCCATGACCTTTGCGATCGCCGGCCTGCTGGCGTCCGGGGAGACCTCGATCGACCGGCCGGCCAGCGCCGCCATTTCCTATCCGGCCTTCTTCAACGACCTCGAAAGGATCCGAGCATGACGAAGCGGGTGGTTCTCATCGGGCACCCGGTCGCGCACTCGCTCTCGGGCGCGATGCAGCAGGCCGCCTTCGACGCCCGCGGAATCGATGCGCGTTACGAGCTCTGGGACCGGGCGCCGATCGCCCTGCCGGACGCCGTGGAGGAGCTTCGCGGCAACGACTTCCTGGGCGCGAACGTGACGATCCCCCACAAGGAGCGGGTCGTCCCGATGGTCGACCGCCTCACCGAGGAGGCCCAGGCGACGGGCGCCGTCAACACGATCACGCGCGAGGGCCGGCGCCTCGTGGGGCACAACACGGACGTGCCCGGGTTCGCGGCGGCACTCGACAACCTCGTGGGCCGGGCCAAGATGCCCCGGCAGGCCGTGGTGCTCGGCGCCGGCGGCGGGGCCCGCGCGGTGGTCTTCGGGCTCATCCGCGAGGGCTTCCAGCGCGTCGTGGTCTTCAATCGACACCTCCATCGTGCGGAGGGCCTGGTCAAGCACTTCGGACGGAGCGCGGCGCACATGGACCTCCGGGCCATGCCCTGGCACGAATCGATCCTCGAGGCCGAACTGGCCAAGACCCGGGTCCTGGTCAACGCGACCTCGATCGGGCTGACGAACGATGAGAGCCCGGTGCCTGCCGAGATCCTGCCGCCCGACCTGCTCGTGCTCGACCTGATCTACAACCGCACTCGTCTCCTGCGGGACGCCGCCGCGGCAGGCTGCACCGTGCGCGACGGCGAGACGATGCTGCTCCACCAGGGCGCCGCCTCCTTCACGCTCTGGACCGGCCAGCAGCCCCCGCTCGACGTCATGGGCGAGGCACTCGCAGCCGCCCGAGCCGGCGGCCTGCGCTCGGCTGAGGGCGAGCCCGCGGGCGACGATCCGGTCGCCGACGCGCCGGTGGCCTGACGCCGCGATGACGGCCTTCCGGTTCCTGACCTCGGGCGAATCCCACGGTCCCACCCTGGGCATGACGATCGAGGGCGTCCCGGCCGGCCTGGCGATCGACGCCGAGACGCTGTCAATCGACCTCGCACGCCGCCAGCGCGGCTATGGCCGGGGCGCCCGGCAGGCCATCGAGACGGACCGGGCCGAGATCATGTCCGGGGTGCGGCACGGCCTCACGCTCGGGTCGCCGATCCACCTGCTCGTCCGGAACCGCGACTGGGAGAACTGGGGCACCGTCATGCAGTCCGGCGCCCTCACCGACGAGGAGGCGGCGACGCTCCGCGCTGCCGTGGCCGAGGGCAACAAGCGGGCCACCCCGGTCACCCGCGTGCGACCCGGCCACGCGGACCTCGCGGGCGCACTCAAGTACGGCTTCTCGGACGTCCGCAACGTGCTCGAGCGTGCCTCTGCGCGCGAGACGGCCGCGCGCGTCGCCGCGGGAGCGGTCGCCCGCGCCTACCTCGCCGAGCTGGGCATCGAGGTCTGGTCGTTCACCGCCGAGGTCGGAGGCGTGGCCTTCGATCCGGCGAGGGCGACGCGGTCGCGCGAGGAGGCCGAGACCACACCGCTGCGCTGCCCGGACCCGGATGCCGAGGAGCGGATGATCGCCCGCATCGACGAGGCTCGGTCCGCCGGCAACACCGTCGGAGGCGTGTTCGAGGTCGTGGTCCATGGGGCACCGATCGGCCTCGGCTCGTACGTGCAGTGGGATCGCCGGCTCGATGCCGCGCTCGCGGCCGCCGTGATGAGCATCAACAGCGTCAAGGGCGTGGAGATCGGACTCGGATTCGGGCAGACCGGTCGCTTCGGCTCCAACGTCCACGACATCATCGACGGCCGCTCCGAGGAAGGCACCTGGATCCACCGGACGAACAACGCGGGCGGCCTCACCGGCGGGATCACGAACGGCGAGCCGATCGTCGTGCGTGGCGCGGTGAAGCCGATCTCCACGCTGGCCCGGCCGCTGCCCTCGGCCGACCTCATCACCGGCAAGCCGGTCGACAAGGCGCATTACGAGCGGAGCGACATCAGCGTGGTGCCGGCGGCCGGCGTGATCGGCGAGGCGATGGTGATGCTCACCCTGGCGCGCTTCGTGGCCGAAACCCTCGGCGGCGACCGGATGGATGTCGTCCGCGAGCGCATGGATGCGCACCGTCGGCGGATGGCGACCACGCCCCCGCCGCCGATGATCGGCGGGCGCCCCGCCGCGCCGGGTGGCGACGAGGCCGGCTCCGGCGGCGACGACTAGGCCCGCGCATGGACGTCGTCCTCATCGGGCTCCCGGGCAGCGGCAAGAGCGTCGTCGGACGACGACTGGCGGGCCGGCACGGGGCGAGCTTCATCGACCTCGACGAGATCATCGAGCGCGAGGCCGGAGCCCGCATCCCCGAGATCTTCGAGGACGAGGGCGAGGCGGGGTTCCGGGAGCGGGAGCGGGCGGCGATCGCCGGGCTCGGCGATCCGGACACCGAGCCCGCGGTCCGGCGCGTCATCGCCCCCGGCGGGGGCGCCATCGTGGACCCCCGCAATCGCTGGCAGCTCTACCGCGGGCGCGCCCTGGTGTGGCTCGACGGACGGCCCGAGGTCCTCGCCCAGCGCCTGCGGCGCAGCCCGAACGTGCGGCCGCTCATCAAGGGTCGGGACCCGATCCGGACCCTCCGGGACCTCATCGCGGCGCGCGGCCGGTTCTATGCGCCCGCCGTCCGGGTGGCCGGCATGGCCGAGGTCGCCTCGGTGGTCGACGCGGTGGACGCGCTCGTCGCCGAGGCCGCGGCCGCGCTGGCCCGTGGCCGTCCGGCAGGAGCGGGCGTTCGTGGCACCCCCACCACGCTCCTGGCTGCGGACACGACCATCGGCCGGATCGTGCTCGGCGAGGGGATCGGCGGGTCGGCCGCCGCGGCGGAGCTGGAGCGGCTCGGCGCCCGGCGTGCGGTCGTCATCACGGAGCCCGGGGCGTGGCGAGCCGTCGGCAGGGCGGTCCGGGCCGGGCTCGAGGCGGCCGGACTCCCGCTCGAGCTGATCGAGCTGCCACAGGGCGAGGCGGCCAAGACGCTCGCGGTGGTCGAGGCCGCGGCACGGGAGCTGGCGCGGCTGCGCGTGGAGCGGGGCGAGCCGATCCTCGCGGTCGGCGGCGGTGCGCTCGGCGACACCGCGGGATTCGTCGCGGCGACGTACCTGCGGGGCATTCCCTTCGTCCAGGTCCCGACCACCCTCGTCGCGCAGATCGACAGCTCGATCGGCGGCAAGACCGGCGTGGACCTGCCCGAGGGCAAGAACCTGGTCGGGGCGTTCCACCAGCCCGCCGCGGTCGTGATCGACGTCGCCTTCCTCGAGTCCCTGCCGGAACGGGAGCGGCGGGCGGCGCTCGGCGAGGCCGTCAAGATGGCGGCCCTCGGCGACGAGCGGCTGTTCGAATTGCTCGAGACCCGCGGCGCGGCGATCGCCGCCGGTGATCCCGGGGCCGTCGCCGACGGGTCCGTCGCGGAGCTCGTGGAGCGCTGCGCCTGGGCGAAAGTGGAGGTCGTGGCCGCAGACGAACGCGAGGCGGCCGTGCGAATCTCGCTCAACCTCGGGCACTCGCTCGGGCATGCGTTCGAGGCGGCGGGCGGGTTCGATGCGCTCCGCCACGGCGAGGCGGTGGCCTACGGCCTCCGGGCCGCGTGCCGAATTGGCGTGGCGGCCGGCGTGACGCCCGCCGAGCGAGCGGGCCGGATCGAGCGGCTGCTCGACGTCCTCGGACTGGCGCCCGGGCTCCTCCCCTACCGGCTCGAGGCGGTCCTCGGCCCGCTCGGTGCCGACAAGAAGCATCGCGCGGGCCACCTGCGCTGGGTGCTCCCGACCGAGCGTGGGCACGTGGTCCGGGACGACATTCCCGCCGAGCTGGTGGAGGCGGTCGCGGCCGGGCTCCTGCTGCCGGACGCGGTCGGAGCCACGGCATGACCCGCGTGCTCGTCCTCCAGGGACCGAACCTCAACCTGCTCGGGTCGCGGGAACCCCACATTTACGGACGGGAAACCCTCGACGAGATCCACGCGGGCATCGCCGCGCGGGCCGCCGAGCTCGGCCTCGAAGTCGACTTCCTGCAGTCCAACCACGAGGGCGTCCTCATCGACCGGCTCCACGAGCGCAATTTCGACGTGGCGATCGTGAACGCCGGCGGGCTGACCCACACGTCGGTGGCGCTTCGCGACGCCCTGCTGGGGGTGGAGCGCCCGTTCATCGAGGTCCACCTGTCGGATCCATCCACGCGCGAGGCGTTCCGGCACGTCAACTTCCTGGCCGACATCGCCCTCGTCTCGATCGTCGGGCAGGGGGCGCGGGGCTATCACCTGGCCCTCGAGGAGATTGCACGGCGCCACGGAGACGACGGTGGCTGAGCGACGCATCGTCGAGACGGTCGAGCTGCGCCGGCTCCGGCGGCGCATCGACGCCCTCGACCGCCGAATCGTGGCGCTCCTCAACGAGCGGGCAGCACTGGCCCGCGACGTCGGTCGGGCCAAGGCCGCGGCGGGTCGGCGGGGAATCCGGGACATCGACCGGGAGCGCGAGGTCCTGCTCCGGGTGGCGATGGCCAACGTCGGCCCCATGCCCCAGGCCGACGTGATCGCCCTGTACCGGCGCCTGTTCGCGGCAACGCGCGCGCTCGAGGCCGAGGACCGGCGGCGCGCGCGGACCGGCGCGCCTTCCGAGGCGTCCGACGGCGACTGAACCGGGGTCGTTCGGCGCCCGGCTCCAGGCCGCGATCGCGACGCTGCCGGCGGGCCTGCGCACGCGCTTCGCTCCGGCTCCGACGGGCTACCTGCACCTCGGGCACGTGGCGAACGCCCTCGTGGTGTGGGGTGTGGCGAGGTCCCGCCGTGGCAGCGTGATCCTGCGCATCGAGGATCACGATCGCCAGCGCTGCCGGCCCGCGTACGAGGCAGCACTCCTCGACGACCTCGACGCGCTTGGCTTCCGTGCGGACGAACCGCCCCCTGGCGAGCTGCGGAACGGCAGACCGTCGGCGTACCGGCAGTCGGACAACGACGGGGCGTATGCGACGGCGCTGGCCCTGCTCGAGCGCGAGACGCACGTGTATGCCTGCGACTGCTCGCGGGGCACGTTCGCCGCGTGGCGGAGCGCGCATGGCCGGCCCTGGACCGGCCCGGGATGCCCCGGCGGGTGCGCCGGTCGCGACCTGCCGCGAGCCACGGACCAGATGGCCTGGCGCGTGGCGCTGGGCGGCGGCGAGGAGCGCTGGGACGACGTGCTCGTCGGGCCGCGGTCGGGCGTGCCGAGCCGGGACGGCGACCTCCCCATCCGGGACCGCCACGGCAACTGGACGTACCCCTTCTGCGTGGTCGTCGACGATGCGCGTCACCATATCGATCTCGTCATCCGCGGCGAGGACCTGGTCGACGCCACGCCGGCCCAGGTCCGGCTCGGGCGGCTCATCGGCCGCCCCACGCCCCCGCGGTTCCTCCACCATCCCCTCATCCGCCGATCCGACGGCTCGAAGCTCTCGAAGTCCGACGGCGCGACCGGGATCCGGGAGCTGCTCGCTGCGGGTGCCTCGGCGGCGGAGGTCCGGCGACGCGCGGCCGAGGCCATCGGGTTGGGGCCCACCGGCTGACCGGCCGGATCAGGAGCCGGCGGGCTCCGTGCGGTCCTCGATCTCCCAGGCGTGATCGAGGACGTGCCACGCGATCCGCATCGCCGCATAGCGCGTCGTCCAGCGCTTGCCGGCGAGCGGAGTGCCGTCGGACGGTCGCCTGAGGACGTCGAGCATGGCCGCCCGTACGGCCTCGATCGACGTTCGGTCTGCCGCGTCCGGCGCCCCGATCCTGATCCCCATCTCGCGGGCATAGGCATGCTCGGCCATCAGGACGTGGTCGAGCATCTTCGCGGTGTCGCGTCCGCCGCCGCGCGGGCCTTTTCGAAGTTCGGCGGGTGCCGCGGTCACCGTGACGTCGAGGTAGTCCCACGCGCCTGCGACGAGGTCGGCGCGACGGGCGGCCTCGACCGCATCGAGCGGCCGACGGTCGGCATCGGTCACGCGACCCGGGGCCCCGAACTCCGTCGTGGCGTTGCCCTCGATCACCTCCACCTGGACCAGCTCCAGGGCATCGATGAAGGCAGGCCCGCCGATCGGCGCATAGCGCGGCGCCTGGGCAAGGAGCGCCTCGAGTGCGTGTTCGGCCGTCTTGCCTGCCCGGGCAAGGCCGGGCCAGTCGACGGCCACGGCGAACGTCCGCCGGGGCGTGG
>CAZVDO010000027.1:6088-12287 GCA_964625345.1 uncultured Anaerolinea sp. | reverse complement strand
GACGTGGGCCGGCTTCGAGACGCCGAACCCGACGGCGACCGGGACGGGCGAGGCGGCCCTTACGTCGGCGACCAGGCGGCGCACCGTCGGCGGGAGCGTCGCCCGCGCGCCGGTGACGCCGACCAGGCTCACGCAGTAGAGGAATCCGCCGCTGCGGGCGGCGATGACCGCTCGGCGATCCGGCGCCGTGGTCGGGGCAACGAGGTAGACCACCGCGAGGCCGGCATCCGCCGCGACCGCCTCGAACGGGGCGCCCTCGTCCGGGGTGAGGTCCGCCACGATGATGCCGGACGCGCCCGCCGCCGCGAGCGCGCGTGCGCGCTCACGACCGTCGCCACCCCCGATGAGCTGGTTGGCGTAGCCCATCGGGACGAGCGGTACGCCGGGGCGGGCGGCGGCGATCCGGGCGAGCAGCGCCAGCGACCGATCGAGGGTCGCGCCGGCCTGGAGCGCAGCGTGGGACGCTCGCTGGAGCGTGGCGCCGTCTGCGAGCGGGTCCGAGTACGGGAGGCCGACCTCGAGCAGGTCCGCACCCGCGTCGATCGCCGCCATTGCCGCCGCGAAGGAACCGTCCTCGGTGGGGTACCCCGCCACCACGTACGGGACCAGGGCCATCCGGCCCTCTGCCCTGGCCCTCGCGAACGCGGTGGCGATCCGCCCGGCGCCCGGCGTGGCGTTCGTCGACGGCGGCGCCGTCGTGACCGGCGCGGTCGATGCGGTCATGCGGCTCCCCCGCGCGCGATCCGGTTCGTCGGGCTCACCGGGCGCTCTCCCAGGCGTCCACATCGGCGAAGCGCTCGAGCGCGGCCATGTCCTTGTCGCCGCGGCCCGAGAACCCGAGGAGCACGAGCGCACCATCGGGCAGCGGGGCACCGGATCCCTGGAGACCGGCGAGCAGCTTCGGCAGCGCCGCCACCGCATGGGCGGTCTCGAGCGCCGGGAGGATGCCCTCGGTCCGGGTGGTCGCCCGCATCGCCGCGATCGCCTCCCGATCCGTTGCCGTCGCGATCTCGAGCCGGCCACCTTCGGCGAGGGCCGCGAGCTGCGGACCGACGCCCGGGTAGTCGAGCCCGGCCGATGCCGAGTGGGCCTCGACGACCTGGCCGTCCCGATCCTGGAGCATGAGCGAGCGCGACCCGTGGAGGATGCCGGGCGTGCCTCCGGCAATCGCCGCCGCGTGGCGGCCCGTCTCCACGCCGTCGCCAGCGGCTTCCGCCACCGCGAGCCGCACCGACGGCTCGCCGATGAACCGGGCCAGGAGCCCGATCGCGTTCGAGCCGCCGCCGACGCAGGCGAGGGCGAGGTCCGGGAGCCGTCCCTCGGCGTCGCGGAGCTGGACCGCGGCCTCGTCGCCGATCCGGCGCTGGAGGTCCCGCACGATCGTCGGGTAGGGGTGGGGGCCCATGGCGGACCCGAGCACGTAGTGGGTGGTCTCGACGTTGGTCACCCAGTCGCGCATGGCCTCGTTGACCGCATCCTTGAGCGTGGCGGTCCCGGACGTGACGGAGCGGACCTCGGCGCCCAGCGCCCGCATGCGCAGGACATTCGGGGCTTGACGCTGGATGTCCTCCTCGCCCATGAACACGACGCACGGCAGCCCGAGGAGCGCGCAGGCCGTGGCGGTCGCGACGCCGTGCTGGCCGGCCCCGGTTTCGGCGATGACCCGGGACTTGCCGAGCCGCCGGGTGAGGAGCGCCTGGCCGAGGGCGTTGTTGATCTTGTGGGCGCCGGTGTGGGCGAGGTCCTCGCGCTTCAGGTACAGCCGGATCCGGGGCAGCGACGCGGCGCGATCCGGGCGCAGGCGGGCGGCCTCGGCGCGGGCCGCCCACGCGAGCCGGTCGGCGCGGTAGAGGGCCGTCGGGCGTCCGGCGAACCGCTCCAGGAGTTCGCGGAGCTCCGCCCAGAAACGCGGATCGTGGCGGATCGCGTCGTAGGCGACTTCGAGGGCCGCGAGGGCGCCCATGAGCGTCTCGGGCACATACCGGCCCCCGAAGTCCCGCTCCATCCCCCATCGGCCGTGCGCGTCCGCCTCGACGAGCCCGGGATGGACCGGGGTCGGGCGGCTGGCGAGGTTGGGACGGTCAATCCGTGCGGCGCGTGCCCGCTTGGTGAAGAGGGCCACCCGCAGGGGATCCTTGAGCGGGCGCCGACCGGGGACGCGGGTCGCCTCGACGCCGGAGGCGACATCCACGCCGACGACCGGAGCCGCCCGGAGGGCCGAGCCGACGTTGCCGGGGTGCAGGCCGCCGGCGAGCACGACCGGGAGTTCGCGAGCCACGAGCGCGGCCACGGCCGCGTCGGCGCGCACGCCGGTGCCGCCGGGATGCGGACCCCCGGCCGTATCGAGCAGGATCCGCGACACCCCGGCGTGGACGTATGCCCGCGCCCGCGCGATCGTGGCGGCCGCCGCAGCTTCCACGTCACCCCCATCGGGCGCGACGTGCACGACCTTCCAGGCGGGTCGACGCAGCCGCGCGACCGTCGACGCCGGCTCATCGCCGTTGAGCTGGATCGCCGTGGCATCGAGCGCGTCCCCGATGGCATCGAGGTCCTCGACCGAGCCGTCCACCGTGATGGGCACGACGGCGGGACGCGTGGCCGGCGGCGTGATTCGTCGCAGGTGCGCGGCCAGGGCGACTGCCTCCCGAAGCTCGAGGCAGCGGGGCGTCCCGGGCACGAGGTTGAGCCCGACCGCATCGGCCCCGGACCGCACGGCAGCCTCGATCCCCGCGGCGTCGGTCACGCCACAGATCTTCACGTAGGGCACGCGATCGCGATTGGCCGGGTCGGCGGGTGCGCGACCCGCCTCGACGAATGAGCGAGCCGCAGCTTCCGGGTCTCCGGCACGCACGAGCGCCTCGCCGATGAGCGCGCCGTCGAACCCCAGCGCCCTCCACCCCCGGACCGTCGCGGGCTCGCGGACCCCGGATTCGGCGATGACGAGCCGATCCTCGGGCACGAGCTCGCGCAGCCGTGCAGCGCGCTCCGGATCCACGTCCAGGGATCGCAGGTCCCGGTTGTTGAGCCCGACGATCCTCGCCGACGTCGCGAGGACCGCCTCGAGCTCGCGCTCGTCGTGGGCCTCCACGAGCGGCTCGAGCCCGAGGGCGCGAGCGCGGGCGACCAGGCGCCCCAGCCGGCGGCCGGGATGCTGAACCGCGAGGAGCAGGACGAGGTCCGCGCCCGCCGCGCGAATGAGCTCGAGGTGCCGTCCATCGACGACGAACTCCTTGGCGAGCACGGGCACCGAAACGGCACCCCGGATCGCGGTCACGTCCTCGAGCGACCCCCGGAACCAGTGCGGCTCGCACAGGACCGAGATGGCTGCTGCGCCCCCGCGCTCGTACGCCTGGGCCCGGGCGACGATGTCCTCGGCCTCGGGGGCGATGGCGCCGGCCGATGGCGAGGCGCGCTTGATCTCGGCGATGAGGTGAAGTCCGGGCGCCGCCAGGCGCTCGGCGATCGCCCGGGGCGGAGGGGCCGCGCGAAGCCGGCGCCGCAGCTCGGCCCGGTCGACCCCGGCGAGCGCGGCCGCGATGTCCACCCGGCGCCGCGCCACGATCTCGGCCACGACGCCCGCCCGCGTGGCGCGCGCCGGGCGTGCCGTGCCGGATCCTGCCGCGCGGGCCACGACGGCCATCAGCCGCCCTCCACGGGCGTCGCGGCCAGGGCGGCCTCGTGTGCCCGCCGCGAATCACGGAGCCGCTCGAGCAGCTCACGGGCGCGCCCCGCGTCGATCGTCTCGGCGGCGAGCGCGATGCCGGCACTCAGGTCGGGGACGCGCCCGGCCGCCAGGAACGCGGCACCGGCGTTGAGCAGGACCACGTCCCGGCGAGCATCGCCCCGCCCTTCGAGGATGGTGATCGTGATGCCGGCGTTGTCCTCCGCGGAGCCGCCCGCGAGGTCGGAGGTCGGGGCGGCGCGCAGGCCGAGGGCGCCCGGATCGACGGTATGCACGGCGATCCCGTCCTGGGTGACATCGCGGATCACCCCCGTGCCGTCGAGCGGGAGTTCGTCCACGCCTCGCCCGTGGACGACGAGCGTCCGCTCGGTCCCGAGCCGTTGCGCGACTTCGGCGATCCGCGGGGCCGCCGTGGCGTCGCCGACGCCCAGCAGGGCGCGCCGGGCGCCGGCGGGATTGGTCAGCGGCCCGAGGAGGTTGAACGCGGTCCGCACGCCGATCTCCCGGCGGGTCGGGCCGGCGTGGCGCATGGCGGGGTGGAAGCCGGGCGCGAAGAGGAACGCGAACCCGAGGGCGCGCAGCTCTGCGGCGGCCGATGCCGCGTCGTGGTCGATCCGCACGCCAAGCGCGTCGAGCACGTCCGCGGCGCCCGATCGCGAGGTCATGGCCCGGTTGCCGTGCTTGGCCACGGGTACGCCGGCCGCGGCCACGACGAGGGCTGCCGTCGTGGAGATGTTGAACGTGCCCGAGCCGTCGCCTCCGGTCCCCACGACATCGATCGCACCGGCGGGCGCCTCGACGCGGAGCACCCGCTCCCGCATGGCCGTGGCGAAACCAGCCAGCTCATCCACCGTCTCGCCCCGCATCCGGAGCGCCACGAGGAGCGCGGCGAGCTGGGCCGGCGTGGCCTCGCCGTCCATGACCGAGCCCATCGCGAGGCGGGCCTCCTCCACGTCGAGGGTGCGGCCGTCGATCACCGCGGCGAGGGCCGCCCGAACGGCGTCGCTCATGGCTCCCCCTCCCCGAGGCCCGCAGTCGCGAACGACCCGGTCCGATCGTCGAGCAGCGCGGCCTCGCCCTCGCCGGCCTGGCGCAGGAAGTTCGCGAGCAGGTGCGGACCCTGGGGTGTCAGCACGCTCTCGGGGTGGAACTGGACGCCCTCGAGCGGCAGGGCCACGTGGCGGATTCCCATGATCACGCGGTCCACTTCCGACATCGCGGTCACGCGGAAGTCGGCCGGGAGCGTCTCGGGATCGATGGCCAGCGAGTGATAGCGGGCGGCCATGAAGCTCGGCGGCATGCCGGCCAGGAGCCCGGCGCCGTCGTGGGTCACCTCGGAGGCCTCGCCATGGACGAGGGTCGGCGCCCGGACGATGCTCGCGCCCCAGGCCGCCGCCATCGACTGCATCCCCAGGCACACCCCGAGCACCGGGATCTCGCGGGCCGCGGCGACCCGGATCGCATCCATCGAGACGCCCGCATCGTCGGGGTCGCCGGGTCCCGGCGAGATGACAATCCCGCGCAGCTCCGCCGCCGGGTCGGCGGCGAGCGCTTCCACGCCGGCTCGGTCGATCGCGTCGTTGCGGAGCACGGTGACCTGGGCTCCCGCCGCCTGGAGCGCCTGCACGAGGTTGAACGTGAAGCTGTCGTAGTTGTCGATCACGAGGATCATGCGGTCGTCGCCTCCCGGTCGGCCGCTCGCATCCGACCCGCGCCAGCACCCGCTGCCAGCTCGATGGCCCGGCGCAGGGCGGCGGCCTTGTGCTCGGTCTCCTCGAACTCCTTCTCCGGCACGCTCCCCGCCACGATCCCCGCGCCCGTGTGGATGTGGGCCCGGCCGTCCTTCAGGACCGCGCTCCGGATCGTGATCGCGGTGTCCATGTTCCCGTCGTAGCCGAGGTAGCCCACGGCGCCACCGTACAGGCCCCGGCGCTCCCGCTCGGCCGCGGCGATGAGCTGCATGGCCCGCACCTTCGGCGCGCCCGACAGCGTGCCGGCCGGGAAGACCGCGCGGAGGGCGTCGAGCGCGTCGAGGTCCGACCGAAGCCGGCCCTCGACGTGGGACACCAGGTGGAGGACGTGGCTGTACTTCTCGACCTCCATGTACTTGCTGACGGTCACGCTTCCCGGCCGCGCCACGCGGCCGAGGTCGTTGCGCCCGAGGTCCACGAGCATCACGTGCTCGGCCCGCTCCTTCGGGTCGCGCTGGAGCTGCTCGGCGAGGAGCTGGTCCTCCCGGTCGTCGGCGCCGCGGGGGCGCGTGCCGGCGATGGGATGCGTCGTGAGCTTGTCGCCGTCGAGCTGGACGAGCAGCTCGGGACTCGCACCGACGACCTCGAACCCCGGGACGCGGGTGAAGAACAGGTACGGCGACGGGTTCACCCGGCGCAGGGAGCGGTACAGGCCGATGCCGTCGAGCGGCCGGCCGGTGGCCGGGTCGACCGGGAGGTCGAAGCTCTGGCGACGCGCCAGCACGACCTGGATGGCCTCGCCCGCGGCAATCGCGTCCTTGGCCAC
>CAZVDO010000027.1:4526-5988 GCA_964625345.1 uncultured Anaerolinea sp. | reverse complement strand
CGGCCGGGCCGGTGCGCCGGCCAGCTCGGATGCGGACGGCCGGGCCGTCCGCTCCAGGGCGTCGAAGATCGCCGCCTCGGCGATCCGATAGCGACCCTCGAAGTCCGGCGCTTCGGAGTGGAGCGACGCGATCGCGGAGAGCGTGTGGGTCAGGTGGTCGAACACGAGCACGAGGTCGGTCTCGATGAAGGCCGCCGTCGGCACGCCGGTCGGATCCGCTTCGGGAAGGGGTACCGAGGGCTCGAAGATCGACACGGCGTCGTAGGCCAGCGCGCCCACCGCGCCGCCGGTGAAGCGCGGCATCCCGTCCCGCGGCGCCACGCGCCGGCGGGGCACGAACGCACGCAGCGCGGCCAGTGGATCGGCTGCCTCCGCGACGCGGACCGGCAGGTCCGGCGCGTACTCGACGACCCCGACCGGTCGGTTCTGGATCCGGGCATGGCCGGCCCGAACCTCCAGCAGGCGGCGGGGCCCCACGCCGAGGAAGGAGTAGCGCCCGAGGCGCTCCCCGCCCTCGACGGATTCGAGGAGGTAGGCCGGCGTGGTGCCGTCGTCGAGCCGCAGGAAGGCGCCGATCGGGGTCTCGAGGTCGGCCGGGCGGGTGGCGCGCAGGAGCACGGTGTCGGCGGTCGAGGCGTGCCGCTTCGCCTCGGCCAGGCTGAGCGGGTCCGCGCTGCTGTTCATCGTCGTGTGCGCCTCCGGTTTGGCCCCGATCGGGCGGGACCGCCCGAGAATCAAGAAACGACCTTCGTCCCCAGGGACGAAAGGCCGTGCCTTCCGCGGTGCCACCCTCATTCGGCGATGCCGCACTCTCGTGACCGACGGGTCGATGGTCGCATCCGCGTCCTCGCCGATCGGCGCTGCCCGGTAACGCTGGCGCTCTGCGCCGGAGCCTACTGGGATCGGGGGCGGTTCCCCGCTCGCGTGCCGTTCGGTCCGGAGGCTCCCGGGTCCATTCGCCGCCGCCGTCGCTCCGGTTCGCACCAGCCACCGGATCTCTGTGCCGACGCTCGACGGGTACTCGTCCCGTTCACAGCCGTGTCTTCAGTTGGGGGCCGAGTCTAGGCGGCCGGGTGCAGGAGCGTCAAGCGTCGTCCGCGGCGGCCCGCTGGTCGCCAACTTCGTCGATTCGCAGCCCCACGATCCGCCGGACGAGATCGTCGGGCATGGGCGCGTCGGGCCGGAACTGGAAGGTGCCCTTGCCTGCCACGTACGGGCGGACCTCGTCGCCGAGCACGTCCTGGACATGGCGGCTCGCCGGGAAGAGGCTGCAGTGTCGGCGGAAGCCGGCGAACGACACCAGGAAGCGATCGCCGAGTCGATACGCCGGCATGTCGTAGGCGATGGTCTCGATGGCCTGCGGCGCCGCCGCCTTCACGACCGACCGCAGCCGGGCAAGGGCCGTCCGCTGCGGCTCTGGCTGTGCGGCCAGATACGCGTCGACGCTGGTGAACTTCGGCAC
>CAZVDO010000027.1:3147-4426 GCA_964625345.1 uncultured Anaerolinea sp. | reverse complement strand
CTCCCGAGGCGCGCCACCCGTCGGACGGCCACCGCCACGAGCGCGACCCCGAGGGCGATCAACAGGACTCCGACGGTTGCTTCCTGGCGGGTCCGGAGGGCATCGGTGAACCCGAACACCAGGGACCCGACCGTCACGCTCCAGGGGTTCCAGTTCCCGAAGATCACGGTGGCCAGGCCGATGAACCCCCGGCCGGCCGTCTGGCCCTCCCGGTACACGCTCGACGCGACGGTCACGAGGTAGACCCCGGCCAACCCGGACAGCCCGCCGCTCACGGTGACCGCGATCACGCGATGCACCCACGGGCGGACGCCCAGGCTGTCGGCTGCGTCGGGCGCCTCGCCGACGGCTCGGATGCGCAGCCCGAGGGGCGTCCGCCACAGCACCCACCAGGTGAGCGGGACGAGGGCGAATGCGATCACGGTGAGCACCGAGACATCGGCGAGCATGCCGAGCAGCAGCGCCGCCGCATCGGCGACGACGGGGACGTCGCTCGCCTCGACCGGGCCGAGCAGGGGCACCGCACCGGGTACCGATACCGCGGCGACCTGCGGAACCGGGGGCGACGTCGTGATGGAGCCGCCGGGCATCGTCGCGAAGGTGACCGAGGCCAGGAAGCGCGTCAGGCCCGCTGCGAGGAGGTTGAGCGAGAGCCCGGAGATCGCCTGGTCGATGCCGATACCGACCACGAGGAGGGCGTGGACCAGGCCGAACGCCGCGCCGGCGGCCACGCCGGCCACGATGCCCGGCCCGATGCCCCACGAGATCGCGGCCCACGCCCCGAACCACGTTCCGGCGACCATCATCCCCTCGAGCCCGAGGTTGACGACCCCGGCGCGCTCCGCCCACACGGCCCCGAGGCCGGCCAGCAGGATCGGAACCGCGAACCGGAGCGTCGCCGCGATGCCGCCCTGCGAGAAGAGGTCCGGGGCGGACACGACCCCGCTCAGGAGCGAGAGGGCGGCGAAGCCCAGCGTTACCCGGGCGACGGCGAGGCCTGGACGGGGGGATGGACGGGCGGAGTGGACGACGGCGCTCACGCGGGCGCCCCTTCGGCCTGCGCCACCGCACCGCGCGCGCGCCGGGCGGATCGGCGGGCGACGAGCTCGGCCGACACCACGACGCCCAGCACGATCACGGCCTGCACGATCGCCACGACCTCGCGGGACACGCCGGCGAGGTCGAGCACCTGTGCGGAGCGCTCCACGAACGCCCAGGCGAACGCGGCGACGATCACCCCGATCGGGTGATTCCGGCCGAGGATCGCCACCGACAGGCC
>CAZVDO010000027.1:0-3047 GCA_964625345.1 uncultured Anaerolinea sp. | reverse complement strand
CGACCACCACGAGGATGGCGAGGGCGTTGAGATCGCCGGCCGGCGTCGGCAGGCCCGGAACCCAGGCCGAGACCGCCAACGGCGGCGTCGTGAGGTTGTTGCTGCCCGGGGCGATGACGCCGAACCGGCCGGTGCCGAGCAACCAGGCGATGAGCCCGGTGGCCACCTGGTTGAGCATGATCGTCGAGATCACGACGTTGACGCCGCGGCGCACCTGCAGCCAGCCGGCAATCGCGGCCCACGCGGCACCGACCGCGAGCGCGACGCCCACGACGATCGCGAGCTGGAGGGCCGCCGGGAGGGCCACCGCCGCGCCCACGACCGCCGCGGCGAAGGCGGCGAGACGGTATTGCCCGTCGATCCCGATGTTGAACAGGCGGAGGTGGAACCCGATCGCGGCCGCGAATCCGGCGAGGGCATAGGGGATCGCCTTGTTGGCCACGGCGACGAGCGTCGTCGGCTCGAGCCCGTACGAGACCGCCCGACCAAGGGTGGCCACAGGATCGACGCCCACCAGGGCGAGGATCACGGCCGCGAGCCCGAGCCCGAGGCCGAGCGCGGCGCCGATGACGAGGAGCGCGGCTTCCAGGCCTCGCGAGGCGGCCACCGCGGCTAGGGCGTCTCGGGGACGACGATCGTGCCGTCGATCACCTGGGCGGCAAGCGCATCGAGCTCGGCCCGGATCGGGTCCACGAACCCGCCGGAGGTCGCGTAGCCCACGCCATCGTTCGCCAGCCCGAACACGTGCACGCCGCCGACCGTCGGCACGAGGGACCCGGCCACCGTGAGGAAGGCGTACGTGGCGACATCGGAACGCTTGAGCATCGAGGTGAGGATGTGCTCCCGGATGCCGGTCGGCTGGAGCTGGTACTCGTCGGCGTCCACCCCGATGGACCAGTGGCCGGTCGCCGCGGCGGCCTCATGGACCCCCGAACCGGAGCCGCCCGCCGCCGCGAAGATGACGTCGACGCCGTTCTGGTACATCCCGAGGGCCGCTTCCTTGCCGTGCGGCGGATCGCCGAACCCGGAGTAGTCGGGCGGCTGGCTCAGGTACGTCGCGTCGACGGTGATGCCCGGGTCGACATGGTGGACACCGGCCGTGTAGCCGGCCTCGAACTTCTGGATGAGCGGGATCTGGACCGCCCCGATGAAGCCGACGTGGTCCGAGGTGGTCGTCAGCGCCGCGGCCGCACCCACGAGGAACGAGCCTTCCTGCTCGGCGAAGACGATGTCGTAGACGTTGGGCAGGTCGACCGTCCCATCGTCGACGATCGCGAAGAACGTGCGTGGATACGCCTGCGCGACCGTCTCGAGGGGTGCGGCGTACGTGAATCCGACGGCGATGATCGCGTCGAAGCCGGATCCTGCGAGGAGTCGGAGGCGCTCGGTGCGGTCATCGTCGGTGTCATCCGGCCTGGCCGTGACCTCGGCGAGCTCGGCACCGGATTCGTCCGTCCAGCGCTTGGCGCCGGCCCAGGCGAGGTCGTTGAAGCCGCCGTCCCCGCGCCCCGAGATGTCGTACGCGATCGCGACCCGGTGCACCCCGGGCGGCGTCGGCTTGGCCGGCCCGAACGTCGTCGCCACGGGGGCGCAGGCCGCCGCGAATCCGGCGAGCAGGACGGCCGCGATCACGGCCGGGAGACGGCGATGCATGCCGCCACGGTATCGTGTCGGCACGGTGCGGGAGGAACGGGTGACGGACAGGGACGAGCCGATGCCGGCGATCGTCGTGGTCGGGAGCATGAACATCGACCTCATCGCCTATGCCCAGCGGGCACCCGGTCCCGGCGAGACCGTCATGGGCGATCGATTCCAGTCGGGATTCGGGGGCAAGGGCGCGAACCAGGCGGTCATGGCCCGGCGCCTCGGGGCGTCGGTGGCCTTCGTGGGCGCGCTCGGCGACGACCTGTACGCGACCACGACCCTCGAGAATTTCGCCGGCCAGGGCATCGACGCGAGTGGCGTCCTGCGCGTGGCCGGCTCGAGCGGGGTCGCCCCGATCTGGGTGGAGGCCGACGGCACGAACCGGATCATCGTGGTCTCGGGTGCCAACGACCTGGTCACGCCGGCGCACGCCGCATCGGCCGTTGCCGCCCAGCCCCGGATCGACGTCTGCGTGGGCCAGTTCGAGATCCCCCAGGCGGCCACCGCGGCGGGATTCGCGGCGGCCCGGGCGCGCGGCGCCGTGACGGTGCTGAACCCCGCGCCCGCGGCACCGATCCTGCCCGAGCTCCTGGCCGCCACCGACTGGCTCATTCCGAACGAGGTCGAATTCGGGGTCCTGACGGGAACGGAGGCCGCCACGGAACCGGACTTCGCCGCGTACGCCGCCGCGACGAGGACGCGACTCGTCGTCACGCTCGGGTCCCGCGGCGCCGCGCTCGTCGGGCGCGACGGGAGCGTGACCAGCGTGCCCGCCGTGCGGACGCAGGCGATCGACACGACGGGGGCAGGTGATGCATTCGTCGGCGCCTTCGCGGTCGGCCTCGGCCTCGGCCTGTCCGAGCTGGACGCGGTGCGGCTCGGCATCGCCTGTGCCTCGGACAGCGTCACGCGGACCGGAACGCAGTCCTCGTTCGCGTCGGTCGACGGGGCGGCGGCGATCCTCGCCGGGATCCGCGGTTAGGCTGCCCCGCGACCCGGCGGGTGGCGGTCCCCACGGACCCGGCCGTCAGCCCTCGGCGACCTCGTAGCCACCGCCGGGTGCCGGGACGTAGAAGTACTCGTCCGGGTAGCACCAGCGCCAGTCCTCGCCGGGCTGGGCGGAGCGGATCATCGGATGCCCATCTGCGTGGTAGTGCGCCGTCATGTGCCGGTTGGGGCTGTTGTCGCAGCATCGCGTGGTCCCGCACACCAGGCACTGGCGGAGGTGGTGCCAGGTCGACCCCATCTCGATGCAGACGGTGCAGACGTCGAGCGGCGCCTCGACCTCGACCCCGGTGTCGAAGTGCGTGCAGTTCGGGATCATCGGGTCGCAGGCCTCCAGGCTTGGTCTCGGGTTGGGGTGTGGTTCCAGCTGGCGGAGAGGGTGGGATTCGAACCCACGG
>CAZVDO010000026.1:20030-26556 GCA_964625345.1 uncultured Anaerolinea sp. | reverse complement strand
GTAGCGCGCCCGATCGTATTCGACCAGATGTTCGATTTGCCCCCGGCGTCGGCCCCGCCGGCGGAACTAGGGAGTGGCGACGATGGTGTTCGTCGTGCCGCTGTTCGCGGCGTTGTAAACCGCCTGGGTGGAGCTGTTGAACTTCGGTCCGTACATGTTCGCGACACCCGAATACCCATACGAATTCAGGGACCGAAGGGTCGCGCTCCCGAAGGACGTCGCCGTCCCAGACAGCCACGGGCCGCCCGACGAGCCACCCGTCATGTCGCAGGCCATGGACCAGGTCGCATTGCCCGTGTTCGGATCGGTCCCGATCGGACCCTTGCAATACGTGAGGTCGGTCCCGTCGTAGGGCGCCCCGGCCGGATACCCGAAGGCGGACAGCACGTCGCCGGCGGACGGTCCGCTGAACGCAATCGGGTAGGAACCGATCGTCGAATCGAGCGTGCCCGCATGTCCGCTTCGGCCGATGACCGCGAACGCGAAATCGTTGACGACCGCGGTGTTGTTGAACCGCTTCTGGTCCGCGAACGCCTTGTCCACGAACAACCCGTCGGCCGCCCAGCAGTACGTCGAGCCACTGACGCAATCCGTGAAGGACGTCGAGGAGATGGCGTCGTAGTTCGGGATGAAGACCCAGTTGGTGGCGAACTTGCCCTTGTCGATGACGCAGTGGCCCGCGGTCAGCACGAGCGCGTAGTCGGTCCGGGAATCAGCGGCAATGGAACCCGAGCAGCTATAGAGGAACGCGCCGAGGACGAAGAAGACCTTGCCGGTCCCGTTGACGACATCACCGCCGGCAGTCCACGACGCCCCGGTCACCGTGCCGCTGGGCGGGTCGGTCGGTGGTGGGGGGGTGGGCTTACCGCGGCCCGCGTTGCCGCCCGGGCCCGCCGGCACGGGCTGTCCCGACGCGTCGAACGTGATCACGTCGCGCGGAATGGCCGCACGGATGCGGTCCGCAGTCCAGAACGCCAGCGCGGGATTCACGTGGGCGCCGGCCGCCGCCGGCTGCGGTCGCGCCGCCACGACGCCCGGGACCAGGATGGCGACGAGCGCGACCGTCGCGAGGACGGCAAGGCGGCGGTGCATCGGGGACTCCTTCGGTCGGCAGGCAAGCGAGACGTCGAGTGTCGCACCGACGGTCAAGACGGGTGCATGCATGCACCGCGATGGGCGGGCCTTGCCACGCGTCGGAAAATCGAGGAGGGCCGCATCAACCGGGGGCATCGGGACGTGACCATGGTCCCGGCGGACCCGGCCATGGGTCCCGTCAGGAGGGGCCATCGGGCATTACCCGCACCCGCGGCCGATCCGCGAAGGTAGCCACGAAAGGCCAGTCACGAACCCGAACCGTATGCCGTCCCGGCTGGCCAACGGCAAGCAGCGAAGGGAAGCGAGCGATGTCGAGCTTCAGGAAGTGGGTCACGCCGCTGGGAATCCTGGCGGCACTCCTGGTCCTCTGGATGGAGGTCCCGGTCGAGGAAGTGCGACCCGAGACGCTCGGTGGCGACAGCCTCCGATCGATCGTGACGGTCGCATTCTGGGTCCTCGCGATCGTGGTGGTCGCGCTCCTGTTCAGCGACCGGAAGTCTGCCGACGCAGACGTGGTCGAAGTCGAGGGACCTGCCTTTGCACGGTTCCTGTTCAGCAACACCCGGGCCGGACTGTTCTGGCTGCCGATCCGCCTGTTCCTGGGCTTCTCCTGGATCGAGGCGAGCCTGCACAAGATCAACGGGACCGGCTGGCTGGATGGTGGCGCGGCGCTCAAGGGCTACTGGACCAACGCGGTCTCGATCCCGGAGCAGGGTCGCCCGCCCATCTCCTTCGAGTGGTACCGCGACTTCATCAACCTCCTGCTCAATAACGACGCGTACACCTGGTTCGCCCCGCTCATCGCATTCGGCGAGCTCGCGGTGGGCGTCGGGCTGGTCGTCGGCTGCCTGACCGGCATCGCGGCCTTCTTCGGGGCCCTGATGAACATGTCCTTCCTGCTCGCCGGCTCTGCGTCGACGAACCCGGTCCTGTTCACCTTCGCGATCGGGCTCATCCTGGCCTGGCGCGTCTCGGGCTACTACGGCCTCGACCGGTACGTCCTGCCGATGCTCGGAACCCCGTGGCGAGCGCGCGTTGCCACCCACCCGGCTGGCATGCCAGCGGGCTGACCATCTCCGATCGGGGCGCGTCCGATCCCTCCCCCCTCGACGCGCAGCGATCACGAGAACAACCCGGGCCTTCGGGCCCGGGTTGTTCGATTCCAGGGGGTGCGCGTCGGCGGTCGCGGCGCCGGTCTCGGCGGCGGGACATCGGCACCAGGGCCGCGCGGGCCGTCAGGTGCGGGTCGATCCTCCGTCACGGACCGCGAGCACCGCTCCGGGATCGGCCGACCCGAGCGGACCACCGGCGCTCGCAATCGCGAAGCCGGCGCCGGCGAGCAGGCGCCGCACGATGGCGGAGCGCAGGTCGCGATCGAGCGGCTCGATCGGATCGCGCTCCGCCACGGTCACCAGGGCCTCGATGCGGCGATCCTCGACGTCGGCGACGTGGCGTCGCAGGAGTTCGGTCGCCAGGCCCCGCCGGCGATACGCGGGCGCCACGCCGAGCGCGACCAGCGCCTCGCCGCCGGCGCCGGCCACGGACACGGCGGCCCCGACCACCTCGTCTCCTGCGACCGCCGCCGTGACGCGCGCCCCGGCCCGGAGTCCCGCGGCCACGAGGTCCTGCGCCCGGTCCGGAGCTGCCGATGGGAGCACGCGCGGCGCGAGCCGCCAGGCCGACCAATCGGCGGGCCCGACCGACGTTCGAATGGTCGGAGTACCGTCGGGGGTGGCGGACGTGGCGGTTGATCGAGCGCTCCACGGCACGGGGGTCTCCGGTCCGGCGTCGATCGTCCTGCCCGGATCGGCCCATCCCAGGTCGGTGGCCGCCCGAACGAACGCCGGGACGGTGAGTTCGCGGACCAGGCGGGCCGTCTCGGATGCCATCCGTTCCGCGACCTCCTGGGCGCCGTCCAGCGGCAGGCCGGCGTTGGCGACGTCGTCCAACCAGTCCGGCAGGGGCGCCTGGCCATAGCGGTCGGCCTCGGCCTCCCATCGCGTGCGCCAGTCGGCCGGCGTCGGCCCCGGTGGGTCGAGGTGGGCGGCGGCCAGCCAGGTGAGGGCCCAGGTGCGGGGCACCACGCGGTAGGGGTCGTAGCCGCCGCCCCCGGTGGCCAGCCACCGGCCCCCGGCCTCCCGGTGCGCAAGGTCGTGGACGAGCCGTGCCGCCTCGCCCATCGCCGTCGTCGTGACCCGCAGGTTCGCCAGTGGATCCCAGGCATGGGTGTCGGCACCGTGCTGCGACACGATGAGGTCCGGCCCGAACGAGGCCGCAAGCTCCGGGAGCACGGTCCGGATGGCTCCGAGCCAGCCGCGCTCGCCGGTCCCAGGCTCGACCGGGAGGTTCACCACCGTTCCCGCCGCGGCGCCGGTGCCGAGGTCGCGGACCGCTCCGGTGCCGGGAAAGAGCGTCCGCCCCGACTGGTGGATCGAGACCGTGAGGACACCCGGATCGGCGCCGTGCATGGCCTCCACGCCGTCGCCGTGATGGACATCGAGGTCCACGTACAGGACCCGCAACCCCGCCTGGCGTGCCACCGCGATGGCGAGGGCGGGATCGTTGTAGACGCAGAACCCGGACGCGCGGCCCGGCATCGCATGGTGGAGTCCGCCGCCGGGCTGGAAGGCATGCGATGCGCTGCCCGCGAGGATGGCCCGGGCGGCAGCGACACTCCCGCCCGCGACCGCTGCGGCCGCTTCGTGCATGCCCGCGAACGCCGGGGTGTCGCCCGGGCCGAGACCGGCGGCCGTCGCCCCGAACGGATCGTCGCCGGCGCGCTTCACCGCGGCGAGGTACGCCGCGTCGTGGACGAGCGCGAGCAGGTCGTCCGGCGCGGGCTCGGGGGCGAGCTCGCGGATCGCGCCCCCACCGGCGGCGGCGTGGGCACCCCGAATGAGCTCGATGCCCGGCCCGAACCGGCGCGGCGTGAGGGGATGCGACGGGCCGAGGTCATAGCGCGGCGACCACGGACCGAACACCAGGATGGGCCGCGTGTCGTCGGCCTCGGCAGGGTGGGATTCGGCGTCGGGCCCTGGATTCCGGCTCACGGAGTGGCAGTCCCCATGGGTGGCACGTTACCCCACGGGATGCTGGGAGTCGGTGCGGCGCGCGGTCCCGCCTCCTGGCCCCCGGGCGCGCTCGTGGGGGGACCGCGTGCCGGTCGGCGGGCGGGCTCGCCGGGTCGGGTACCATCGCGCCATGCCCGATCTGTTCGTGGTCCTCCTGGTGGTCCTGATCATCGCGCTCGTGACGCGTGGGCCAAAGACCCTGCCGGAAATCGGTCGGGTGTTCGGGCGCGGCGTCAAGGCGGCCCGGGATGAGGTCCGCGACATCCGCAAGGGTGACGACGACTCGTCACACGCCTGACCCGGCGCCCGCGGCGACATCTGCTGCGCGGCCCTTGAGCGCGACGAGCGTGCGCCGGCCACGCCCGCTCGGCCTGACGGCAGCGGCGACCGTGCTGATCGGGGCCGGCCTTGCCGGCTTCCTGCAGCTCGCCATCGGCGAGTTTGCGATCACGGGACGCCTGCCTGCCCGCGAACCGATCGTCGGCGTCGCGGTCATCGCGTACCTGATGGGCATCGCGGCGGGCGTCCTCATGGCATCCCGTCGCGGCTGGCTGCTCGCGGTCAACCTCGCCGCCCTGTTCGCCGTCGTCGAGCTGGCGGCCGCCCAGCGGCCCGAGATGCTGGCCCTCGGCGTGGCCCACGCCGTCGCCGCAGTGCAGCTGCTGGCCCACCGCGCGTGGTTCGAGGAACGCTGAGCCCGTGATCCGGCACGACCGCTGGCGTTCCCGGACGCCTGGCCGCGGGCCCACTACCCCGCGAGGAGCTCCTCGAGGCTGAGGTCCGCGTCGCCGACCGGGGGCCTCGCGTCGTGGTCCGCCTCGATGACGGCGTACGGAGCGCCAGCGGCCCGCCCACGCGGCGCCACCACGGGCAGGTTCAGGCCGGTGGCGAACATCTCGACGCCCGCGTGGCGCTCGGGCTCCAGGCCGGGAATCACCACGCCCGCCAGCCGGGCGCCGCGCGTAGCGACGAACGCGAGCACGGCGTCGAGCGTCGTAGTGGTCGGGTCGGCGGCGTTGACGAGGAGGAGCTCGCGATCGCCGGCCAGCCAGCCGCGCGTCACGCGACCCGGGATCCCGCCCGCCCATGGCATCTCGACCGCGGCCGGCCCGATGGACCCGCCGCGGCCCGGTTGGATCTCGGCCCGGAGCGAACCCGGGCCGGGCGCGAAGGCGGCGCGGAGGCCGGCCTCATCCGCAACGCCGAGGAGCTGCTGGAGCGTCACGAAGGTCGGCTGCCAGAGCTCGATCTCGCCGCGGGCGGCGGAGACGAGGGCGGCCCGTGGCGTGAGCCAGGCGACGGCGTCGACCTCGCCGGCGAGCGGACCGACATCGGTCCCTGGGGGCACGATGGCGCCGAAGAACCGGACGTCGAAGCGGCGCTCGAGGTTGATCGGCGTCACCCAGCGGGTCATCGGCACGAGCTGCGGCACGGCGACCTCGATGCCGACTTCCTCGAACGTCTCGCGGATCGCGGCGACGTGGTAGCCGATCGCCATCGATGGCTCGAGGTCGCCGCCGAGCGCCGCGGCTGCGGACCGCGGCGCCAGCCCGCGGGCGCGCCATCCCGCGTCGTCCTGGTCCTCGGACTCGACCCGTCCCCCGGGGAAGACGTGGATCCGTGGCCCGAACGCCATGCTCGCCGGGCGCCGGGTGAGCAGGACCTCGAGACCCTCCGGCCCGGGCCGGAGCAGGACCAGGGTGGACGCCGGGCGGGCGGGAGCGATCACCCGGCTCGCGCCTCGGCAACCGCGAGCTCGGCGCGGAGCGCTTCGGCGTCGGTGACGGGCAGCCGACAGGCGAAGTCGCGGCACACGTAGGCGGTCGAGGCCGCTCCCATGCGGACCCGACCCGCGAGCAGGGGCACGGGACCGGGCGCGAGCGACGGGCTCCAGGCGACCACTCGCCGGTTCACGGGACCGGCCTGCGCCGCCCGCCGCAGGTCCTCGGTCGCAGGATCGTCGGCACCCCCGACGATGGCGACCTCGGTCAGCTCGCCAAGCGCAAGGTCGATCGCCGTGAGCCAGCGGGCGAAGGCGGTCGGGTACCGATCCACGAACGGCGTGATCGTCCGGATCGCCCGCTCCACCCCATCCCGATGCCGCGGATCGCCGGTCAGGGCCGCGAGCCGGAGCAGGAAGACCGCCGCCTCTGCGTTGCCCGACGGCGTGGCGTTGTCCTGGACGTCCTTCGGACGGGTGATGAGCCGCTCACCGTCCGCCGGCGTATCGAAGAACCCGCCGTCGGGGTCCGCGAACTGGGCGTGGATGCGGGCGCCAAGGCGTTGGGCAACCTCGAACCAGCGCTCGTTGCCGGTGGCCTCGTACAGGGAGAGGAGCCCCGAGCCGAGCGCGGCGTAGT
>CAZVDO010000026.1:17866-19930 GCA_964625345.1 uncultured Anaerolinea sp. | reverse complement strand
TCGTTGCCGGTGGCCTCGTACAGGGAGAGGAGCCCCGAGCCGAGCGCGGCGTAGTCCTCGAGCACGCCGTCGCGCGTCGCCCGGCCGTCCTTCCAGGACCGATGCAGGCGCCCCTCGGCGTCGATGAGCCCGTCCACGATCACCGCGGCGGCTCGCTCGGCGGCGGCGATGTACGTGCGGCCGGCGGCGCGTTCCTCCCCATCGACCCCGCGCACCGGGTCGCTCGACGCGTCCGGGGCCAGGGCAAGCCTCCTGCCGCCCTCGGCAAGCGCGGCGATCGCGAGTCCGTTCCAGGCGGCGATCGCCTTGTCGTCGCGCCCGGGCTGGGCGCGCGCCTCGCGGGCGGCCAGGAGCCGGGCGCGGGCGTCCCGCAGGCGTTCGGCGACCTCGGATGGCGACAGGCCGAAGAGGCCGGCCAGGATCGCATCGCTCCCGACCCGCGAGAGGATCGTGACGCCTTCCCAGTTGCCCTCGGGCCGCACGCCGTAGGCGGCGCTGAACAGCGCCCCGTCGGCCCCCAGGACCCCGACGACCTCATCGGCCCGCCAGGTGAAGGTCGCGCCCTCGTGGCCCTCCGTGTCGGCATCCAGGCTCGCCGCGAAGGCGCCGTCGGTCGTGCGCAGCTCGCGGACCATGAAGTCGAGCGTGCCGCGTCCGACCTCGAGCCAGCGGCGCTCACCGAGCACGGACCAGGCGTCCAGGTACACGCGCGCGAGCTGCGCGTTGTCGTAGAGCATCTGCTCGAAGTGCGGCACCAGCCATGCGGCGTCAGTCGCATAGCGGTGGAAGCCACCACCGAGCTGGTCGTGGATGCCGCCGTCGGCCATCGCGTCCAAGGCCCCGCGGACCATGGCCTCGGCGCGTGTGTCCCCCGTCGCCTCGACCCGGCGCAGCAGGAACTCGATGGTCATCGGCTGCGGGAACTTCGGCGCCTGGCCCCACCCGCCGTGCCGCTGGTCCACGCCGCGCTCGATCAGGCCGACGGCCGCGTGGAGGAGCGCCTCCGTCGGCGCGTCGTCGGTCGCCGGGACCCGCGACTGTTCGGCCAGCGCCGCGACGAGACGGGCTCCCGCGCCGTCCACGCTGCCGCGGTCCTCCGCCCAGGCCCGCGCCACGCCGTCAAGGACCTGGCGGAAGCTGGGCAGGCCGTGGCGCGGTTCCGGGGGGAAGTAGGTTCCGCCGTAGAACGGGCGCCCGTCCGGCGTGAGGAAGACCGACATCGGCCAGCCGCCGCCGCCCGTCATCGCCTGGACCGCGGCCATGTAGATGCCGTCGAGGTCCGGGCGCTCCTCGCGATCCACCTTGATGGCGACGAACCGGTCGTTGAGCACGGCGGCGGTCGCCTCGTCCTCGAAGGATTCGCGCTCCATGACATGGCACCAGTGGCAGGCCGCGTACCCGATCGAGAGGAAGATCGGACGGTCCAGCTCGCGAGCCCGTTCGAGGGCCTCCGGGCCCCACGGGTACCAGTCGACGGGGTTGTGGGCGTGCTGGAGCAGGTAGGGGCTCGTCTCGGCCGCGAGGCGGTTCGTGTGGCGGTGTTCGACGGGAGCGGATCCGGCCGCCGGGTCGGTCGAGGGTTCGGACATGCGCCGGATGGTACCTGCGCTACCGTTCCGGCCATGCGCTCCGCCGAGGTTCCCGGGTTCCGCCCATCGGTGGCCGGCTTCGCGTTCGCCAACCGCTGGCCGCCGGGGCCGGCGTTCCGCTGGGAGGCGCGCTACGTGCGGCTGGGGATCGGTGAGGTGGCGGAGGGCCTGTGCGGCGGCATGTGCTTCGTCGCCGCGGACCGGTTCCTCGCGGGAAGCGACCTGCCCGCGGATCCGGAGCCCCCAGCCGATGGATCGTCGCTCTTCCGCGAGATCGCGCGGCGGCAGTTCGATTCGCTCGAGGGTGGCATCGTCCCGGCGCGTTTCTGGCTGGCCGCCGCTCGCCTGGCCGTCGGCCGTTGGTCAGCCGCGGCCCAGCTTCGCGAGTGGATGGCCGTCCGGCGACGCCTCGACGAAGGCCGGCCGGCGATGGTCGGGCTCGTCCGATCGCCCACCCTGCACCCGCTGGGGCTGA
>CAZVDO010000026.1:12885-17766 GCA_964625345.1 uncultured Anaerolinea sp. | reverse complement strand
CGGCCGGCGATGGTCGGGCTCGTCCGATCGCCCACCCTGCACCCGCTGGGGCTGACCGCGAACCACCAGGTGATGGCCTATGGCTACGAGGCCGACGCCGCCCTGGCGACGATCCACCTCTACGATCCGAACCACCCGCGCCGCGACGACATCACCGTGCGAATCACGCAGCGGGACGGCCGGGTCAGCCTCGAGCAGTCGACGGGCGAACCGCTTCTGGCGCTGCTGGCGCTCCCGTATCGTCCGGCGCGGCGCTGACCGCCGACTCGGCCGCGGCCGGCGGCCCGATCCGCCCTGCGCGCCGGTACCACGCGATCGCCCCGACTCCGACGAGGATGCTGAGGGCGCCGCCCACGGCGAACGCCGCAGGAACGCCGGCGCTCGAGGCCACCGCGCCGATGATCAGCCCGCCGATGGGCGTCGAGCCCGCAAAGACCGTCGTGTACACGCTCATCACCCGGCCGCGCAACGCGTCGGGCACCGTCAGCTGGATGGCCGTGTTCGCCGTGGCGGCCATCGAGATCGCACCCAGGCCCGCGAGGAAGAGCGCGACGAGGGCCAGGCTGTATGGGATGCCGGTCGCGAGGAGCACCTCGGCCGCGCCGAGGAGGACCGTCCCGGCCCCGATCAACATCGGCCGCGCGCGCCGCCCGAACGCGATGGAGATGGCTGCCCCGAACGACCCCACGCCCATCGCGGCCATGAGGAACCCGAACCCGGTCGCGCCCACGCCCAGCACGTCGCGGGCGAGTGCCGGGACGAGCACGTTGAAGTTCATCCCGAACGTGGACACGAGCCCGATGACGAGGATCGGGACGAACACGGCCGGCGTCGTGCGGACGTAGGCGATCCCCGTCCCGAGGTGGTCGAACACGCCGCGCACGGAGGTCGGCCGTCCGAGCGTCGGCGGCGAGGCAAGCGCGCGGGCGTCCATCGCGACGTACGCCGCGATCACCGCGAGGAAGCTGAGGGCGTTGATGAGGAAGGCGCTCGAGATCCCGAACGCCCCGATCGTGAGCCCGGCTGCCGCCGGTCCGACGATCCGGGCGCCGTTGAAGATGGCCGAGTTGAGCGCCACGGCGTTCCCGATGTCCTCGCGTCCCACCATCTCCACGGCGAAGGATTGACGGGTCGGCATGTCCACGGCATTGGTGCAGCCGAGGGCCAGCGCGAGCACCATCACGTGCGCGATCTGGACCGAGCCGGCGGCCGTCAGCGCGAAGAGGATGAGCGCGAGCACCATGGCCACCGTCTGCGTGACGATGAGCGTCCGCCGCTTCGGCAGGCTGTCCGCGATCACGCCGCCGAAGAGACCGAGGACGAGGACCGGACCGAACTGCGCCGCGGCCACCACGCCCAGCCAGAACGGGTCGCCGGTGACCTGGAGCACGAGCCAGCCCTGGGCCACCGACTGCATCCACGTGCCGATGAGCGACACGGCCTGCCCGCCGATGAACAGGCGGTAGTTCCGGTGCCGAAGGGCCCGCCACCCACGGAACTGGGCCATGGCGGCGAGGGTCGGGCGATGGAGGGTCATCGTGCGGGTCGGGCCCCCGCCGTCAGCTCGGGCGAGCCGGACGCGTCGGCCACATGGCGGTGCGGCCGGCCAGCGTCGAGGTCCTCGAGGTGCCGTTCGAGGTGGCGGCGGCGTCCGGCGGCCTCGGCGATCATGCCCTCGAGCTTGGCGGCCTTCTCCCGGAGCGTCCCGATCTGGCGGTCGATGCGGGCGATCGCGTCGGCCAGGATCTCGCGCTGCTGCGCCGGGTCCGTCGTCACCCGGAACGCGTCGCGATTGCGGGCGCGTGCCTCCTCGTCCTCGAGGAGGCGGCCGATCTCGGCCAGGCTGAACCCGGCATCGTCGCGGAGGCCGCGGATGAACCGGAGGCGTTCGACGTCGTCGGCGTCATAGAGGCGGTAGGCGCCGTCCGACCGGGCGGCGGGCTTCAGGAGCCCGAGCTCCTCGTAGTAGCGGATCGCTCGAGTGGTGAGGCCGACGTCCTCGCTCACCTCGGTGATCCTGAGGAGCGGCTCGCTGGTCGTCCGCGCGGCTGGTGCGGTCATCGTCGTGAGTATAGCCGCGAACCTTGACGTTCGCGTAAACGTTAGTGCGACCGCGGGCGCCGTGCCGATGCGACCCTGGGCCCGCGCGCGGGGCCCGGTCCGCCGTTGTTGGCTAGCATGGCCGGATGGACTATGGCATCGCCCTCCCGTCCCTCGGTGCCGGCGCGTCACGTGCCGGCATTGCCGCGGCCGCCGAACTCGCCGAGGAGCATGGGTTCCGGGACGTGTGGGCCACGGACCACCTGCTCGTCGACGCCAGTGCCGCCGAGGACTACGGCCGCATCTACGAAACCGTCGCCACGCTGGCCTGGCTTGCCGGCCGGACGGAGCGGGTTCGCCTGGGCGCGAGCGTCATCGTCGTCCCGATGCGCAATGCCGTGGTCCTGGCCAAGGAGCTGGCCACGATCGATGACCTGTCGGAGGGGCGCCTCATCGCCGGGTTCGGCGTGGGCTGGTCGCGGGCCGAGTTCGCGAACGTGGGCCTCGCGGAGCGGTTCGCGATCCGTGGGGCGTACACGGACGAGACCATCCGCCTGCTCCGCCACCTGTGGTCCGGCGCGACGTGGCCGTTCCACGGCCGGTGGCACACGATCGACGACTTCGTGTTCCAACCGCTGCCGCCCCAGGGGGCAGACCTGCCGATCTGGATCGGCGGGCGCCACGAGGCCGCGCTCCAGCGCGTGGGACGTCTCGCCGACACCTACCACAGCTCGGCCACGAGCCCGGGCGCCCTGGCCCCTCGCCTGCCGATCATCCGGGCCGCGGCGGAGCAGGCGGGACGTCCGATGCCCGGCCTGTCCGCCCGCGTGCGGGTCCGCCTGGGCTCGAACGAACCGGTCGAGGGATACGCCCTCACGGGCACGCCCGAGGACGCCGCGCGTGAGATCCGGGCCTTCGCCGACCTTGGCGTCAGCCACCTCCTGCTCGCGTTTCGGAGCCTCGATCCCGAGGGCCTGGCCGCCGAGGTCGAGGCGTTCCGGCGGGACGTCGTGCCGCTCGTCGAGGGGTAGCGGGAACAACCCCCCGCCGCTGCCCGCCGGGGCGTCGGAGCCGCGCGGCTCAGACCGGCGGCAGCGCCTGCAGGTCGGTCTGCGCGTCCGCGAAGAGGTCGCCGAGCCGCGCGACGCGCTCCGGCAGGGTCCGGATGGTCCAGCGATCGGGCCGCAGGTCCGGATCGTCGAGTTCGTCCCACGTGATCGGTGCCGAGACCGGGGCGCCGGCCGCCGGCCGGACGGCGTACGGCGCGACCAGCGTCTTGATCGGCGCGTTCTGCGTGTAGTCGAGCCGGGCCTTGCCGCCCCGATTGCCCTTTGCCCACTCCCACGACACGAGGTCGGGCACCACCGCGCCGACGGCTCGGGACACCTTCTCCACCCAGTCCGTCGTCTGCCCATGGTCGTATTCCGGGAGGATGGGGATCCAGACCTGGATCCCGCGCTGGCCCGTCACCTTTGGGTAGCCCCGCACGCCGAGATGCCCCAGCGCGGTCCGATAGAGCCGGGCGATGACGAGCGTCTCCTCCCACGTGGTGCGCGTGCCGGGGTCGATGTCGATGAGCGCGAACGTGGGGCGGTACGGCGCATCGAGGCGCGACGTCCAGGCGTGAACCTCGAAGGCGGCCTGGTTGCCCAGCCAGCACAGCGTCGCGACCCGATCGGCGACGACGTGCTCGTTCGCCTCGCGCGCCTCCACCCCGACCTCCCGCCAGCGCCGGATCCAGACCGGGTCGGTTGGCCGCAGGTCCTTCTGCCAGAAGCCGGGGCTGCCGGCGCCGTTCGGGAAGCGGTGGAGGTTGAGCGGCCGCTCGGCGAGGTGCGGAAGCATGGCCGGCGCGATCCGGGCGAAGTACGCGATGAGCTCGCGCTTCGTGACCGGCTCGCCCTGCTCGCCCTCCCGGACCGGGAACAGGGGCTTGTCGAGGTTGGTGAGCTTGAGGTCGACACCGCCCACGTGCCACGTGCCCTCCCGCCCGAGGCGGTCGAGCGCGGCCAGTTCGTCGGCGGTGGCCGACCAGGGGTGCAGGTGGTCCGCCTCGGGCGGGCGACCGGCCGGCGCAGACCGGCCATCGACGGGCGCAGGGCGGCTCGCCCGTACGCGGGGCGCGTCGGGGATCATCGCCTCGACGGCGGCCACGGTGGCCCGGGTTTCCACGGCGCGTTCCCGGTGCACCTCGAGCGGGTCGCGGCCAACCTCGATGCCCTTGTAGGCGCCCTGGCGGACGAGGCCGTCCCGTGTCCACCCGCCGAGCTCCGCGCGGATCACGAGCTCCGGGCGCACCCACTGCGCCCGGGCGAGGTCGCCGCCCCACCGGCCGCGATGGTCCTTCGGGGGCGGCGGATCGAACGGCGGTGCGTCGGAGGCGAGTTCGGCCAGACGGCGGCGCAGGTCCGACCGCGCGCGAGCCGTGAATCCGGACCCGATCTTGCCGGCGAAGCGCAGCCTCGGGGCACCGCCGGGGTCGGCGTCGTCGATCTCGTAGGTGCCCACGACGACGGCGCCCAGTTCCGCGGCGCTCCCCTCTCCCGGCGTCCAGCCACCCACGACCAGCTCCTGCTCCGGACGGATCTTGAGCTTCAGCCAGCTGCGGGAGCGGGTGCCCGGCTCGTAGGTAGAGCGGCGGTGCTTGGCGATGGCGCCCTCGAGGCCCTGGGCGGCGCACGCCTCGAGGAAGGCGATCCCCTCGCCCTCCACGTGCCGGGCGTAGCGCACGGTGGCTGTCTCACGCAGGACCGATCGGAGGAGGCGCTTGCGATCCTCGAGCGGGACCCGCAGGAGCGATCGACCGTCGAGATGGAGGAGGTCGAACACCTGGTACACGAG
>CAZVDO010000026.1:8467-12785 GCA_964625345.1 uncultured Anaerolinea sp. | reverse complement strand
CGGCAGGCGCCGGGCGCGCGCCGAGCGACTCCTGGAGCAGCGAGAACTCCGGCCGTCCATCGGCCCCCACGGCGACCACTTCGCCATCCACGATCGCCTCGCGAGCCGCGATCCAGTTCGGCGGCGCGAGCAGCCGCGGAAAGTAGGCGTCGCCGTCGCCGCCGCGGCGCGTGTACGTGCGCACCCGGCCGTCGCGAACCACCGCCTGCAACCGGTAGCCGTCCCACTTGACCTCGAACAGCCAGTCGGCGTCGCGGAAGGCGCGGTCGGCGAGGGTCGCGGCCATGGGCTCGATGAACCCGGGCAGTGGTGCCTCGACCGCTGCCGACAGGTCGATATGGGCGGCGGGAGCCGGGGCATCGCTCACCCACAGGGCGTCGCGCTCGGCGAGGACCTCGTCGTTGGTTCGACCCGTCTTCACGCTCCGTGGGTGGTCCTCGGCATCCCAGCCCGGGACCGCATCCGCATCCCGCTTGTGGATCAGGAGCCAGGCGTCGCCCGCGTCGTCCTCGAACGCCCTGGCGGCGGGATCCTCCGCCCGATCCGCCCCGCGCCGTCGGCGCCCGCCGGTTCGCACGATGGTGAACCGGCCTCGGAGCTTGGCCCCGTCGAGCCGGAACTTGAGCTCGCCGTCGGCCACGGCAGCCAGGCCGTCGGGGGTCTCGGGTTCGGCCTCCCACGTTCCCCAGTCCCACACGATGACGTCGCCCGCTCCGTACTGGCCCTTCGGAATGACGCCCTCGAAGTCCAGGTACTCGATCGGGTGATCCTCGACATGCATCGCCATGCGTCGCTGGCCGGGATCGAGCGTCGGGCCGCGCGGGACCGCCCACGAGACCAGGACGCCCCCGATCTCCAGTCGAACGTCGTAATGCAGGCGCGTGGCGCGATGGCGCTGGACGACAAACCGACCGCTCCCCAGCCCCACGGCGGGTACGCCCGCCGCGGGAGCGCCCGCGGGCTCAGGCGTGCGGACGAAGTTGCGCTTGCGCCGGTATTCCTCGAGCGGCATGGACGACGACGGGCGGCCGGGACGGTCCCGGGGCCTAGGCGCTCTTCCGGCGGCGGGCCGGGCGCTCGGCCTCGGCGTCCTCCGCCTCGTCCTCCGGGGTCGCCGCTTGCGCGGGCTTGGCCCTGGACGCGGTCTTGCGCGCCTTGGCCTCGGCCACGTTGACCGGCGCGGGCGTGGTGGCCTCGCGGGCGGCAGTCGCCGCGCGCACGCTGGCCTCGAGCGCAGCCATGAGATCGACGAGGTTGGACGACTCCTCGGCCGCGGGCGCGGCGGTGACCTCCTTGCCCTCGACCTTGGATTCGATGATCTGCATGAGCGCCGTGCGGTACTCGTCGACGTACTGGTTCGGGTCGAAGTCCCCCGTCATGGCGCCGATGAGCTGCTCGGCCATCGCCATCTCGGCGGGCTTCAGCTCGACTTCCTCGTCCGGGATGTCGAGCTCCGCGAGCGATCGGATCTCGTCGGGCCAGTAGAGCGTGGAGAGCACCATCGTGCCCTCGTACGGATCGAGCGCGGCGAGGGCCTCGCGATCCTTGATCACGACCTTGCAGATGGCCGTGAGGTCCTTCTCGAGGAGCACCGACCGCAGGAGCGCAAACGCCTTGCGGCCGATCTTGTCGGGCTCGATGTAGTAGGCCTGCTTGACGAACCGGGTCTGGGCGGTGGCCGCCTCGCGCTCGACGAACTGGGCGATCTCGATCGACCGAACGGTCTTGAGGGGCAGCGATTCGAGGTCCTCGTCCGTGATGACCACGTACTCGCCCGGCGCGTACTCGAAGCCCTTCACGGTCTCGGATCGGTTGATGATCTCGTCATCGACCGGGCAGTAGACCTTCATCTGGATCCGCGACAGGTCCGGGGCGTGGAGCAGGTTGAAGCTCACGCCGGCGCGCGATTCGGTGGCCACATAGAGCTTGATCGGGATGGTGACGAGGCCGAACTGGATGGCCCCCTTCCACATCGCGCGTGCCACAGCCTGCCCTCATGTTCGACGCCGCATCCCGGGCGGCATCGGGCTGAGACCATACCACCGGTCGGCAACGGGGATGCCCGCGTCGACGTGCGGGCCGCGGAAGCACGGCGGGCCGTCAGGCGCCCGCGCGGATCCCCGCTTCGGCCTTCGCGACCTGCTCGACGACGCCCGCTCGGAGTGCGTCGAGGCCGTTCCAGACCGCCTTCGTCGCGTTTCCGATCGAGGTGAGCTGGCTCTTGAGGTTGCGGATCTGGTCGAGCTGCTCGCGGATGCTCGCGAGGGCCTGGCGGATGGCGGTCGTGTCGGTCTCGGTCTCGCGGGCGGCGAGCCCGGCCAGGGCCACGTGGCGAGCCAGGCGCACGGCGACCTCGAACAGCTCTGGCTGCGGGTCCTCCGGATCCAGCACGCACCAGACGTCATCGCCGCGGAGGTCGAAGGGCGCGACGCCGGCAGGCGCGTGGGCCGGGGTGAAGACAACCAGGCCGACGGCGGCTCCACGATTGGCGCGTGCGTCCCGCAGCTCCGCGCGCATCGCGGGAACGGAGATGGCCCGGTCTTTCGCCTCGACGACGACGCGCACGTCCGCGCCCCCGGTCAGCCCGGGATTGAGCGCCAGCACGAAGTCGCCCTTCTTGGACTTGAGGGTCGAACCGGCCTCGTTCGAGGTCCGTTCGAGCAGGTCGCCCGCGCCGCGCGCGCACGCTCCCAGCAGGCCCTCAACGAGGTCCTCGAAGTCGGCGCCCTTGGCTGCGGACCGGGAGCGCTCGTCAGCCCGGGCCGACTGGGCCGCCTGGAAGGCCACGAGGCGCTCCTCGATCGACTTGAAGCCGGCCGCCACCTCGGCCCGGAAGGCACTGAGCGGCGATCCCTGTCGCGTGGGATCGAGCATGGTCGCGAGGCGTGACGCATCGCCGTCGAAGTAGGACTCGAGCATCGTCGCGAGCCGCCCGAGGGCGCTGTCCTTGCGCGCCGGATCGAACAGGTCCCGCACGGTGGCCTGGAGCTTGCCGCGGTCCCCGAGGAACGATTCGAGCGTCCGCGGGAGCCGCCCGTCCACGTCCCCGAAGTTCGCGCGGAGCGTCTGCTCGAGGGCCTCCGAGGCCCGCTCGGTCATCATCCGCTGCGTCTCGGCGAGGCGATCGAACTCGGCCTTGACGGCATCCACGTTCACCGACACGCCCACGCTCTGGATGGCCAGCAACCCGATGCGCAGCGCCCGTTCCGCGAGGAGGGCGTGGTCATCCATCGGCTGGTCGGCGAGCCAGGCGGCGAGGCCGGGGTCCACGAGCGCGAGGTGCTCGATCACGATCCGGTCGGGCGCGATGCGGATCGACGGCTCCGCGCGGTTCGGCAGGGCGACGATGCGTGCTTCCATGCCGGGATCGTGGACCGGCCGTGTGCCACCTAGCGTGGCACGAGCGCACGGCGAACTCGAAGGCGACCTACGAGCCGCGGTATGTCGTGAGCGAGAACGGCGCCATGAGCAGCGGGACGTGGTACGAGCGCGCCACGTCGTCGACCCGGATCTCGAGCGTCACGCGCTGGAAGAACCGGTCGTCGCCCGAGCCCGCGCCGCGGCTGCCCGCGAGGTTGAACTCGAGCCGGTAGATCCCGGCCGCGAGGGGGCGGTCGAGCAGGTCCCGCACGCGGCCGTCCCCGTCGGTGAGCGCCTGGGTGAGCCGGACCGGCCGGCCGTCGTCGCCGATCCGGTGCAGGGTCACGTGGATGCCGACGGCCGGCTGCCCCGTGGACGCATCGAGCACGTGGGTCGAGATCGTCGGCCCGGCCGATCCCGCAGAGGGCAGGTTCAACGACTCGGGGCTGTCGGGAGCGGGCTCGGCCACGTATCCTCCGGGGCATGGGAGACCTGACGATCACGGTCGGCGACGACCTCCACTTTACCGCTCGATGGGAGACGGCCGCGCCACAGACGATCGAGGCCGTCCGGCGCATGCTGCCGATCGACTCGCGGCTCATCCACTGCCGCTGGTCCGGCGAATCCACGTGGATCCCGTACGGCGACTTCCGGCCGGGCATCGACTACGAGAACCACACCTCGCACCCGGCGCCCGGGATGCTCGCGATGTATCCGGGCGGAATCAGCGAATGCGAGATCTTCTTTCCGTACGGCGCCTGCACCACCTCCTCCAAGGTCGGCCAGCTGGCCGCGAACCACTTCGCCACGATTGTTCCGGACGACGGGTGGCAGGATCGGCTGCGCGAGGTAGGGCGGCGCGTGCTTTGGGAGGGCGCCCAGCGCATCCGGATCACCGAGGCCTGACGTGGACGTGAGCGGCGGCCTGTTCCTGGTCGCGGGCGGGCTGTTCGTCGCG
>CAZVDO010000026.1:0-8367 GCA_964625345.1 uncultured Anaerolinea sp. | reverse complement strand
CCGATCGCCGAGCTGCCGGCGATGGTGGACGCAGGCGTCTCCACGGCCAAGGCGTTCATGGTGTTCGACTTCCGCCTCGAGGACCGGCGCCTCCTGGACGCGATGCAGGTCATGGGGGCCCGGGGAGGCATGCTCCAGGTCCATTGCGAGGACCCGATCCTTATCGACGCCGGGGTTGCCGGCTGCCTGGCCCGTGGCGAGACCGGCCCGGCGGCGCACGCAACCGCCAGGCCTCCCTATGCGGAGGCGGTCGCCACGGCGCGGGCGATGGCATTTGCCCGGGCCACGGACGCCCCCGTGCACGTGGTCCACCTGTCCTCGGCGGATGCGCTGCGGCAGGTCCGTGCCGCGCGCGCCGAGGGGCTCCGGGTGTCCGCCGAGACGTGCCCGCACTATCTCGCCCTCACCGACGAGCGCTATACGGCGGAAGATCCGGTCGAGGTCGCCAAGGTGGTGATCTCGCCGCCCCTCCGACGCGCGACGGACCGGGACGCGCTGTGGGCGGGACTCGCGGCGGGCGATCTCGAGCTCATCGCCACCGACCACGTCCCGGATCGCGTTGCGGTGGAGAAGGGCGATGCCGCGCGTGGCGTCGCCTTCGACCGGATCAGCAACGGCGCGCCGGGCATCGAGACGCTCCTGGCGATCGGCTATGGGCTGGGGGTCGGAGGCGGGCACCTCACCGTCGAGCGGCTGGTGGACCTCATCGCGACGTCGCCAGCCCGGCGGTTCGGGCTACGTCGGAAGGGCGCTCTGGAGGTCGGACGGGATGCCGACTTCGTGGTGTTCGATCCAGGCGCCCGGCGGATCCTCCGGGCCGCCGACCTCCACCACACGAGCGACTACACGCCGTATGAGGGCGTGGAGGTCCCCGGTGCCGTCGTGGCGACCTACCTGCGCGGACGCGCCGTCATCCGCGATGGTCAGTTCGTGGGCGATCGCGGGTACGGCCGGTTCCTCGAGCGTGAGGGCGCCGGCGACTGACGCCCGCTCAGGGCAGCTCGCGGTACGCCCGGGGGGTCAGGAACGGCGCGCACTCGTCCGCGAGGACGAGCTCGTCGAGGATGGTGGCCGCGAGGGCGAGGCGGGCCGGGTCGTCGACGTCGATCCCCGCGAGCTCGGCATCACGGATCGCCCGGTATCGGTCGGACGTGAGCGGCCGGCCGTCGTCGAGGGGGACGCCGGTCACCCGCCACTGCCAGAGCTGGGAGCGGCTGATCTCGGCGGTCGCCGCGTCCTCCATGAGGTTGTTGATGGCAACGGCGCCGTTGCCGTCGAGCCACGCCGCGAGGTACTGGAGGGCGACGGCGACGTTCGTGCGGACGCCGGCTTCCGTGACGCGCCCATCCGGGACTCGGAACTCGGTCAGCGCCGCGGCATCCACGTGGACGTCCTCGCGCAACCTGCCGCGCTGGTGCGCCGCGCCGCCGAGTGCGGCATCGAACACCTCGGTCGCGATCGGCACGAGGTCCGGGTGAGCCACCCACGTCCCGTCGAAACCGTCGCCGGATTCGCGCTCCTTGTCGGCCCGGACGCGGGCCATGGCCGTGGCGTTGGCAACCGCGTCGCGCCGGGACGGGATGAAGGCGGCCATGCCGCCGATGGCGTGGGCGCCCCGGCGGTGGCAGGTGGCCACGAGGAGCTCCGTGTAGGCGCGCATGAACGGCACCGTCATCGTCAACTGGGCCCGGTCGGGAAGCACCCGGGCGGGATCCGGCCCGATCGTCTTGATGGCGCTGAACAGGTAGTCCCAGCGCCCCGCGTTGAGCCCCGACGCGTGCTCGCGGAGCTCCCACAGGATCTCGTCCATCTCGAACGCCGCCGGCAGGGTCTCGATGAGGACCGTGGCGCGGACGCTCCCGCGGGGGATCCCGAGGGCGTCCTGAGCCCACGCGAACACCTGGTTCCAGAGGCGCGCCTCCAGGTGCGACTCGAGCTTGGCCAGGTAGAGATACGGCCCCGTGCCCCGGGCGAGGCGCTCGGCGGCGTTGTGGAACAGGTACAGGCCGGCATCGAAGAGCGAGGCGGACATCGGGACGCCGTCGACCCGCAGGTGGCGCTCCTCGAGATGCCAGCCGCGGGGGCGGACCACGAGCACCGCCGGATCGGAACCGACGCGATACGCGCGGCCCTCGGGCGACGTGAACGCGAGCGTCCCTCGGACGGCGGCCCGCAGGGCAGCCTGGCCGCCCACCACGTTGGCCCAGGTCGGTGACAGCGCGTCCTCGAGGTCCGCCATGAACACGCGGGCCCCCGAGTTGAGCGCGTTGATCATCATCTTCGGCTCGGCCGGCCCGGTGATCTCGACGCGTCGATCGAGGAGGTCGGGAGGAGTCTCGGCAACGCGCCAGGCGGGGTCGTCCCGGATGGGGGCCGTCCCGGGCGCGAACCCCAGCGCGGCACCGGCGCGCAGGTCGGCGGCGCGCCCGACGCGCCGGTCGAGGAGCGCCGCGCGATCCTCGCGGAACTGCCGCTCCAGGGCCTCGAGGAAGGCCAGCGCGGCGTCCGTGAGGATCTCCGCCGAACCCGGCACCGGTCCCCCGACGACGTCGATGGTCATCGGCTGCTCGCAGCGGGTCGATTCACGAGATCGGCGAGTAGATGGACACGCGATAGCCGGAGGGATCGCGAAGCCAGGCGTGCCGCGCGCCCCATGGCTGGTCCTCGGCCGGACCGTCCAGCGGCACGCCGGCGCCCTCGAGCCGCGCCACCATGGCGTCGACGTCCGGGACACGGATGACGATCTCGAGGCCCGCAGTCGGGCCGACCGCTTCCGGGTGCGCCTCGAGGCCCATGTGGAACCCGTCGCCGCCGCCGATTCGGAGGTAGCCCTGATCGGGCCCGCCCATCAGCACCTCCAGGCCGAGGAGCTCGACGTAGAACCGGTGGCTCTCCGCCAGGTCCAGGACCGGCACGAACAGGTGGCTGAGCGTCGGGCCCACCCCTCAGCCGCCCCGGCGGACCGTGGCGTCGATCAGGCCGTGGGGCTCGGTCGTCGAGACGAAGACGATGCCCGGGTTGTCGATGCCGAAGCGGTCCAGGTCGACGGTCCAATGATGGAGGTTCGGGAGCACCATCCGGACCCAGTCCATCGCCGGCTCGGCCTCGAGCATCGCGGTGGCCATGATCCAGACGGAGGTCTGGACCGACGGGCTGAAGTGCTCCGCGAGGACCGTCAGGAGGGTCGTGCGGGCCGTCTCGAAGGCCGCGTCGAAGTCGAATCCTGCTTCGACGGCCGTCTCGCCGTACCCCCACAGGGCCGTGATCTTCGTGGCCATCAGCCGGTCCTCGGCCTCCGGCAGGGTGGTGAACCGATCCCGGTCGAAGCCGACGAACGCTGACTTCGTGGTCTTCATCACCGTCAGGTCCTCGATCCCGGCCTCGACCGTCGCCCCGACCTTGGTGGCAGCAACCATGGCGACCCGCGTCAGGTCCCCGGTTCGCGTGAACGCGTCCGGCGCCTGCCCATCGGCGAGCTGGATGCGCTGCCAGCCGTGCTCCCGCAGGGCCACCGAGCAGCGGTCGACCTGTGGGTAGGCGGCGAAGTGGCGGGCGATCTCCAGCCCGAAGGCCTCGGGCGCGCCGGTCAGCCGGTCCCTCGCGAAGGCATACACGGTGTTCTTCATCGTGTCGGTGGCGATCACGTTGGCGTTGTCGCCGTCGACGTGCGCCGCGGTGAAGTCGCCCTCGAGCGAGACGTCGACGGTCAGGTCGCGGAGGTCATGACGATCCGGGTGTCGCCTGACCGTCACCAGCCGAATCCGCGACTTGCCGTACCGATTGGCGCCGAGCTCGAACATCGCGTCCTCCGTGCTGCCCTGGCGGCTCCGAGCTCAGCCGGACCCGGCCAGGCGACGATCGCGATCGATCGCGATGTCGATCACGGCGTCCAGGCCGCGGTGGAGTTCCGCGGCGCGGTCACCGTCGAGGGCTCGGCGAAAGCCGGGCAGGAGCTCTGCCCGCGTCCGACCGGCCACGAACACACAGTACCGGAACCCGAAGCGCCCCTCGTACGCATCGTTGAGCCGGTCGAGTTCCTCCGCGACGTCGACCGGCGACCCGGCATCAGGTTCGTGCCGGTCGTAGCCCTGCTCGTGGAAGGACAGCGTCGACACGGTCCCCGGCGGTGCGCCGAGACGCGGATGGGCGTCGAGCAGCTCGACCTGGTCGACCTCCGGCATGGCATGGGCGATCGCCCGACACCGCTCGAAGAAGGTCCCCCGGGCGCCGCTCCGGGGCAGGCCGTCGAGGCGTGCGAGGAACCCCGGGGCCCCTTCGAACAGCGCCGCGAGGCGATCGCTCACCAGCCGCCGGCGTCCCGCAGGACGCGGTGGAGGATGCGCGCCGCAACGGTCCGCCGATACGCCGCCGTCGAGCGCACGTCGTCGATCGGACGCAGCTCCGAGGCCAGGGTTTCGGCCGCCAGGTCCGCCACTTCGGGCGTCGGCCGCTGGCCCTCGAGGACCCCCTCGGTCTTCGAGGCCCGGATGGGCGTTGCGGCCACGGAGCCGAGGGCGACCCGCACGTCGGTCCAGCCGCCGCTCGGACCGTGGGATCGCCAGCTGACGGCCATGACGACCTTGGAGATGGCCTGGGCTCGTCGCGTCCCGACCTTGCGGAACCGGACCTCGCGGCCGGGCGGGAGCGGGAACCGCACCCGCACGATCAGCTCACCCGGCTCGAGGGCGGTCGTGCGATAGCCGGTGAAGAACGCGGCTGCGGGGACCATGCGCTCGCCGCGGGCGCCGCCGAGGACGATCTCGGCGTCGGTGGCGAGGAGCACGGGCAGGGAATCGCCGGCCGGCGAGGCATTGGCGATGTTCCCGCCGAGCGTCCCCCGGTTCTGGATCTGGACCGCGCCGATCGTCGCCGCCGCCTCCACGAGGGCGGGCAGGCGCGTGGTGCACAACGTGCTCCGCCGAATGTCCGTCCAGGTGCTCCGGGCGCCGACCACGAGCGCGCCGTCCTCGAGGCTGATGCCGTCGAGTTCGTCGAGGCGGCTGAGGTCCAGCACGCGCTCCGGGGCCGGTCCGAGCTCCCCGGTGATCCGGACCATGAGGTCGGTCCCGCCGGCGATCGGCGTCCACGACCCGCCCTCGAGGAGCGCGTACGCGGCGGCCAGGTCGGCCGGGGACTCGAGCGGCGGCTCGACGGGCATCGCCGGCTCAGTCCTTCCGCCGGGCCCGACGGCGGACCATGACGATGAGCCCGGCCAGCAGGGCAAAGCCGCCCAGGATCTGGCGCGGCGACAGCGCAATCACGAGATCGCCCGGCTGGTCCCCCGGCTGGTCCCCGGTTCCCGGCCGTTCGGCCTGCTGCGGCACGGGTGTGGTTGCTGGTTCGGTCGCGGGCGATGTTTCGGGGGCCGGCGCGTCGGGCTCCGGGCCTGGAGCATCGGCCTCGGGGCCGGGCGGCGTGGGCTCGGCGACCGCAGCGGCCCCGGACTCGACCGCGTCGGGCGATGCTCGTCGCCTACCGCGGGGCCGTCTCGATTCCGTCATCCCGCGTGTCCTCCGGCGGCGACGTCCGCGATCGCCTCCACGATCTTCTGGTACCCGGTGCAGCGGCACAGGTTGCCGGCGATGCCGGTGCGAATCGCCTCGTGGTCCGGCCCGCCGCCACCGTCCAGGTAGGCCCGGGCCGCCATGAGCATCCCGGGCGTGCAGATCCCGCACTGGGCGGCACCGTGGACGAGGAACGCCTCCTGGAGCGCGTCCAGCGCGCCGCGCTCTCGTGCAGCAAGGCTGAGGCCCTCGACCGTACGCACAATCCGGCCGTCGACCTGGCTCATCGGGACGAGGCAGCTGTCGACGACGTCCCCATCGAGGAGCACCGAGCAGGCCCCGCACTCGCCCTCGCCGCAGCCCTCCTTCGTGCCGGTCAGCCCGAGGTCCTCGCGGAGCACGTCGAGGAGGCGGCGCATGCCGGGAACGTCGAGCTCGGCCGGCGATCCGTTGACGAGGAAGCGGATCCGGCTCACGGCTCGACCTCGTCGTGCGCCGTGAGCGCGGCGAGGATCCGCTCCGGCGTGGCCGGTAACTCGGTGATCCAGGCACCCACGGCGTCGTGGATCGCCGCCACGACCGCCGGCGCGCCGACATCCATCGGCAGCTCGCCGACGCCCTTCGCGCCGTGCGGCGCGCCGCTGAACGGCGCCTCGACGAGGATGGTGGTGAGCGTGGGGGCGTCCAAGGCGGTCGGGATGAGGTACGTCGCCAGCCGGTCGTTGAGGTAGCGCCCGTTGTCGAGCTTGATCTCCTCGATGGTGGCGTAGCCGACCGCCTGGAGCGTGCCGCCCTCGACCTGGCCCTCGCACAGGACCGGATGGATCACGCGTCCGACATCATCGACCGCCACGACGTCACGGACCGACACTTCCGCCGAATCGAGGTCCACGTCGACGACGGCCACACAGGCGGCCCACCCGAACGCGGGGTACGCATCACCGCGGTAGGTCGCGTCATCGAACGAGGTGTCCGGATAGGGCTCGAACCGCTGGTCGATGCGGGTGGCGCCATGGCTGGCGGCGTCCTCGATGAACGCATCGGCGAACGACCGGCCCTCGTGGCGCCCTTCGACCTCGGCGCGCAGGCGCCGCGCGGCCTCGATGCACAGGCCCCCCACCACCATCACCGTGCGGCTCGCCACCGTGGGCCCGCTGTCGGGCACCTCCGCGGTGTCCACGGGCGCCATCTCGACCGCGTCCATCGGCACGCCGAGCTCGCCCGCGACCATCAGGGGAAAGATCGTGCTGGTCCCCTGCCCCATCTCGGTCGAGGCGATGCGAACGAGGATCCGCGCATCCGCGGCCAGCTCCACGCTCGCCACGGACGCGAGCGCGACCTCGCCCGAGCCCGTGAAGCCCGCACCGTGCCAGGCGAGGGCGAGGCCGATCCCGGTGGCCGTGCGCTGCTCGCTCGTCCGGTGGCTGCCGCTCGGGACGATGCCGTTTCCGGAGCGCTCCGCGCGCGCCCGTTCGGTGCCGACCCGGAGGCGCTCGTAGTCGCTCGCCTCGACGGCCAGGCGGAGGACCTCCTGGGCGGCGACGCTCTCGCGCAGGACCTGGCCGGTGGGGGTGATGTCGCCGGCCTCGTAGGCGTTCCGGCGCCGGAGTTCCGCCGGGCTCATGTCGAGGCGCTCGGCGAGCCGGTTGAGGTGGGTTTCGGTGGCGAACTCGACCTGGGGCGCCCCGAACCCCCGGAAGGCGCCGTTGGGGGGCGTGTTGGTTCGCGTGGCGCGGGCGCGAACGCGCACATTCGGGCATCGGTAGGGCCCGGCCGCATGGAGGGCCGCGCGCGAGAGGACCACCGGGGTGAGCGTGCAGTACGCGCCCCCGTCCATGACCACCTCGATGTCCTGCGCTACGAGCGTGCCGTCGGCGGTGATGCCCGTCCGGTGGCGAATGATCGCCGGGTGCCGCTTGGTGGTCGCCGCCAGGTCCTCGTGCCGGTCGTAGATCATCCGAACCGGCCGGCCGCACTTCCGCGCCAGCAGCGACGCGTGGAGGGCGATGATCGAGGGGTACTCCTCCTTGCCGCCGAAGCCGCCCCCGGTCTCGGCCTGGACGACGCGTGCCTGGGTCGCCGACAGCCCGAGCGACTTCTTCATGGCCTTGTGCACGTAGTACGGGCACTGGAGCGAGCCATGGACGGTCATGGACCCGTCCTCGCCCGGAACGGCGATCATCGCGTTGTTCTCGATGTACAGCTGCTCCTGGTGGCCGACGCGGTACTCGCCTTCGAGCACGACGGCCGCCTCGGCAAACCCCGCCTCGAGGTCGCCGCTCGCGATCTCGTAACGGGCGAATTCATGGTCGGATGCCTCGGGGTCGAAGACCGGCGGGAGCGGCTCGGTCACCAGCCGGATGCCGGCCCGCAGGCGGCGGACCGTGGCCCGATCGGCCGCGGCGAGGAGCGCCACGGGCTCGCTGTGGTGGCGAATCTCGCCCCCGACCGGCACGAGGACGGGCTGGTCCTCCTTGATCGCGCTCACGAGGTTCTCGCCGGGAATGTCCGCCGCCGTCACCACGACCGCCTGGGACCAGTCGAGGGCGTCGTCCAGCTCGATGGCGACGAGACGGGCCCGCGGCTCGGTTGACCGGATCGTCGCGCCGTACCAGGCCCCGGGAAACACGAGGTCGTCCGTGTAGCGGGCCGCGCCGGTGAGCTTGGCCGGTCCCTCGCGCCGGAGCGGATAGTCCCTCGCCCGACCCCGGGTCAGCGTGCCGGGATCGACCACGAGTGCGGACGCCGCGGATCGCTCGGGGGCAACGAGCGGACCGGGCATCGTACGAGTCGTCATCGGTCGACGGATCCCTCCCTCGGGGGCCTCGATCGGCGGGTCGGACAGGCCCGAAGCCTACCACCC
>CAZVDO010000025.1:19346-29013 GCA_964625345.1 uncultured Anaerolinea sp. | reverse complement strand
CCGGATGCGCTCGCCGTCCGCCGCCCCGCCGGGCGCCTAGGCGCGCCCCGACGATCGGCCGATGAACGCCGCGAGGTCGGCCGACTGCCGGACCCGCGACGGCTCGTGCACGTACATCATGTGGCCCGCCTCGTAGTGGGCGAACTCCACGTTGCCGCGCAGCTCCTCGGGGATCGGCAGGTGGGCCATGACGTGCTCGGCCGCGTAGTGCGGCGTCGCGCCGTCGTAGTAGCCGCAGGCCACGTGGACGCGCAGGTGCGGGTTGGCGCGCATGGCGCCGGCGAGGTCGCCGACCACGCTGACGGACCGCCCCTCGAACTCCTTGTATGACCAGGCCTGGTGGACCGGTCCCGAGAGGATCTCGTAGGGCACGTCCTGCTCATAGCCGAGCTCGGCCCGGACGTAGTGATTGAAGGCCGCCGTGTACGGACCCATGATGTGGCTGTAGGAGGCATCGCCCGAGAACTGCTCGCGGCCGCCGTCCGGCTCCCACATGCTGAAGCGCGCGTCGAGCCGCCCCACGGACTTGCCCTCGGAGCGGAGCAGCTCCGTGAAGAACCGGATGTGCTCGATGCGGAGGTCGACCCGCCCCACGTACTCGCGGGACAGGCCGGTGAGCCGCGCGACCTTGGCGACGGCTGCCCGCCGTTCGGCCGGCGACAGCCGCGTCCCACGGGCGAGGACCCGCGGGTACTCGGCCGCGGCGTAGGCCTCGGCCTCGGCGACGACCTCGCGCAGCTCGCGGCCCGGGTGCTTGCCGTGGTAGTGGGCGATCGCCGCGTAGGTCGGCAGGTACAGCACGTAGGGCAGGTCGTTGCCCTCGGTGAAGTGGACCGAACCGAGGTCCAGCACGGACGAGATCAGGAGGATCCCGTTCGGGTAGAGCCCGTAGCGGTCCTGGAGGTGGGCCGCCAGTCCGGCCGCGCGGAGCGTCCCGTAGGACTCGCCGGCGAGGAACTTCGGGGACAGCCAGCGACTGTTCCGGGATGTCCAAAGCCGGATCACCTCGCCCACGGATTCGATGTCCCGCTTGTAGCCGTGATAGGCGTGCTCCTGCTCGCCGTCGACGGGTCGCGAGTAGCCGGTGGAGACGGGGTCGATGAACACGAGGTCCGTGGTCGCGAGCAACGTCTCCCGGTTGTCGGCGATGCCGTAGGGCGGCGGCACCGGGTCATGGACGTCGCCGCTCAGGACACGCCGCGGGCCGAGGAGGCCGAGGTGCAGCCAGACGCTCGACGAGCCGGGCCCGCCGTTGAACGCGAACGTGACCGGCCGCGTGGCCGGGTCCGCGCCATCGAGCGTGTAGGACGTGACGAAGACGGAGGCCTTGGCCTTGAAGCCCGCGACCTTCCCGTCTTCGACCACTTCCTCGCGCAGGACGATCCGGCCCGTCCTGGTGGTGTAGGACAACTTCCGCCGGCCGATGGCGACGGTGTGCTTCCGCTCGACGAGGTCGTCGGTCGGCTCGGCCGCCTTCGCCTCGGCGGGCTTGGCGTCGCCCGGGACTGCCGTCGTGCCCGGCTTCACGGCGTCGCCGGAGGTGTCGTCGCGGGCCACGTCAGAGGGCCTTGACCGCGCTGACGAGCTCCGTCAGCCCGGCCTTCGCGTCGGCGAAGAGCATGCCGGTCTTGGGATTGACGTAGAGCTCGTTGTCGATGCCGGCGTAACCGCGGCCCATCGAACGCTTGATGACGATGATCGCCTTCGCGTGGTCGACGTCGAGGATCGGCATGCCCGACACGGGCGAGCCTGGCTTGCGAGCCGCCGGGTTCGTGACGTCGTTGGCGCCGACCACGAGGGCCACGTCCGCGCGCTCGAACTCCGGGTTGATCTCCTCCATCTCCTTGAGCTGGGGGTAGGGCACGTTCGCCTCGGCGAGGAGGACGTTCATGTGCCCGGGCATCCGGCCGGCCACGGGGTGGATGGCGTACTTGACGTCCACGCCCTTGCTCTCGAGGAGCTCGGCGAGCTCCCGGACCGCGTGCTGCGCCTGGGCCACCGCGAGGCCGTAGCCCGGCACCACGATGACCGACTGCGCGTACGCGAGCTGGATGGCCGCATCGTCGACGCCGAGCTCGCGCACGGAACCGCCCGGGCCGCCCGCGGCGGCCGTGGTCCCTTCGCCGCCGCCGAACCCGCCGAGCATGATGTTCATGACCGAGCGGTTCATCGCGTCGGCCATGAGCTTGGTCAGGATGGCGCCCGACGCACCGACGAGCGCGCCGGCGATGATCAGGACGTCGTTGCCGATGACGAACCCGGCCATGGCCACCGCGGTGCCCGTGAACGAGTTCAGGAGGCTGATGACCACCGGCATGTCGGCGCCGCCGATGGGCAGGGTCATCGTCACGCCGAAGACCAGGGCCGCGGCGAGGATCAGGAACATCACCGGGATCGAGACGTTGCCCGCCCACAGGAACAGGGCGCCCGCGACGACGATGAGGGCCACGCCGCCCGTGACGAGCTGGCCGCCCGGGATCCGGACGGGCCGGGACGGCGTGATCTTGAGGCCCATGAGCTTGCCGGACGCGATGAGGGATCCGGTGAACGTGATCGAGCCGATGACGATGTCGAGCACCGTCGGCACGCTGATCTCGAGCGGCACGGAGCCCGCCGCGGCGCCGGCCCCGCCGAGCCGCAGGTAGTCGTCGATCGCGATGAGAGCGGCCGCGCCGCCGCCGACCGCATTGAACAGCGACACCAGCTGGGGCATCGCGGTCATCTTCACGGTGCGGGCCGTGTACAGGCCGAGCCCTCCGCCGATCGCGATGCCGACCACGATGATGATCCAGGCCGTGGTGCTCAGCCCGCCGTCCGTGACGGCGAGGAGGACGAGCGTGGCCGCGATGGCCAGGGCCATGCCGCCGGCCGACAGCAGGTTGCCGTTGCGGGCCGTGGCGGGCGAGTTCATGCGCATGAGGCCGAGGACGAACCCGGCGGCGCCGAGGAGCCAGATGAGCCGGACGACGGCTTCGAGGAGGTCCATCGGTCAGGCCGCCTTCTCGCCGTCGGCCGCCTTCGGCGCCACGGGCTTCTTGCGGAACATCTGGAGCATCCGGTCGGTGACCACGTAGCCGCCGACCACGTTCATCGTGGCGAAGGCGACGGCCACGAGGCTGAGGACCTGGCTCAGCGTGTCCTCGGCCGACGCGGCGATGAACATCGACCCGACGAGCACGATGCCGTGGATCGAGTTGGCACCCGACATCAGGGGCGTGTGGAGCGTCGCCGGGACCTTGCTGATCACGGCAAAGCCGCACAGGATCGCCAGCACGAAGACCGTCAGCGCGGCCAGGAGTTCGGGGTTCACGCGGCACCTCCCGCCGGCTGGAGCAGCTTCTTCACGGCTTCCGAGCGAATCTCGCCACCGTGGGTGATGGTCACGGGTCCGGCGATCTCGTCCTCGGGGTCGAGGTTGAGTGCGCCGTCCTTCACGAGCTGCAGCAGCAGCGCGGACAGGTTGCGGGCGTAGAACGCGGAGGCGCCGACCGGCATCGTGGCCGGCAGGTTCTCCGGGGCGATGATCGTCACGAGGTTGTCCGTGACCACCTCTTCGCCGGCCTTCGACAGCTCGCAGTTGCCGCCGAGCGCCGATGCGGCCATGTCGACGATCACGGAGCCGGGTTTCATGAGGGCGACGGCCGCGGCGGTCACGAGGACCGGGGGCTTGCGGCCGGGCACCTGGGCCGTGGTGATCACGACGTCCATCGTGCCGATGACCTCGTTGAGGTCCGCCTGCTGGGCGGCCCGCTCCTCGGCCGTCAGCTCGCGGGCGTAGCCGCCCGCGCCCGTGGCGTCGATCTGGGTCTTGAGGGTCACGAACTTCGCGCCGAGGGATTCGGCCTGCTCGCGGGTCTCGGGCCGGACGTCATACGCGGAGACGATGGCACCGAGGCGGCGCGCCGTGCCGATGGCCTGCAATCCGGCGACGCCGATCCCGAGGATCAGGACGTTGGCCGGCTTGGCCGTGCCCGCCGCCGTGGTGAGCAGCGGGAAGTACCGGCCGAAGGCGTTCGCGGCGATGAGCACGGCCTTGTAGCCGCCGACGTTGGCCTGCGAGGAGAGCGCGTCCATCGTCTGGGCGCGCGACAGGGTCCGCGGGATCGCGTCGAGGCTGATCGCGGTGACCCCGGCCTTCGCGAGGGTCTCCATGAGCCTGGGGTCCAGGAGCGGGCCGAGCAGCCCGACCACGGCCTGGCCGGAGCGGAGGCGCTTCGCCTCGGCCTCGCTCGGCTTCTGCACGCGCAGGATCGCGTCCGCCTGGGCGTAGAGCGCGTCGGTCTTGACGATCGTCGCGCCGGCATCGACATAGGCCGCGTCGGGGATCAGGGCGCCGAGTCCGGCGCCTTCCTCGACGAGGACCTCGAGCCCGGCCGCGGTCAGCTTGCCGAGCGCTTCGGGTACCAGGGCAACGCGCCGTTCGCCGGCCGCGGTTTCCCTGGCGACTCCGATCTTCATGGGCACCACCTGAAGTCAGGGCAGGTCTGGGTTTGGGCGGCCGCCGGATCGGTGCGCCGCTGTCCCTGCGCGACGTCCGATGCCATCGGGGCCAGCGCAAGGATACGCGCGACGCGGCCGCGCGCGCAGGAACGGGACCTGGTCGCCCGGCGGCCGCGTCGTCAGCTCGGTGGCGAGCCGCGCCAGCGCACAGTCGCGGTTCCGACCGGGGTCAACGTGGCGCGGCGGGTTCGGGCTGCTTGATCTCGAGGATCTCGGGTGCTGCCGACCGGAGCGCCCGCAGGGTCGCCAGGACCTCGCGCCCGGCTTCGGGGACGATCCGGTCCGCGAGCCGGAGGTAGAAGGGCGGCTCCTCGCCGATCACCAGCGTGGGCACCCCGAAGATGCGCCAGGGTTCCCGGCCGGCGGCCCAATCCGCGGCGATCCGAGCCCGCGCCCGCGACGCGATTTCCGCGTCGGCGAGCCAGGCGGCGACCGTGCCGGGTTCCAGCCCGGCGGTGACGCCGGCGGCATCGAGCACGTCCGGTCGCGAGATGTCCGCTCGGTCATCGAACCTCGCTTCGTAGATGGCGCGGCGGAAGGCGGCCAGCCGCGCGAGCGGCCACGCGGCGGCATCGCGGGACGCCAGCTCGTCGAGGGCGTGCGTCGCGATGAACGCCGCCAGCGAGCGTCGGTCCTGGCGCTCGCGGTACTGGAGGTAGTCCAGCGGCTGTTCCCACAGGCGCCACGCCTCGGCATCGGGATCGTGGTTGACCTGCTCGAGGGCGAAGAACCGGTATCGCGGCCGCACGATCGCCGGGCCCAGGTCGTCGAGCCAGCAGGTGGCCCGGTACGAGTACGGGCAGTGGTAGTCCATGAAGACGGTGACGTCGAGCGGGACGTCGCCCGCTCCGGCGTCTGCGACGACATCCGCGTGCGCGGCGTGATCGCGTTCGTCCGTCGCCCACGGCTTGGCCCGGGCGCCCACGTCAACCACCCGCCGTTCCTCCGGCCACCGCGACGACGAGCGTCAGCAGGTACGTGTGCGCCAGCGCGCTCCACCAGATCGACCCGGTTCGCCAGTTCAGCCAGCCGTACGCCATCCCCCCGAACAGCGTGGAGAACAACTCCAGTTCGGGCTTGCCGAGGTGGACGAACACGAACGGCAGCTGGGCAACCACGAGCCCGAGCGGGCCGATTGCACGGATGAGCGTGAACATGAGGAACCCACGGATCACGAACTCGGCCGCGCTGAGGTCGAGGAGGTTCGTCAGCGCGAGGTCCGGGACGGAGGCCGACGACACCGCGTAATAGGACGCGAACGTCGGGTCGTTGCCGAGAATCATGAAGATCGGGGTGAAGAACGCGCAGCCGGCCACCGCCAGCGCGAGGCCCCAGCGCCACTCGCCCAGGCCGGCGCCATATGCGGCCAGCCGGTCGCGAAACGCGAACACGATCACGAGGCCCGGCACGAGCCCGAACAGCACGACCCGCTCGATGGCCTGATAGCGCAGGGCGGGGGCCTCGCGCCCGAGCGCCTGGACGGCCTGGGGGATTGCGGTTCGGGTGAAATCGAACAGCACGACCAGCGTCACCACGACGATCGCGGTGGTCGCGCGAAGGGGCAAACGCAGCCCCACGAGGTCGAACGTGCGGCGGTCCGCGTCCGTCGGCTCGTATGCGGGCGCGGCGGTGAACCGCGCCCACCACCGGCGCGACAGGGTCGCGGGCGCCGCCGCGCTCACCGGCGAATCGCGCGTCCGAGGCCGACGCCCGCGACCGCGCCGACCCACGCCCCCACGAAGCCGAGGATGAAGGCGAGAAAGATCAGGACGCTCGTGCTCACGCCCGCGATGGCGCCGACGGTCAGCAGGCCGGCGATGCGCGTCCCGACGATGAACCCGCCAACGCCGCCGCCCACCCCGCCGATCGTGCCAGTGAGCATCTCGAGGCTCACCGAGAGCCCGAAGGTCACGGTATTGCGGGCGCGCCACAGGGCCACCGAGCCGGCGACGGCCATGATCGCCGCCCCCGCCACCGTGAGCCAGAACCCGGGCTGCAGGGTGCCCTGGCCGCCCGCCCGCTCGAGTTCGCGGAGGAGGGTCTGGAAGTTCACATAGGACAGGCGCATCACGACCACGTTCACTGCGCCGATCAGGGCGGGAAGGGCCTTGACCAGGCCGAACCGGCTGCGCCAGGTGCGATCGCTCCAGACGATCAGGGCCGCAACGATCGTCAGTTCGAGCACGAGCCCGCCGTCGCCCGATTGCTCGAATCCGCTCACGTCATACCAGTCGTAGCCCGGTCGATAGGCATGCAGCCAGGGGAGCAGGGCGCCGATCGCGGCCACCGCCGCGCCGAGCAGGACCGGAAGGCGCTCGCGGTCCCGCAGGACAGGGGGAAGCGATCGCCCGCGACGTGGGGCAGGCTCCGGGAATCGGAGGCGCTGGTGAGCCATCGCGCGAACCCTACCGCACGCCGGCGCCGAGGCCCGGCCAGTCGGCCGCGCCACCGGTCGCCACGAGGCGCACCGGAATGCCGGCGGCATCGAGGAGGCTGGCCGCAATGGCGGCGCGCGAGCCGGACTTGCACATGACGGTGATCTCGTGATCGCGCGGGAGCGTCGGCAGGGCGGCCGGCACGTCCGCCACGAAGATCGTGCGCGCGCCCGGGACCCGGCCCTCGTCGCGCCACTCCGTGGGCTGGCGCACGTCGAGGAGATCCGGCGCGCCGCCGGCCCGGACCTCGTCATGGACGGCCGCGATCGAGGTCACGGGATAGGCGCTCAGGGAGTGGCCGGCGCTCGCCCACGCATCGACCCCGCCGTCGAGGTAGCCGGTCACGTGCTCGTAGCCGATGCGCATGAGCTGGCCGGTTGCCGCGGCTGCGGCCTCGGGAGCGGGATTCGGCACGACCAGGAGCAGCTCGGCACCGAACGGCGTGAGCCACCCGACGTAGGCCGCAAACGTGTCGCCGAGCTCGATGTTCAGCGAGCCGGGCACGTGGCCCGCCGCGAAGGCCTCTCGATCTCGGGCATCGACGACCCTCGTCCCGCGCGCCACCGCGGCGGCGAACGCCTCGGCGGGCATGGCCAGAGGCACGCTCGGGCCGCCGAGGATGCGGGGGCCGGCGCGATTGATCGGCGCCATGTGGGCGTAGTACGCGGGATAGCGGCCGAGGCCGCCGAGGAGCGCCTCCTCGAATCGCCCCGCGTCCATCGCCCGAAGGACCGGGTTTGAGGCGAGCTCGATCCCGACGGTGCTCGCCGATTCCGGCGTGGCCGGGCCGGCGCTGCAGAACGACCCGGTCCCGTGGGTCGGGAGGATCCGCACGCCCGGTGGCATCGCCGCGAGGCGGCGCAGGGTGTCCGCCTGGAGGGCGGTCAGGGTGGCCGTCTCGCCAGGGCCCAGGAGATCCGTGCGCCCCGCCGTGCCCACGAGCAGGGACCCACCCGTGAAGACGGCTTCGGGCGGCGGCGCCGCTCGGCCGGCGTGCTCGACGTCGACCTTCGCGACCGCCCAGGCCAGGTGTTCCGGCGTATGGCCCGGGGTCGCCATGGCCGTGAGCCGATACGGCCCGAGTTCCACCACGGTGCCCTCGTCGGCCGGTCGATGGGGAAATGCGTAGCCGCCACGCGCTGGGGCCACGATGGTGGCGCCGGTGGCCACCCGCACCTCGAGCGCACCCGAGACGTAATCGTTGTGGACGTGGGTCTCGAGGACGTGCGTGACCCGCCAGCCGCGTCGCTCCGCCAGGGCCAGGAACCGCCACGCATCGCGCTGGGGATCCACCAGCACGGCCTCGCCCTCGCTCGCGACGAGGTACGAGGCGTCCCCGAGTCCCGGCGTGGTGAAGGTCTCGAGGTCCATGGCAGGCGCATCGTGCCATGTCCGCGGAAGCCCGGCCTCAGCGCGCGTCGATCCGTGCGACGTGCCGGGCACAGGCGCGGCGCCGGTTCGGGCCGGTCTCAGGTAGGCTCATCGCCGGACGGACGCAGTCCGCCGCCACCCGGATGTCCAGGCACGAGGGGACCATGGCCAAGATCGGCTACGCGGCGATGCTCGAGCAGTTCCACCCGACGGACCTGCTGGACTGGTGTGCCCAGGCCGAGGAGGCGGGCTTCTCCGCGGGCTTCATGGTCAGCGAGCACTTCCATCCGTGGACCCCGCAGCAGGGCCAGAGCGCCTTCGCCTGGTCGTTCATGGGCGCGCTCGGGACCAGGACATCGCTGCCGTTCGGGACCGCGGTCACCTGCCCCGGGTTCCGGTACCACCCGGTCGTCATCGCCCACGCCGCCGCGACGCTTGGGGCCATGTTCCCCGGCCGTTTCTACCTCGGGCTCGGCGCTGGCGAGGCCCTCAACGAGCACGTCGTGGGCGGCGTCTGGCCGGAGATCGGCGTCCGCTCGGCGATGATGTTCGAGTCGATCGAGATCATCAACAAGCTCTTCACCGGGAACATCGTCCGCCACCGCGGCGAGCATTTCACGGTCGAGAGCGCGAAGCTCTACACGCGCCCCGAGACCCCCGTTCCGGTCTATGTCGCCACGGCCGGCCCGATCAACGCCAGGAAGACCGGCAGGTTCGCCGACGGGATCATCACGGTGGGCGCGGCGGACGAGAAGATCGGGATGCTCTGGTCGAAGTTCGAGGAAGGCGCTCGGGAGGCGGGTCGCGATCCCGGTTCGGCGCCGAAGCTCCTCCAGATTCACGTGTCCTGGGCGCGCACCGACGACGAGGCCGTGGACCAGGCCGTTCGCGAGTGGCCGAACGGCGGCATGCCCTTCCCGAAGCAGGACATCAAGAATCCCGAGGACTTCGCGGCGATGGCCAAGCTCGTCGGTCCGAAGGACTTCGCGAATCGGGTGCTCATGACCTCGGACCTGGGCGCACACGCTGCCCACATCCAGCACTACCTGGACATGGGCTTCGACGAGGTCCACCTCCACAACGTCGGCCGCAACCAGGCGGAATTCATCGAGGTCTTCGGCAAGGACGTCCTGCCGCGGCTCAAGCTGGGCTGAGTGCCGGCCGAGGCGAGCCTCACTCCCCCCGCCTACGGATACGGTCGGTGGTACGTGCCCGATTGCCGCGGTGGCCCGCCCACTCCCACCGCCTACGGATACGGTCGGTGGTAGGCGTGTCCTCACGCGCCGTGTCCGGCCATCGGACCCACTGATCCCGCGAACGCCGTAGCACCGCCGCACGAATCAGCGTTCTACAGCGCTCCC
>CAZVDO010000025.1:0-19246 GCA_964625345.1 uncultured Anaerolinea sp. | reverse complement strand
GATCTCATCGGTAGGTGGCGGATGCCCCGCGCTGGCGGCGGATGCCCCGCGCTGGCGGCGGATGCCCCGCGCTGGCGGCGGAGGGCTCGTGTCAGTGGCCCGCAGGAGGCCCGCTTCGGACGATCCTCCGCGCCTGCCACGCCACCGAGATGAACTCGCGCAGGTGGTGGATCGGACGGATGTGGCTGCGCTCGTCGCCGTAGATCGTCGAGATGGGGACCCAGCGGATCGGCCAGCCCTCCCGGATGCAGACGGCGATCATCTCGACCTCGAACGCGAAGCCGTCCTCCCGGCTGTCCAGCATCGCGGCCATCAGCCGTCGACCCACGAGCCGGTATCCGGACTGGTTGTCCGGGATCCAGCGACCGACCGCCCCCGATAGCAGGATCGTCCCCACCGTGTTCGAGAGGCGTCGCACGAGCGGCATCCGCCCGAAGTCACGCGCGCCGACCACCAGTTCCGGCGCGGCGGAGCCGCCCGCCCGCCACGCCTCCAGGAACCTCGGCAGCTCGGCGGGATCGTGCTGGCCGTCGCCGTCGAGCGTCACGACCGCGGCCCGACCCTCGCCCAGCGCCTGGCGGAACCCGGCTCGGAGTGCGGCGCCCTTTCCCTGGTTCGGGGACTGGACCAGCACCATGCCGCCGGCCGCCTCGGCGATGGCGGCCGTGCCGTCGCGCGACCCGTCATCCACGACGAGGACGGGCAGGTGCGCACGCGCCGACGTCATCACGCGCGCGATCCGCGGCGCCTCGTCGTGGGCCGGGATGAGCGCAATCACCGGCGCGCCGTCGTCGGTGCGGTTCGGGGCGTTCTCCGGGGCCGCGTCGCGGGCAGGGCTGCGCGCGATCTCCGGCACAGGGGCGGGGTCGATGTCCGTCACCCCGGGATCATCGCCCAGCGGCCGGCGCCTTGACAGTTATTGCGACTCAGTCTCAATATCGATCCGTCGTCGGACGGACCTCGCCACGACCTTGCGGGCGGCCAGGACGCCGAACGGCATGCGAACGGAGCAGCACCGCGACGCGATGGAGCCACACCGCCCCGCCCACGCCGCCCTCGGTCTCGCCTTCGTGGTCGCCCTGCTGGCTGCCTGCAGTGGTCCGCCCCCGAGCGCCGCGACGCCCAGCGGTCCGCGGCCGCTGTCCGTCGTCACGACCTCGACCGTGCTTGCCGACCTGGTGCAACACACGGGCGGGGATCGCGTGACCGCGCACAGCCTCGTGCCGGCCGGCGTGGACGTCCACACGTACCAGGCAACGGCCGCGGACCTGCGGATCGCCGCGGGCGCGGACCTCTTCGTGATGAACGGGCTCGGGCTCGACGACTGGCTGGCCAAGACCGTCGAGACCTCCGACAGCCGTGCGCCGGTGGTCCGCCTCGGAGAGGACGCCACCGTGATCGCCCTGCTCCCGGGGGAGACGCCGGACACTCGCAACCCGCACCTGTGGATGGATGTCTCCGCCGCCCTCCTCTACGTGACCCGGATCGACGCCGCCGTGCGAGCCGCCGACCCGGTCCACGCCGCCGACCTCGGCGCGAGCGCAGCCGCGTATGCCGGCGAGCTGCGCGACCTCGATGCCTGGGTCCGCGGGCAGGTCGATTCGGTTCCCATCGCCAATCGCCGGATCGTCACCTTCCACGACGCGATGCCCTACTACGCACGGGCCTACGGGCTGACGATCGTCGGCGTGGCGGTGGAGGCGCCCGGCCAGGACCCGAGCGCCGGCGAGATTGCGGCACTCGTCGAGGCGATCCGCACCCAGGATGTCCGCGCGATCTTCGCCGAGTCGCAGTTCCCGACCGCCCTCATCGACCAGATCGCCGTCGAGACCGGGGCGCGCGTGGTAGCCACGCTGTACGACGATTCCCTGGGCAACGAGCCCGTCACCTCCTACGAAGGCCTCATGCGCTGGGACACCGAGCAGATCGTCGAGGCCCTGCGATGACTTCGGCGCTGCCCCCGGGCTCGAACGCCCCGGGCTCGGGCCACCCTGCGCCGACGCCAGGCGGCCGCGGGCCCAATACGAACGAGGCCGCGGCACGGCCCGCCCTCCGCCTCGTCGACGTCGCGGTCGGGTACGACACCCGGACCGTGCTCGACCACGTCACCCTCGACCTGCCCGCCGGGGCGTTGACCGCGGTCGTCGGGCCGAATGGTGGCGGGAAGAGCACCCTCCTCAAGCTCGTGGCCGGCCTGCTGACGCCGTGGACCGGGACGATCGAGGTGCTCGGTGCCCGGCCTGGGGCTCGCGCCCGCGACATTGCGTACGTCCCGCAGGCGGAGACCGTGGACTGGGGGTTCCCGGTGGCGGCGCGCGACGTCGTGATGATGGGTCGCTACCCGCGCCTGGGCCCGTTGCGCCGGCCCGGCGCCGAGGACCAGGAGGCTGTCGAGCGGGCCCTCTCGACCGTCGGGATGGCCGACCTCGCCCAGCGACAGATCGGCGCCCTGTCGGGCGGCCAGCGGCGGCGCGTGTTCCTCGCCCGGGCCCTGGCTGCCGAACCCGACCTCTTCCTCCTCGACGAGCCGGTCACCGGCGTCGACCCGGCGACCCAGGAGGACCTCATGGCCGTCCTCGATGCCGAATCGAAGGCGGGCCGGACGATCGTCGCCTCGACCCACGACCTGGCGTCGGCAGCGCAGCACTTCCGTTCGATCGTCGCGGTCAACGGCACGATCGTCGCCTCTGGCGATGCCAGCCTCGTCCTCGACACCGACGTCCTCCTCACGACCTACGGCGGGCACCTGCTGTTCGTCGGCGATCGCGCGGTGCTCGTGGACGATGCCCACCACCACGACGAGGCGGCCGCCGGCGAGATCCACCACCACGAAGGCGACGAGGCGCCGCGGGGCCGATGACCGAACTTGCCGGCTGGCTCGTCGATCCCCTCGGGTACGGGTTCTTCGTCCGCGCCCTCGCCGCCTCGGCGATCGTCGGGCTCGTGTGTGCCGTGGTGGGCACGTACATGGTCCTGCGCGGCCTCGCGTTCATGGGCGATGCGCTCAGCCACGCGGCGTTTCCCGGGGTGGTGGCGGCATACCTGCTCGGGGCCCCGTTCTACCTCGGAGCGTCGATCGCGGCGGTGGGGACCGCGCTCGCGATCGGCTGGGTCACGCGGCGGGCCCGCCTCCGTGGCGACACCGCGATCGGCGTCCTGTTCGCGGGGATGTTCGCCCTCGGCGTGTTCCTGTTCAGCACGATCCCCAACTACGTCGGGGACCTGTTCGGGTTCCTGTTCGGGCAGGTGCTGGGCGTTTCCGCCGGCGATCTCGCGGCACTCGCCCTGCTGGCGCTGCTCGTCCTCGCGATCGTGGTCGTGCTCTGGAAGGAGCTGCTGTACTCCACCTTCGATGCGCTCGGGGCCGGCGCCTCGGGCCTCCCCGTGGTGGCGCTGGACTACCTCCTCCTCGGGCTCATCGCCGTGACCATCGTGATCAGCCTCCAGGCGGTCGGGATCATCCTGGTGGTCGCGATGCTGGTGACGCCTGCCGCCACCGCCCAGCTGCTCACGAACCGGTTCTCGCGCCTCGTGCTCACGGCCGCCGCCATCGGCATCGTGACCCCGGCCATCGGGCTGTACCTGAGCTTCTGGACGAACACGGCGAGTGCCGCCCTCATCGTGCTCGTGCAGACGGCCGTGTTCCTCGTCGCCTTCGCCTTCGGGCCGCGGACCGGAGTCCTGCGCCGCCGCGGCTGAACCGAACGCCGCCGCGGGCGCTCGTCACCGCCACACCGGCACCGGGGGTGGATGCCGGCCTGGGGGTCAGCCCGGGGCGCCGGCCACGTTCCGCGGCACGCGCACCCGCACTCGCGCGTGATCGGCCGGGCCGCCGGTCAGGAACCACGCCGGCAGCCGGCCCTTGCCCTTGACCTCGATCAGGCCACGCGACTCGAACGAGAAGGCGTCACCCAACCGCTCGCGGACGCGGTCCGTGACCTGGATCCGCCCGGGCACGCCCAGCGATTCCATGCGCGACGCGACGTTCACCGTGTCGCCCCATACGTCGTAGATGAACTTCTTGGTGCCGATGACGCCGGCGATGACCGGTCCGCAGTTGATGCCGATCCGGAAGTCGATGCCCAGGCGGACCGCGGCGGGAATGGCCCGGATCGAGCCGGCCAGCTCGAGGGCCATCGAGGCGACTCGCTCGGTGTGGTCCGCCCCCGGCTCCGTGAGCCCGCCCACGACCATGTAGGCATCGCCGATCGTCTTCACCTTCTCGAGCGCGTGGCGCTCGACGAGCTCGTCGAACACGGTGAAGACCTCGTTCAACGTCTGCACCAGCTCGGACGGCGACAGCGTGGCGCTGAGCCGGGTGAACTCGACGATGTCTGCGAAGAGGAGCGTGACATCGTCATGGCGGTCTGCGATCAGCGGCTCGCCCTCGCGCAACCGGCGCGCGATCGGCTCGGGCAGGATGTTGAGGAGGAGGCGCTCGTTCTCGCGGGCGAGGCGTTCGCGCTCCCGAACCGCCGTGATGTCCGTCCCGTAGATGTTGCAGTACCCGAACCCGGGCAGCTCCACCGCCACGAGCGCGTACGCATGACTGCCGGCATCCACCTCGAGGGGCGTCCGATCCTCGGCCGCGGCGCGTTTGCGGAGGACATCGCCGACGGCAGCTGGCAGCGGCCGCCCGACCGCCGCGCCGAGGCCCGCGGTCAGGGCACGGCTCGCCGGATTGGCATACACGAGCACGCCGGCGGCATCCACGCGGAGCACCGGGTTCGGGTTCTCGTCCGGGAACTTCACGATCGCCCGCTCCGCGGTCACGTCCGTCCCGTACAGGTTGGTGAAGCTGAGGTCCGGGATCGGCACCGGCCAGACCGCCCAGGTCCGACCGTCCGTGCCGCACTCGATGAAGCCGTTCGTTGGGGCCACCGCCGCGAACCTCGCGAGCACCTCGGGCGGCACCCGCGTGCCCACCTGCATGCCCAGGGCCTTGAGGACGCCCGCACTCGCCGGGTTCGCGTAGATCAGGTGCCCGTCGTCGTCGTACCGCAGCACCGGGTTCGGGTTGGCATCCGGAAAGCGGCTGATGGCGTTGATCTGGTCGCTGCTCAGCAGCGCCTCGCCGGCGTGGTGGTGTCCGGCGGCGGGAGCGGAGTCGGCTTCGCGCGGCTCCTCGCGCGGCTCCTCGCGCTCGTGGGGTTCGCGGGACGGCATGTCGCGATCGTAGGCCACGGGTCAACGCGACGCCCGTCGCCGGCGCGCCGGCCAGTGCGGTGCCCCGGCCGGCGGCCCGGCCTCCCTGCGCCCGTCGAGGCGAAGGCTGGACCCGGTGGGCTAGGCTGGAGACCGGGGGCCGGCCGCAGGCGACGGCCAGCCGGGAGCCAGTTAGAGGACACATCGTGGCCGACGACCCCATCGCCCGCATCCACGCCCGGCTCGCCCAGTTCCGGGCAGGCGACGCCGACGCCCTCATCTCGCTGCTCGCCCCGGACTTCTTCGGGTCCACGCCGCGGGCCGGCGAGCCGGACGCGATCACCGTGTGGTCGCGTTTTCTGCGTGACGTCCGGGCGGCCGCCCCGGACCTGTCGATCGACATCCCGGACCTCAGGCAGGGGGACGACGGCGCCCTGGTCGGCACAGCGATCGTCACTGGCACGGTGACCTCGCCCTTGTGGCGCGTGACGCCCGCACCCTCGCCTCGCCGGTACGAACTTCCGGTGACGCTGCGCGAGGTCGATGGCCGGTTCGCCATCCGGCTCGACCTCCAGCCTCCGCAGGCGCTCGCGATCCTGCGCGATCTCGAGGTCATCAATGCCGCGGACGCGATGCACCTGCCGCCCCGGCACCCTGTCTCCCTGCCGGGTCCCCTGGTCAAGGTCCTCTTCGACGGCGCCTACGCCGAGCGACCGTGCATCCACGTCGACCAGGCGCAGCTCCTCATGCGTGAGGCCGACCGGTGCGACGACTGCCCGCCCGAGGGGTTCTGGCCCGCGCTCCGCCTGTGCCTCACGTGCGGGCATGTCGGCTGTTGCGATACGTCGGTGCGCAAGCACGCCCGCGGCCACTTCGAGGCGACGGGCCACCCGCTCATGCGCTCGATCAGCCGGGACGAGGCGTGGGGCTGGTGCTACGTGGACGAGGCGACGTTCGACGAGCGGGCACTCGGGCGCATTGCGAAGCGCCTCGCGACGGAATCCGGGCACGGATCGGCGACCACCTGACGGAGGCATCGATGGCGCACATGGTCTACCAGCAGCTGGCCAGCGCGATTCGCCGCGCCTACGCGCGCGGGGCGTCGCGCCGAGAGCTCGAGACGCAGCTCGCCCAGGCTCGTTCGGCCCGTGCCTGGATCGACGGGCTCCGCATCGACCCGGCGCTCCGTGCGTCGGTCGCGGAGCCGCTCGTCACGATCGAGGAAAGCCTCGAGCGCCTGCTGCGAACGCCGGTCGAGGACGGAGAGTAGGGAGCCGCTCGGGAGCCTGCCCTGGAGCCACGTCCCGAGGACGTTGCGGGCGGTCGGCCCCCGTCTGTGGTGCGCCGACGCCACGGGTCGATCGTCCGGACCACACCCGACAGCACCCTGCCGCACGGCCCACTCCTTGGTCCCCGGACGGAGCCGGGGTATCCTGCAGGCGCGGTCAGCAGGCGGGTCGAGCATCGGACCGACTGCCGGGGGCCGGGCGCTCCGCACCAAACGGTCGGAGCCGTGTACCGAGGTCGTCATCGATGTCACTGATGCAGCGGGTCAAGGCCCGCGCCGTCGCCGATGGGAAGGCGCCCGCCGACGGGCAGGCGCCCGCCGTCGCGCCCGATGCCCTCGACGCCGCGCCCGCGGCCGATTCCGACGCCGCCGCCGCCCCGACCGCCGCAGCGAGCGCGCCCGCAGGGTCGGACGCCACACGCGACAAGGCATCGGCCACGGCAGCTCCGGGTCAGCCTGTGGCGGCCCCTGCCGCTCCGCCGCCCGCCGCGCCAGCCGCGGCCGCCGCCGCGCGTCCGTCGGCCCCGGTCGCCCCCGGGCGCAAGGCCCTCCTCGCCGACGCGAAGGCCCGCGTCCAGGAAGCCATCATCGGATCGTTCGAGTCCCTGCTCGATGCCCAGGACCAGGCGGAGGTCCGGGCGCGGGTCAGCGCCACGATCGACCGGATCCTGACCGAGCGGTCCTACTCGCTGACCCGTCCCGAGCGCCTGGACCTCATCGAGCAGGTCGTTCACGAGGTCGTCGGACTCGGCCCGCTCGAGCCGCTCCTCGCCGACGAGACCATCACCGAGGTCATGGTCAACGGGCCCCACCAGATCTTCATCGAACGCAAGGGCAAGATCACGAAGGTCGAGAACACGTTCGTCAACGACGAGCACGTGCGCCGGATCATCGACCGGATCATCGCCCCGCTCGGCCGCCGGATCGACGAATCCAGCCCCCGCGTGGACGCCCGCCTGCCCGACGGCTCCCGCGTCAACGCGGTCATCGAGCCGCTCTCGCTCATCGGACCGGTCATCACGATCCGGAAGTTCTCCGCCCGCCCGTACACGGTCAAGGACCTGATCGGATTCGGAACCGGCCCGGCCGAGATCTTCAACTTCCTGCGCCACTGCGTGGCCGCCCGGATCAACATCTTCGTGTCCGGCGGGACCGGCTCGGGCAAGACGACGTTCCTCAACGTCCTCTCGTCGTTCATCCCCGCCGACGAACGGATCATCACGATCGAGGATGCAGCCGAGCTCCAGCTTCGCCAGGAGCACGTGGTCACGCTCGAGGCTCGCCCGGCGAACGCCGAGGGCACCGGCGAGATCTCGATCCGGGATCTCCTCCGCAACGCGCTCCACATGCGCCCGGACCGGATCATCGTCGGCGAGTGTCGATCGGCGGAGGCGCTCGACATGATCCAGGCGATGATGACCGGCCAGGACGGCTCGCTGTCCACCGGCCACGCCAACACCACCCAGGACATGCTCCGGCGCCTCGAGACGATGATCCTCATGTCCGGGTACGACCTGCCCCTGCGGGCCATCCGCGAGCAGATCTCGTCCGCCGTCGACCTGATCGTCCACACGGCCCGGCTCAAGGACGGCACCCGCAAGATCGTGAGCATCACCGAGGTGTTCGGGATCGAGGACGACGACATCCAGACCCAGGACATCTTCGTGTTCGAGCAGACCGGGATCGACGAGCACGGCAAGGTCCTCGGCGAGCTCAAGCCCACGGGCGTCCGGCCGACCTTCATGAACGTCTTCAAGACCATGGGCATCACGCTCCCGAAGGGCGAGTTCGGGATCCCGCCCGAGGATCCCAAGAACCCCGGGCCACGCGGCAAGGCGCGCTGGTTCGTGGGCGAATCCGAGGCGAGCCAGGAGCAGCGCCGCCCGAAGGTCGGGCACGGGCGGGCCCGCAAGGCCGGCGGCATGGTCTACGTCTCGACGGTCGGCCCGATCGACCCCGAGTCCGGCATGGTGCTGAGCAACGACGTCAAGGAGCAGACCCGCCAGTGCCTCAAGAACCTCAAGGCGCGCCTCGAGGAGTCGGGCACGTCGCTCGAGAAGGTGGTCTGGGCCAACTGGTCGCTCCGCGAGCCGTCCGACTTCGACACCTTCAACGAGGAATGGATCAAGTGGTTCCCGGGTGATGCACCGGTCGGCCAGGGGACGCTGATGCCGACCGAGCAACGCCGGGCCGGCTTCCGGGTCTCGCTCGGCGTCATCGCCGAGGCCTGAACCGACCGGGAATCGATCGACCGGCCGCGAATCGAGCGACCCGCGCCCCGGACGGGGAGCGCGGGTCGGATCGCGTCTGGAGCGGACGCCGCTAGGACCGGGCGCCCACCGCGGTCTTCACGACCACCTTGACGCCGTTGATGGTGCCTTCGACGGCGGCGCGGACCCGCGAACCGGCGGCATCGCCGATCTGGCCCGCCGCCTCCACCGCTCCGGTGGCCGCCGCCGATGCAGCGCTCTCGACATCGAGGCTCAGCTCCTTGGCGACTTCGATGGCCCCTTCCACGGCGCCCACCGCGGCGGTGGCCAGGTCCGTCCCGACCGCCGATGCCTCGGCGACGGCACTGCGGCTCGTTGAGCCGATGGCATCCAGCGTGGCGACGCCCGCCTCGCTCGAGCCGCGCACCGCCCCGATCACCGCGCCCTTCGCGGCATTGCCGATGGCCGCCGCAGACGCCGACGCCGCGGTGGCCGCCGTGGCCACGGTGTTCGAGGCGGTCAGGGCCGTCAGGCCCACGACGTCCCCAACGGCCCCGATGGCGCCCTTGACGGCCCCGACGCCCAGCTGGCCGGCCGCCGAGCCCGTCGCGCCCGCTTCCTTGAGCGTTCGCTGGACCGCCGATGAGATGGTTCCGACCACCGTCTCGGTGATCTCGCCGGTGCCGCGGATGGTGCCGATGATCGCGCCCTTCACGCGACCGCCGATTTCCCGCTCATCCATGTGCCTACCTCCCAGGTAACGCGTGTTACTAACGGCTACCCTACCGCCCGCTGTCAACCCTGGGGCCCGCGGGGGCGGCACGATGGACGGCTTCCGCTGCGTATCCTTCGTGCGTGGATGGGGATCGGATGCTCGCTTCGGCCTCCCTTCGCCAGCGTCTCCGTTCCCGCTTCGTGCAGCTCGCCCACATCGGCGTCCAGCCCGAGGACGCGGACCAGGTTCGCGCCCAGAAGGTCGTGCTGACTGTCGCCTCCCTGACCGTCGTCCTGCTCGCCTTCGTCTGGGATGCGGTGTACCTGGCACTCGACCTTCCCGTCTCCGCGGCCATCCCCATGAGCTACCAGGTCATCTCGATCGCGAGCCTGGGCATCCTCGCGCGAACCGGCAACTACCGGGCCTTCCGCGGCACGCAGATGGTCCTGATGCTTGCGCTCCCGTTCCTCCTGCAGTGGAGCCTCGGTGGCTACGCCGCGTCGAGCGGCGTCAGCCTCTGGGCGGTGATCGCCGTGATCGGCGCGGTGTTCTTCTACAGCGCGCGTGCGGCGATCCCGTGGTTCGGAGTCTTCCTCGGACTCTCGGTCGTCTCCGGCATCCTCGACCCGATCGTGGCCCGGTCGGCTGCCCCGATCCCGGAGCCTGTCGTCGTGGCGTTCTTCGTCCTGAACACCACGGCCGTGGCGTTCACCGCCTTCCTCCTGCTTCAGTACGCGGTGCGCGAGCGCGACGCCGCCCAGACTCGGTCCGACGACCTCCTGCGCAACGTGCTGCCGGGACCGATTGCGCGGCGGCTCATGCGAGCTCCTGGCGTGATCGCCGATCGGTACGACGACGTGACCGTGCTGTTCGCCGACCTCGCCGGATTCACGCCCTTCGCGGAGGGGCTTCCGCCCGAGGAACTCGTGGGCGTGCTCGACGAGATCTTCGTGACGTTCGACGACCTCACCCAGCGGGCCGGGCTGGAGAAGATCAAGACGATCGGGGATGCCTACATGGTCGTCGGGGGCGCGCCGGCGTCCCGGCCGGACCATGCGGACGCGGTGGCCGGCCTGGCCGCGGACATGCATGCCGCGATGGCCGAGATTCGTGCGCGCACCGGCTACCCGCTCGAGGTGCGGATCGGGATGGCCAGCGGACCGGTCGTGGCCGGCGTCATCGGGCGCCACCGGTTCCTGTACGACCTGTGGGGGGACACGGTCAACACCGCGAGCCGGATGGAATCGCACGGCGTGATCGGTCGAACGCAGGTCACGGCGGACACGGCCGCCCGCCTCTCCGCTCGATTCCGCTGCGAGCCGCGCGGCGAGATCGAGGTCAAGGGCAAAGGCCGCATCCCGGCCTTCCTCGTGAGCCGGACGCCGGACGGGACGACGGCCCCGATCGGCTCCGCCGTCTCCGACCCTGGGGGCTGACGCCGAATCTCGCCGTCGGCCGGTACGCTTGGAGCATGGCCCACGAGTTCATCTACAGCACGTACCGGCTCGGCCGGCACTACCCGCCGGACCGAACCGTGCTCGAGAACATCTCGCTGTCGTTCTTCCCGGGCGCCAAGATCGGCGTCATCGGGTCGAACGGAGCGGGCAAGTCCAGCCTCCTCCGCATCATGGCCGGCCTCGATGACGACTTCGTCGGGGATGCCCGCCTGACCCCCGGGTTCACCGTGGGCTTCCTGAGCCAGGAGCCCGAGCTGGATCCGACGAAGGACGTCAGGGGCAACGTCATGGACGGCGTGGCCGAGGTCCAGGCCCTGCTCGACCAGTACAACGCGGTCATGGCCCGCTGGTCGGAGCCCGATGCCGACTACGAGGCGATCGGTGCCGAACAGGCGGCGCTCGAGGACCGGATCAATGCCGCCGACGCCTGGAACGTCGAGCGCAATGTCGAGATCGCGATGGACGCGCTGCGCTGCCCGCCCGACGACGCCGACGTCACCACGCTGTCGGGCGGCGAGAAGCGCCGAGTGGCCCTGGCGCGGCTCCTCCTCCGGCACCCCGACCTGCTCCTCCTCGACGAGCCGACGAACCACCTCGACGCCGAATCCGTCTACTGGCTCGAGCGGTTCCTCCAGGAGTACGCCGGCACGGTGGTGGCGATCACCCATGATCGCTACTTCCTCGACAACGTCGCGCAGTGGATCCTCGAGCTCGATCGCGGCCGGGGCATCCCGTTCGAGGGCAACTACTCGAGCTGGCTCGAGCAGAAGCTCGCCCGGATGGCCGGCGAGGAGAGGGCCAGCGAGGCGCGCCAGCGGACGCTGGCCCGTGAGCTCGAGTGGGTCCGGCTCGCGCCGCGCGCCCGCCAGGCGAAGGGCAAGGCCCGCCTCACGGCCTACGAGCAGTTGCTCGCCGAATCCCTCGCCGACCGCACGAATGCCCGCGAGCTCGAGATCGCGATCCCGCCGGGCCCGCGCCTCGGCGAGACCGTGATCGAGGTCGAGGGCCTGCGCAAGGGCTACGGCGACCGGCTCCTCATCGACGATCTCTCGTTCTCGCTCCCGAAGGCGGGCATCGTCGGGGTCATCGGGGCCAACGGCGCCGGCAAGACGACGCTCTTCCGGATGCTCGTGGGCCAGGAGCAGCCGGACGCCGGTCGGATCACAATCGGCGAGACGGTCCAGTTGAGCTACGTCGACCAGTCACGTGACGACCTTCACGCGGATCGCACGGTGTTCGACGAGATCGCGGGCGGCGACGAGTTCATCAAGGTGGGCAACCGGGAGCTGCCGGCCCGAGCCTACGTCTCGAGCTTCAACTTCCGGGGCACGGACCAGCAGAAGCTCGTCGGGAAGCTGTCGGGCGGCGAACGCAACCGCGTCCACTTGGCGAAGCTCCTCCGCTCGGGCGGCAACGTGCTCCTGCTCGACGAGCCGACGAACGACCTCGATGTCGACACGCTCCGGGCGCTCGAGGCGGGCCTCGAGACCTTCCCTGGCTGCGCGGTGGTGATCAGCCACGACCGCTGGTTCCTCGACCGGATCGCGACCCACGTCCTGGCGTTCGAGGGCGACAGCCAGGTCCGCTGGTTCCCCGGCAACTTCACCGAGTACGAGGAGTTCCGGCACCGCGAGCTCGGCAGCGCCGCCGACCAGCCCCACCGGATCCGCTACAAGCGGCTCGCGCCGTAGCCCGTTCGCAGGCGGCCCGGTCAGAGGCCCGTGGCCCGCCGTTCCAACCAAGGAGCGATGCTCGCGGCGATCAGGTCGGCCGCCGCGTCCGCGGATCCCGTCGCGGTGCGGACCGCCGCCACGTACTCCGGGACCATCGTGGCCCGCAGGATCACCATCGCGGCGGGGTCGTCGGCAAGAGGCCCAAGGGCGAACCGGCAGAGACGATCCCACCCGGCCCCGGCCGCGGCGCCGGCAGCCGCCCACGGGCCGCTGACCATCCGTTCGCGCTGCCACATCCGGTACCAGGGCTCGGCCGCGACGAGGAAGGTCCCCGTCGCCCGGCACAGGCGTTCCACGCGCGCCGCGATCCCCTCCGCGCCGTTGAAGATGTCCAGGCCAGGCACGGGCATCTCGGCCTGCGCTCGCTGGACGATCGCCTCCTCCAGCGCCTGGCGGGTGGGGAAGTGATTACGCACCGTCCCCACGGCAACATCAGCCCGGCGGGCGATCGCATTCACCGACGTCCCGGAGATCCCCAGCTCGATGTACAGGTCGATCGCTGCCTGCACGACGCGCGCCCGCGTCGCGTCCTTGAGCTCGGAGCGGCGGCCGAGGCGGTAGGCGCGGGGCATCGTCCCTCCCGATGCGGATGATCATGGAATCTATTGACTAGTGCACGCAGCCAATTATACTCGGCATCCTGCTGGTCCGCAGTGTGAGGGTTGAGATGAGGCTCCTGACGAGGTGGTCCGCACTATTGGCCGTGCTGGGCGGCGGGCTGCTGGCGGCAACGATCGGCGTGCTCACGGTGGATCCGATGTCCACGGCCTGGTACGGCATGTTCGGCGGCATCGTCCTCCTCGGGTTCGCCGCTCCAGGGATGCATGCTCGCGCAGGTGGCGTCACCGGGCGCCTCGGCGCGGTGGCGGCCTGGCTTGCGGGCCTCGGGGCCCTGTTGATCCTGGCGGTCGCCGGCTACCTGATCGCGACCGGCAAGGTAGGCGCGGACCAGCAGGCGCTGCCCAAGGGTCCTGAGGGCGTAATCGCAATGACCGCGAGCGTTGCGTGGCTGGTCGGCAACATCGGGTTCGCGTTTGCCGTCATCCGCTCCCGCGTCCTGGCTCCCGTCGGGGCCTGGCTCATCATCACGGGTGCCGCGCTGCCCCTGGCGATGGCACCGCTGGCTGGCGACGGCGCCAGTGCGCTCACAACGCAGGTTCTCACGCTGCTGTTCGGACTCGTTCCCGTTGGCTGGATCGTGCTGGGATCGAGCGTCGTCCGCGATCACTGGCCGGCTCCCGCCGCCTGAGGCGAAGGATGGGCAGCCATCGCTACACGCGGCACGCGAGCGCGGCACCGGGCGACGTGTTCCGCGCGCTGACCGATCCATCGCTCGTGGTCGATTGGATGGATGCCCGGTCGATCGTGGGTACGACCGGCCCCCTTGACGCGCACGGGTCCGAGTACACGCTCGTCATCCGCGGGCCGTGGCGGTTCCGCATGGCCGTGGTCCATCCAGAACCGGGCTCCCGCTACGAACTCGACGCGACCGGTCCTCTTGGCGCGCGATATGGCATGGTCGTGACGCTGGCGGCGAACCCGGAGGGTGGCACGGACGTCGGGATCGAGACCCGCTGGACCCTGCCCCTGGGGCCGGTCGGTCGCTGGGTCGATCAGCGCTGGGTCGATCCGGGACCACACACGGCGGCCAATCGCGAATTCGATCGGCTCGTCGAGCTGGCGACGCAGCCCGCGGCGCAGCCGGCGACGGCGTAGCGGCGCGGGCCACCGTTGGGCGAAGGCGACGCGGACCACGCTGCTGGCTCGACAGCCGGCGCGGCCGCCGGTCTCGCCGGCCTTGCGACGTTCCTCGTGATCCATCACGCGTGGATCGCCCCGATCTGGTTCATTGCGCCCGCGGGCGCGGCCATCGCCGCGCTGGGAGGCGCAACAGTCGGATATGCCTACTCCGAGCTCCGTCCCAGCCTGCCAGGCCGGCCCTGGACGGCGCCGGCGATCGCGGCCGGGAGTGCCCTCGTGCTGGTCCCGGCAGGGCTGATTGCTGAAGCGCTCGGACCCGTGTACGCGATCGGGCCCGGGGGCTCGGGCACGCTCCTCGTCGATCCCGGTGCTGCGCTGCTTCGGTTCGTGGTCGGCCTGCTGGGGACGGCCGCCCTGAGCGGGGCCGTGCTCGGTTGGCTGGTGGCGCGAACACGACGGGCATGTACCGCCTCGGCAGCGGCCGCGCTCTTCCTCGCCATCGGTCCCGGGCACAACGTGCCCCTGCTCGGCGGGACTCCGGCCGTTGCGAAGGAGGCGGTCGTCCTGGCCGCCGTCCTCGCAGTCGCGTCGCTCGTCCTCGTCGAGGGCGATGCGCGCCTCCGGGCCGTCGCGCCTACCATCCCGACCACCTCGGGCGACGGCTCCTGATCACCGCCCGGCTCGCCGGGCGGGCCACTGACCTCCGTCAGTCGGCCGGGGCGATGTTGTGGTTGATCCGGAACAGGTTCTCGGGGTCGTAGCGGCGCTTGACCGCCCGCAGGCGCTCGAGCTTGGCCGGACCGTACGCGGCCAGGGCCTTGGCCTGGGCCGGGTCGTCGTCATGGCCCAGGAAGTTCACGTACTGGCCATCCATCGCGAGCGGCCGGAGGCTGTCCGAGAACCCCTTGACCCACGCCACCCGAGCGGGATCGTCCGAGGCCGCGCCCCAGAAGCCGTAGACATTCAGCAAGAACTGGGCCGCGCGGTTCGGAAACGCCGTGGCGTCCTCGGGCACACGGCCGAAGGCGCCACCCATGTGGTGCAGGTCCGCGGCGGTCCCGACCCAGGCCTGGGCGCCCGCCCACTCGACGATGCCGTCGATGATCGCATCGCCCAGTCCGGCGAACGACGCATTCCGCCAGTAGGCACGCACGCCGTCGGGCATGGCGGAGTCGAAGGCCGACTGGAACGTGATCCACCGGGTTGGATCCAGGACCGCGACGTCCGGCTCGCTGCCGGCTCGCAGGCTCGCGACGGTCGCCTCGCCTGCCGCGCGATCCGCGCCGGCCCAGGCGAAGCCCAGGAACATGAGCGGCCGGTCGCCGAGCTCCCAGTCGGCCGGCGGCACCATGAACGTGACGAGCGTGGTCACGTCATCCGGTGCCGTCGCCGTCCATCGGGCGTAGTTCCGCAGGGCCTCGCCCCAGCGGGGCCGTTCGTAGATGAGGGTCCCCGCGAAGACATCGGGTTCGAGGGGGTAGGCGCGGAACGTGAACGACGTGACGACGCCGAAGTTGCCGCCGCCCCCGCGCAACCCCCAGAACAGGTCCGGGTGATCCTCGGCGCTCGCCGTCACGTGCTCGCCGCTGGCCAGGACCACGTCCGCCGAAACCAGGTTGTCGATGGTCAGCCCGCACGGACGGAGGAGCCAGCCCACGCCGCCGCCCAGGGTCAGCCCGGCGATGCCCGTCCCCGACACGACGCCGACCGGGACGGCGAGGGCGTGCGGCTCGGTCGCCTGATCGATGTCGGCCAACGTGGCGCCCGCCTCCACGCGGACCAACCGCGCGACCGGATCGACCGTCACGGACCGGATCGCCCCCATGTCCAGGAGGACGCCGTCGTCCACGGTCCCGTTGCCGGCCACGTTGTGGCCGCCCCCGCGGATGGCGAGGGGCAGGCCCGTGGCCCGGGCGAACGCGATCGTGGGGGCCACGTCCGCGGCACTCGCCGCCTGGACGATCACCCGGGGCCGCTTGTCGATCATCGCGTTCCAGACGGCGCGCGCCTCGTCGTAGCCGGCTTCGTCCGGTTCCACGACCGGGCCGGCGACGGCCGCCCGAAGGTCGGTGATGGCACCGGAGAGCGCGTCGGTCGAGAGCATCGGTGGCTTCCTCGGGTGGTGGGCATTCGGGGTGGTCACAGGCGCGGATGGCGCCGGCGGCGCCGATCTGGCTACTGGTACGGTGCCCCACCGGCTGCGATGATGAAAGAGTCGGAAATCACCTGAACGGGGCAAACATGACATCGACTCGGCGCCCGAAGATCGTGCTGCTCGCGGCCCCGGAGAGTTCCGCGTCCGTGCTCTACGGGCTCTACGACGTGCTCCTGTCGGTCGGGCCCATGTGGCCGGACATGACGGCTGCGCAGACGGCGGACTCACTCCTCGACGTCTCCATCGTCTCAGCGACTGGGGAGTCGTTTCGCTGCTTCGGCAACATCCTGGTGGAGCCCCACGCGAGCCTGGCCGAGGTCAACGAGGCGGATGCCGTGGTCATCTGCGACCTCTACACGCCGATCCACACGCCGCCGCGGGGTCGCTTCGATCGCGAGATCGCGTGGCTCCGGCGCATGCGCTCCGCCGGCGTCCTCCTGGCCACCGTCTGCAGCGGCTCGCTGCTGCTCGCCGAATCCGGGATGCTCGATGGACGATCCTGTGCCGGCCACTGGGCGTATCGGGACCTGTTCGAATCGGCCTACCCGCGCGTCCGCTTCGCGCCCGAGTCGATCCTCAACCTCGCGAGCGAGGCGGACGGCCTGATCACCGCGGGCGGCGTGACCTCATGGCAGGACCTGGCACTCCACCTGATCAACCGCTTCTGCGGCCCGGAGCAGGCCGCCCGCACGGCCAAGGTCTACCTCCTCGGCGGCCATGACGATGGCCAGCTCCCGTTCTCGGCCATGACCCAGCGCGCGCCGGTCGACGACGCGGTCGTTCGCGACTGCCTCGCCTGGATCGCGGACAACTACCGCGTCCCGAACCCCGTGTCGGCCATGACGGAACGGTCGGGCCTGAACAAGCGCACCTTCGCCCGGCGATTCCAGGTCGCCACGGGCCGGCGGCCGATCGACCATGTCCAGGCGCTCCGCATCGAGGGGGCCAGGACGTTGCTCGAGATGGGCACGAGTGCCGTCGACGACGTCGGGTTCGAGGTCGGCTACGAGGACCCGACGTTCTTCCGGCGCCTGTTCAAGCGCACGACGGGCATGACGCCGGCCGCCTACCGCCGGAAGTACGCCGGGGTCGTCGCCGCGGCCTGACGAATGCTTCGCAGCCCAGCTCGGCGCCCTCGCGGGCAATCGAGCGCCCCACCGACCATCGTGATGGGCGGTCCGGCACCATTGGCCGAGGCGCTCCAGGCGGCATCGAGCCTCACCATCGGCGATGCCAGCTCTCTGGGGCGTCCTGTCGTCTGCGAGGTGTGGGCTTGACATGACTGCGTCGCGCTATATCGTGATGCGTTATAGACGTGAATCAGCCGGTCGGATGACGACGCGGCGACGCGGTCATCGCGTCGGAACGAGGGATGGGGATTGGAGATCCGACGCGACATCGAAGTCGCACGGCCGCCGGAGGCCGTCTTCGATTTCCTCATCGACACTGCGAGCTTTCGGGTCGTTGACCGCGCCCTCGTCTCGTTCGAACCGAGCGGGCTGTTGCACGTCGGACTCCACGGAGCGTTCGTCCATCGGCGTGGCGGCATGACCGCTCATTCCACATGGGAGGTTGTCGAGCTCGTCCGGCCGTCGCGGATCAGGGTTGCCGTGAAAGGGTCCGGCTACGAGATGGACGAGATCGCGACGTTGTCCGCCGGTGGCCTTGGAACGGTCGCGACCTTCGTCGATGTGGTACGCCCGACGTCTTTCGGCGGCCGGGTCATGGTGGCCTTGTCGGGCACGATCATGCGGCGCGATCTCGACCAACGAATGCGCCAGCTGAAGACCGCGCTCGAGGGAGCCAGGAGCAGCGTCGGGGCCGACAGCTGACGCTCGCCTCGCTTGCGTACGAGGACGCACCTGGTTCCATCGGGAGCCCTCGGCGCGCAGGCAGACGACGCCGGGCCACCAGCTGCGCATACTCGTGGCCCTCGGTGGAGCGACCGCGACTGGACCAGCCTGGCTGACCACCGTCCGCCGTGCCGGCCCCCCATGCGGGGATCGACCTGGTCCGGGCTATCGTGGGCCCATGCAGTCCCCCCGAATCGTTTCCGTCAATGTCGGCGAGCCGCGCGATGTCCCCTGGCGCGGTGAACTCGTCTCCACCTCGATCTTCAAGGAGCCCGTCGCCGGCCGAGTCCGGGTGGCCGGCCTGAACCTCGATGGCGACCGCCAGGCCGACCTCTCGGTCCACGGGGGGCCGGACAAGGCCGTCTATGCCTACCCGGTCGAGCACTACCCCGCGTGGGAGCGGGAACTCGGGCGGCCGCTCGCCTGGGGCGCGTTCGGCGAGAACCTCACGGTCGCCGGGCTCCCGCTCGAGGACCAGCTCTGCATCGGGGACCGGCTGCAGGCGGGATCGACCGAGTTCCTCGTGGTACAGCCTCGGCTGCCGTGCTTCAAGCTCGGGATCCGGTTCGGCGACCCCGGCATGCTGCGGCGGTTCCTCGTCAGCGGCCGGACGGGGTATTACCTCCGCGTCCTGTCGGAGGGCGACGTCGGGGCCGGCGACCAGATCGAGCTCGTCGGGCGCCACCCCGAGGGTCTGCCGGTCTCGGAGATCACGCGGCTCCTGACCCGGAACCGCCACGATGCCGCGATGCTCCGTCGGGCCGTCGGGGTGGATGCGCTGCCAGAAGACCTGCGCTACGCGTTCGCGGCAGCCCTCGGAGCCCTGGGCAGGTAGGCCCTCGGGCGCCATCGAGGCCGGGCCCCAGGGCGGCCGTGCCTTCATCGCCGCTGCGAGCCCGCGACGAGACCCTCGGCTGATGGCGGGTCTGTCGCCGATGTCGCGACACGTCACAGTGGCGCGCCCGGAGGGATTCGAACCCCCGACCCTC
>CAZVDO010000024.1:26287-29150 GCA_964625345.1 uncultured Anaerolinea sp. | reverse complement strand
TTCGACGTGATCCGGAACATGCGCCCGAAGCCGCCGGTGGCCAGGAGCACGGCCTTGGACCGGATGGTGTGGATCTCGCCGTCGGCGATCCGCATGGCCACGACGCCGGCGGCGCGTCCTCCGGCTCCGAGGTCGCCGCCCTCGGAGAGCAGGTCGACGACGTGGTACTCGTCGTAGAAGGTGACCCCGTGCTTGATGCACTGCTGGTAGAGGGTCTGGAGGATCATGTGGCCCGTGCGGTCCACGGCGTAGCAGGACCGCCGAACCGGTCCCTCGCCGAAGTTCCGGGTGTGCCCGCCGAACCGGCGCTGGTCGATCTTGCCCTCGGGCGTCCGATTGAACGGGAGGCCCATGTGCTCCAGCTCGATGACCGTCTCGATCGCCTCACGGGCCAGGATCTCCGCGGCGTCCTGGTCCACGAGGTAGTCGCCACCCTTGACGGTGTCGAACATGTGCCACTCCCAGTGGTCCTCCTCCTGGTTGCCCAGGGCGGCGCACACCCCGCCCTGGGCGGCGCCGGTGTGCGAGCGGGTCGGGTAGAGCTTGGTCAGGACCGCCGCATCGACGCCGGCTTTCGCCAGCTCGAGGGCGGCCCACAGGCCCGCTCCCCCGGCGCCGACGATCAGGGCCTCGTGCTGCGTCGCCATCCCTAGCCCTTCGGAACGACCGGCAGGGTCATCACGACCGTCGTTCCGAGGACGAACAGGGCGCCGGCCAGGAGGTACAGGAACGAGAGCAGCACGAGCCGGACGCCGCCGCGGGTGTAGTCGGCCACGACGGTCCGGACACCCAGGAAGGCGTGGACCAGGACGAGCATGAGGAGCGACCAGTCGAAGGCGCGCCAGAAGAGGCTGCTCCAGCGGACCTGCGCGATCCAGGACGCGTCCTGCTCGGCCGGGTCGTAGAGCACGTGCAGGATGAGGAAGTGGGTCAGGGCGAGCACGAAGAGGGCCAGCCCCGTGATCCGCATGAGGTACCAGATCAGGGTCTCGCGCCCGCCGCCGATCGGCTTGGCCCGGCCCGCCCGGGTCGTCCGGATCGTCATCGCGGCGCCCCTTCCCAGATGGGCTTGAGGATGACGTACGCCACCGGGACTCCCACCGCGACGAACACGACCCAGCAGGCGTACCAGAGCTGCCGGTGCCAGCGGGTCAGGGGCGGCCAGAAGTCCATGACGATGATCCGGAGGCCGTTGAGCGCGTGGTAGAGCAGGGCCGCGCCGAGGAGCGCCTCACCGATGCGGCCGATCGGGCTGGCGTAGATCGCGAGCAGCTCGTCGTACGCCTCGGGGTTGCCGCCGACCAGGTAGATGTCGATGACGTGGAGGACCACGAACGCCCAGACCGCGACGCCGGCGATCCGATGGAAGGCCCAGGCAAGCATCCCCTCGCGGCCCCGGTAGCGCAGCAGCATGGGTCGTTCGCCTCCGCCGCTCAGCCGCCGGCCAGCTGGTCGAGCCGTTCGATGACCGCCGTGGCAAAGGCCTGCGTCCCGGCGTCGCCCCCGAGGTCATGGGTCACGGCCCGACCCTCGGCGATGACGTCGCGGACCGCCGATTCGAGGCGCTCGGCCACGTCCACGTGGCCGAGGTGGCGGAGCATGAGGACGCCCGACAGGATCATCGCCGTCGGGTTCGCCCGGTCCTGGCCCGCGTACTTCGGGGCGGAGCCGTGCACCGGCTCGAACACCGCGCCGTCCTCCCCGATGTTGGCGCCGGGTGCGACGCCCAGGCCGCCCACCAGCCCCGCACACAGGTCGGAGACGATGTCGCCGTAGAGGTTCGGGAGCACCATCACGTCGTACAGGTCGGGCTTCTGCACGAGTTGCATGCACATGTTGTCGACGATCCGGTCCTCGAACTCGATCCGGCCTGCGTAATCGGCCGCCACGGTCCGGCACGACTCGAGGAACAGCCCGTCGGACAGCTTCATGATGTTGGCCTTGTGGACGGCCGTGACCTTGTGCCGGCCGTTGGCCACGGCGTATTCGAACGCAAAGCGGGCAATTCGCTCGGACGCGGCCCGGGTGATGATCTTGATGCTCTCGGCCGCGTCCGGGCCCACGCGGTGCTCGATCCCCGCGTACAGGTCCTCGGTGTTCTCGCGGACGATGACGAGGTCGACGTCCTCGTAGCGCGTGACGAGCCCGCGAATCGACCGGGCGGGGCGCAGGTTGGCGTAGAGGTTGAGCGCCTGGCGCAGCGCGACGTTGACGCTCCGGAACCCTTCGCCGACCGGCGTCGTGATCGGGCCCTTGATCGCGACCTTGTTGGCTCGGATGGAATCGAGCACGTGGTCCGGGAGCGGCGTCCCGTACTCGGCCAGACAGGCCTCGCCGGCTTCCTGGATGTCCCACTCGAACCCCACCCCGGTGGCGTCGAGGACGCGGCGGGTCGCCTCCGCCAGCTCCGGTCCGATGCCGTCGCCGGGGATCAGGGTCACACGGTGGGCCATGCGATCCATTCTAGCCACGGACCCGATGCACCGCCGGAGGCGGCCCGCCCGGACGACGAACGGTGGGGTGGCGGATGCGGCTGGATCACCCGTCGCCGGTAGACTCCGCGGATGCGCATCGGCGTCACCCTCCCCCTCGCGCAAGGCGACACGCCGCATGGCCGCGTGCCCACCTTCGAGGAGACGCTCGCCTTCGCCCGCCACGCCGAACAGGCCGGCCTCGATTCCGTTTGGGCCTTCGACCACCTGGTGTTTCGATCGGCGGACGGTCCCGACGACGGCATCGCCGAGGCGTGGACGACGCTCTCGGCCCTCGCGCCGCTGGTCCCGCGGGTGGAGCTCGGGACCCTCGTCATGTGCTCGAGCTTCCGGAACCCGGCCCTCATGGCCAAGATGGCGGCGACCCTCGA
>CAZVDO010000024.1:24013-26187 GCA_964625345.1 uncultured Anaerolinea sp. | reverse complement strand
CGCGTCGAGGAGCGCCTGACCACGCGTCTTGCGGCCCTCCGCTCGGCCTGCGACGACGCCGGCCGCGACCCTGCGACCATCCGACGGACCGTGGGCGTCCGCCTCCACGAGCCGGGCTCGGGGGCGGACGATCCGCTCGGGACGGACGTGAACGCCGACGGCCTGGCGAGGCTGTTCGACGAGTTCGCCGCCCTCGGCATCGACGATGCGTTCGTATGGTCGATCTCCAAGTCGCTGGCCTCCGTCGACCGGATCGCCGAGGCTCGCAGGCTCCACCAGGGCGGGCGCTAGCGAGCGGACGCTGGGCGTGGCCCACTCGCTGGGCGATCGGCACGGTCGCGAGCCCGGACGGCCCGGACGCGAGGCCCTCGGCTACCATGGGGCGGTGAAGATCCACGAAGCCGACGCGAAGACCCTGCTCGTCGCGCAGGGGCTGCCCGTGCCGCCGTGGGAAGTCGCCCGCACGCCGACGCAGGCACGCGCCGCCGCCGTGACCTTCCTCGCGGATCCGGCCAATGCCACGGGCAAGGTCGTCATCAAGGCCCAGGTCCTCGTGGGCGGGCGCGGCAAGGCCGGTGGCGTGCGGCTGGCCGGCTCGCCGGACGAGGCCGAGGACGTGGCCGCCCAGATCCTCGCCCTCGAGATCAAGGGCCTGCCCGTTCGGCGGGTGATGGTCGCGCCCGCCGCCGACATCGTGAAGGAGTACTACCTCTCGGTGCTCCTGGATCGCGCCACGAAGCGCCTCATGTTCATCGGCTCGGCCGAGGGCGGCGTCGAGATCGAGCAGGTGGCCAGGGACAACCCGGGGGCCATCGTCTACGAGCACGTGGATCCCCTTCTGGGCCTGCCGGACTACGCCGCCCGGGAGCTGGCGTTCAAGATCGGGTTCGGGGCGCACTGGAAGGCCGGGGCGGCGATCGCCAAGGGCCTCCTGCGCACGATGCTCGCGAACGACGCGGACCTCGTCGAGATCAACCCGCTGGCGGTCATCCGCGAGCACGGCGCCCAGGGCGTTCCGGTCGAGCGGCTCGTGTGCCTGGACGCGAAGGTCACGCTCGACGACTCGGCGCTGACCCGTCATCCCGGACACGAGGCGCTCCGCGACCTCGACGCCGAGGATCCCGCGGATGTCGAGGCGCGCCGGTACGACCTGACGTTCATCAAGCTGGACGGCGACATCGGCTGCATGGTCAACGGCGCCGGCCTCGCCATGACCACGATGGACCTGGTGAAGCGGGCAGGGGGTGAGCCTGCCAACTTCCTCGACATCGGCGGCGGCGCCAAGGCCGACCGGGTCGCGGCCGCAATGCGGCTCATCCTCGAGGACGCCAACGTGAAGGCGATCCTCGTGAACATCTTCGGCGGCATCACCCGCGGCGACGAGGTCGCCCGCGGCCTGATCGAGGCCCGGGCACAGCAGGAACGCGACGTCCCGATGGTCGTCCGCATCGTGGGCACGAACGCGGAGGAGGCGGCCCAGCTGCTCGAGGCGGCCCGGTTCGCGACCGCATCCACCCTCGACGAAGCGGCTGCCAAGGCCGTCGCCGCTGCCCGAGGGACCGCATGAGCATCCTCATCGGCCGTGACACGCGTCTCGTCGTGTCGGGCATCACGGGCCGGGAAGGCGAATTCCACGCCCGCGCCATGCAGGAGTACGGCACCCGGATCGTGGCCGGCATGACCCCCGGCAAGGGGGGCCAGTTCGCGCTCGACGGCACCGTGCCCGTCTTCAACACGCTCCGCGACGCCGTCGCCGAGACTGGCGCGAACGCGTCCTGCATCTTCGTGCCGGCGGCAGGTGCGCCCGATGCGATCCTCGAGGCCGTTGCGGCCGGCATCGAGACCATCTTCTGCATCACGGAGGGCATTCCCGCCCTCGACATGATCCCCGTCGTCGAGGAGGTCCGGCTGGCCGGTGCGCGCCTCATCGGCCCGAACTGCCCCGGAGCCACGTCGCCGGGCAAGGCCAAGGTCGGGATCATCCCGGGATCGATCCATCGCGAGGGCCGGGTGGGCGTGGTCTCGCGGTCGGGCACCCTGACTTACGAGGCGGTGCAGGCGATGACCGACGCGGGGCTCGGTCAATCCACCTGCGTCGGAATCGGCGGCGATCCGGTCATCGGCTCGCAATTCCTCGACATCCTCAAGCTCTTCCGGGAGGACCCCGAGACCGA
>CAZVDO010000024.1:0-23913 GCA_964625345.1 uncultured Anaerolinea sp. | reverse complement strand
GGGCCGCCAGGGGCCTCGATGAGCTCCACGAGCACGCCGCCGCAGGACCGCGGGTGGAGGAATGCCACCGGACCCTCGGCTCCCGGCCGCGGAGCGGTGTCGATGAGCTCGACGCCCTCGGCTGCGAGGCGCGCCAGTTCGGCGCCCACGTCGTCCACCTCGAGGCACAGGTGATGGAATCCCTCGCCCTTCGAGGCAAGGAAGCGGGCGACGCCGGTCGTGTCGTCGGTCGGTTGCACGAGCTCGATCTTCGATTCCCCGACGCCGAGGAAGGCGATCCGTACCCGGTCCGACGGGATGTCCATGATCGTCTCGAGCGGCATGCCGAGGACGTCGCGGTACAGGGGAACGCGCTCCTCGATGGACCGGACCACGACGGCCACGTGATGGATGCGTCCGGGCGGCAGGTGCGTCATGCGTCTCCCTAGACCGTGATGAGCTCGCGATGGACGCCCCACGCCCCCCGGAGGCGATCGGCAATCTCGCCGACGGTCGCGTAGGCGCGCACGGCCTCGATGAGCGGGGGCATGAGGTTTTCGGTCCCCCGGGCCGCATCGTCGAGGCGTCGCAGCGCCGCCTCCCAGGCGGCGCCGTCCCGCTCGGCGCGGACGCGGCGCAGCCGCTCGACCTGGCGCCGCTCCCCTTCCGGGTCGATGCGCTGCGTCGGCGGCGTAACGGCGCCCTCGTCACGGAACCGGTTGACGCCGACCACCACCCGCTCGCCGCTGTCCACGGCTCGCTGGTTGCGGTAGGCGGCCTCCTGGATCTGGCGCTGTTGGAAGCCTGCGCCCAGGGCGGCAAGCGTCCCGCCCATCGCGTCGATCTCCTCGAGGTACGCAGACGCGGCGGCCTCGAGCTCGTCCGTCAGGCTCTCGACGTAGTAGGAGCCTGCCAGAGGGTCCGGCGTCTCGGTCACGCCCGCCTCGTAGGCGAGAATCTGCTGGGTGCGCAGGGCGAGGCGGACGGCATCCTCGGTGGGCAGGGCGAGGGCCTCGTCCCGGGAGTTCGTATGGAGGCTCTGGGCTCCCCCGAGGACGGCTCCGAGGGCCTGCAGGGCCGTTCGGACGACGTTGTTGTCGACGGACTGGGCGGTCAGCGAGCTGCCCGCGGTCTGGACGTGGAACCGGCAGGCCATGGATCGAGGGCTGCGCGCACCGAAGCGGTCGCGCACGATCCGGGCCCACATGCGGCGAGCCGCGCGGAACTTGGCCACTTCCTCGAACAGCTCGGACCAGGCCGCGAAGAAGAAGCTGAGCCGCGGCGCGAAGTCGTCGATCGCGAGGCCGCGGTCCAGCGCCGCCTCGACGTAGGCAATGGCGTCGGCAAGGGTGAAGGCGAGCTCCTGGGCCGCGGTCGCGCCGGCTTCGCGCATGTGGTAGCCGCTGATGGAGATCGTGTTCCAGCGGGGCAGCTCGCGCGCCCCGAACTCGAAGATGTCCGTGACCAGCCGCATCGAGGGCTCGGGCGGATAGATCCACGTCCCGCGGGCGATGTACTCCTTGAGGATGTCGTTCTGGACGGTGCCGGACACGGCGTCGCGGGCCACGCCCTGCCGCTCGGCCGCCGCCACGTACAGGGCCACGAGCGTCGCCGCCGTGGCGTTGATCGTCATCGAGGTCGAGACCTCGCCGAGCGGGATCCCCTCGAACAGGGTTTCCATGTCGGCCAGGCTCGCGATCGGCACCCCGACGCGTCCGACCTCGCCCGCCGCCTCCGGGGCATCCGAGTCGTACCCCATCTGGGTCGGCAGGTCGAAGGCGACCGAGAGGCCGGTCTGGCCCTGGTCGAGGAGATACCGGAACCGCTTGTTCGTCTCCTCGGCCGTCGCGAACCCGGCGTACTGGCGCATGGTCCAGAGACGGCTTCGGTACATTGTCGGCTGCACGCCCCGCGTGAACGGGAACTCGCCGGGCCGGCCAAGGTCACGGTCCTCGTCAAGTCCGCCCAGGTCGGCCGGCGTGTACAGGTCCCGGATCTCGATGCCGGACGTGGTCTCGAACCGCTCGACGCGTTCCGGGGCACCCTGGAGCGCCTTTGCGCGGGGCCCGGCGCGCCATCGGTCCCGGCCCGGATCCGGGCGCTCGGTCATGCGGCGACTCCTCGTCGGCGTCTCGGCATCAATCGCCGAGCTGCACGAGAAGATCCCCGAGTTCGATCGTCTGTCCGACGCCCACGGCAACCCGGGCAACCCGGCCAGCGCGCGGCGCCCGGAGCTCGTTCTGCATCTTCATCGCCTCCACGACGAGGAGCACCTGGCCCGCGGCCACGTCGTCACCCTCGGCGACCGCCACCGATCGCACCACGCCCGGGATGATGGCACGGACCGTGAGCGGCCCGCTCGTACTGCCCTCCGCCCGGCCGCGCCGGGCCCGCTCGCGAAGGGCCGCGCGCGACGCAGGCTCGGCGGCAACGACCATCCGCCAGCCTCCGACCACGACCTCGTGTTCCGTGATGCCGTCCTGCGATGGCGATCCGCGGCGACCGAAGAGGACCGGCCTGCGCGTACCGTCCTCGATGATCACGCCGCGGCCCTGGCCGAGGCGCTCGAGCCGAAGCTCGGACGACAGGTCGGGGTCGACGACGACGGGATCGATGGATCCGGCCGGGTCCACGAGCGTGGCGCGGACGGCGCGCCGGCCGGGCTCCCCTAGCCCGGCCATCGGTCCACCCCCGCCCCGATTCCCGCCCGAAACCACGGGCGCTCCAGGTGCCCGTCCGCGTCCTTGGACGGCCCGCCCGCCGGTCGCCGGCTCGCCGCGGAGTCTGGATCGGGGCCGGTCGAGGACAGGGCCGCCGCAACGAGCCCTACGCGGGCGGCCGCCTCGAACGATTCCGCACCATGCCACTCCTCGGCGACCCACGCCGTGGACAGGCGGCCCGCGCGGAACCCGGCGTGGCGCGCGACGAAGGCATGGAACGGCAGCGTGGTCTGGATCCCCGTGACCTCCACTTCCGCGAGCGCGCGGGCGAGCCGGTCGATCGCCAGGTCGCGGCTTCCGGCGTGGACCATGACCTTGGCGATGAGGTTGTCGTACTCCGGCGGCACGCGCTCCCCTGCCTCGACGCCCGTGTCGACCCGGACCCCCGGACCGGCGGGCATGACCCACCGGCCGATCCGGCCCGGCGTCGGCGCGAAGTCGCGCCCTGGATCCTCGGCCGAGAGGCGCACCTCGATCGCGTGGCTGCCGGGGTCCGCCGCATGGGCGGAGGCTTTGAGGGCCGCATCCGACAGAGGGCGCCCAGCCGCCAGCAGGAACTGCTCGCGGACGATGTCGAGGCCGGACACGAGCTCGGTGACCCCATGCTCGACCTGGAGCCTGGTGTTGACCTCGAGGAAGTAGAACCGGCCATCCGGGGCGCGCAGGAATTCGGCCGTCGCCGCGTTCCGGAGCCCGGCGGCCGTTGCCACCCGCACGGCCATCTCGTGCAGGGCCCGCCGCTCGTCGGGCGTCAGGCCCGGCGCCGGTGCCTCCTCGACGAGCTTCTGGTGCCGGCGCTGGAGCGAGCAGTCGCGCTCGCCGATCGCGACGATCCGGCCTTCGGCGTCGCCGAGGAGCTGCACCTCGATATGGCGCGCCGGCGCGATCTCGCGCTCGAGGTACACGGACCCGTCCCCGAATGCCGCCGCGGCTTCCACCGACCCCGAGACCAGGGCGGCGGGGAGGTCTTCGGGTCGCTCGACGCGTCGCATGCCCCGACCGCCGCCGCCGGCCGCCGCCTTGACGAGGAGCGGATACCCGATCGCCCTCGCCGATTCGAGAATGCCCTCGACGGCGTCGGGCCGCTCGACCGGCGCCGGGTCCAGGGTCCCGGGGACCGCGTCGACGCCGACGGATCGCGCGGCCCGGCGCGCGTGCAGCTTGTCGCCCAGGGCATCGATGGCCTGCGAGGGCGGGCCGACGAAGACCAGGCCCGCCTCCTCGACCGCGCGGGCGAAGGAGGCCCGCTCGGCCAGGAAGCCGTAACCGGGGTGCACGGCTTCGGCCCCCGTCTCGATCGCGGCCGCCACGACGCGGTCGATCCGAAGGTACGAATCGGATGCCGGTGCAGGGCCGAGCCGGATCGCGACGTCGGCGATGCGGACATGCTGCGCCTCGGCGTCGGCGTCGCTGTAGACCGCCACCGCGGCCATCCCCTGCTCGTGGCACGCGCGGATGATGCGGACGGCGATCTCGCCGCGGTTGGCCACCAGGACGCGACGGAAGGGCGGTTCGTCTTTGCGCAAAGACGTCCCGGCGCGGGCTCGTGCGGCGCGGTCAGAGCGGGATGTTGCCATGCTTCTTTCGTGGGTTCGTGTCGCGCTTGTCGGCGAGCATCTCGAGGGCGCCGATCAACCGCCGGCGCGTCTCGGACGGTCGAATGACGTCATCGACGTAGCCACGGGCGGCCGCGATGTACGGGTGCGCGAACTTCTGCTCGTACTCGGCAACGAGCCGCGCGCGCTCGGCATCCGGGTCCCCGGCTGCCGCGATCGCATCGCGGTAGATCACGTTGACCGCTCCCTCGGCACCCATGACCGCGATCTCGGCGGTCGGCCAGGCGAAGTTCATGTCTCCCCGGATGTGCTTGCTGCTCATGACGTCGTAGGCGCCGCCGTAGGCCTTGCGCGTGATCACGGTGACCTTCGGCACGGTCGCCTCCGCGTACGCGTACAACAGCTTCGCGCCATGCCGGATGATGCCGCCGTGTTCCTGCCCGACGCCGGGAAGAAATCCCGGCACGTCGACGAGGGTGACGATCGGGACGTTGAAGCAGTCGCAGGTTCGAACGAACCGCGCGGCTTTGGTCGAGGCATCGATGTCGAGGGCTCCTGCGAGCACCGCCGGCTGCTGCGCAACGATGCCGACGCTCTGGCCCGCGAGCCTGGCAAAGCCCACGATGATGTTGCCCGCCCACGCGGGCTGGATTTCCAGGAACGCCCCGTCGTCGACGACGCGCTCGATGACCCCGTGCATGTCATACGGCACGTGCGGATCGTCCGGGACGATCGCATCGAGTTCCGGGTCGGCGCGGTCGACGGGATCGTCGGACGGCACGCGCGGAGCGCGCTCGAGGTTGTTCTGGGGCAGGTGGCCGAGGAGCCGACGCAGGGCCGCCATGGCCGCCGCTTCGTCGGACGCCGCGAGGTGGGCGACGCCGCTCCGGCCGGTGTGGACCGCTGCGCCGCCGAGCGATTCCGAATCGATCTCTTCGTGCGTCACGGCGCGGACGACATTCGGGCCGGTCACGAACATGTAGCTGGTCCCCTCGACCATGACCGTGAAGTCCGTGATGGCCGGCGAGTAGACCGCACCACCGGCACACGGGCCGAGGATGACCGACAGCTGCGGCACCACGCCCGACGCGAGGACATTGCGCAGGAAGATGTCGGCATAGCCGCCGAGGGACACGACGCCCTCCTGGATCCGAGCGCCGCCCGAATCGTTGAGGCCGATCACGGGCGCGCCGACCTTCATCGCCAGGTCCATGACCTTGCAGATCTTCTCGGCGTATGCCTCGGACAGCGATCCTCCGAACACGGTGAAGTCCTGGCTGAACAGGAACACGAGCCGTCCGTCGATCCGGGCGTGGCCGGTGACGACGCCGTCGCCCAGGAACTGCGGGGCGTCCGCCGTGCCGGCACCGTTGGCGCGATTCGTGACGAACGCATCAAGCTCGGTGAACGAACCGTCGTCGACGAGCAGGTCGATCCGCTCGCGGGCGGTCAGCTTGCCCCAGCTGTGCTGCCGTTCGATCCGTTCCGCTCCCCCACCGAGCAGGGACTGGGCGCGGAGTTCGTCGAGTCGGCGCAGTCGTTCCTCGTTGGTGGGCACGGGACTGGATCCTCCTCCGTCGACGCCGCCGGCATCCGTCTTTGCGCACAGACAGTCCCGCGTGCGGTTGGGGGTGACGCGCGATGCAGGTCGTCATCATAGACCGGCCGATCGTCGTCTCCCTGTCGCGCGACGCCGTCGGTCTGCGGATCGCGCACCGATCCTGACCCGTCCGCGGCGCCGACCGACCGCGCGAGATTCGGTTCCTCGTGTCGCTGGTCATATCCACAGTTCGGTGCACAAGTCGGTGAGTCTGTGGATAAGTCGCGCAGGGATTTGATCCCCCGCTGGAGTACGATTTCGCCACGCCAACGACTGGTCGCGCCGGGACGCGACCCTCTCCAACGTCGTCGTCCAACCTGCGATGCGAGGTGATGCCCCGGTGACCAAGGTGATTGCAATCGCGAACCAGAAGGGCGGCGTCGGCAAGACCACGACGACGATCAACCTCGCTGGTGCCCTGGCCGAGGACGGCTATCGCGTCCTGTGCATCGACATGGACCCGCAGGCCAATCTCACGGCGGGCCTCGGCGTCAACCTCAACACGGTCGAGCGCTCGATGGCCGACGTCCTGGTCGGCCGCGCGACGATGACCGAGATCATCCTTCCGACCGAGACGGAACGCATCGACGTCGCGCCGGCGCACATCGACCTCGCCGCGACGGAAGGCGAACTGTTCACGATGCTCGGGCGCGAGGGCATCCTCGCGGACGCGCTCAAGGGCCAGCTCGAGAAGCGCTACGAGTACGCGCTCATCGATTGCCCGCCGAACCTCGGACTCCTCACCGTCAACGGCCTCGTCGCGGCGGACGGCGTGATCATTCCGGTGCAGACCCAGTTCTATGCGATGAAGGGGCTCACCAACCTCGTCAAGGTCATCAACACCATCCGCCTCAAGCTGAATCGAAAGCTCCGGATCCTGGGACTGTTGCCGACCTTCTTCGATGGCCGCACCAACCTGGCTCGGGACATGCTCGAGGAACTGCGCATCGTCGGCGATCACCACGTGTTCACTTCGATCGTGCGCAACACCGTGAAGCTCGGCGAGGCACCGCTCGTCGGACGGCCCATCACGACCTACGCGGGACAGACCGAAGCGGCACGGACGTATCGCGAGCTGGCACGGGAGGTGATCGAACTTGGCTAGGACGGACTTCCGCGCAACAGCGGCGCGACGCCTCTCGGACGAGCGCGAGCTCTCCCCCGCCATCGTCAGCCTGCTGTCCAACGATCGCAACGGTCGCGCCTCGGGCGTGCGGGTCATTCCCGTCGCCCGGATCACGCCCAACCCGGAGCAGCCGCGCCTCGCGTTCGACGAGGGCACGCTCGAAGAACTGGCCGCCTCGATTCGCGAGCACGGCGTCCTCCAGCCGATCCTCGTCCGACCACTCGGCAACAACGAGTACCAGCTGATCGCCGGCGAGCGCCGCTGGCGTGCCTCGATGGCCGCGGGCCTGGCAACCATCCCGGCCCTCATCGAGGACATCGACGACGACACCGCACTCGAGATCTCGATCATCGAGAACCTCCAGCGCGAGGACCTGTCGCCCCTCGACGAGGCGGCGATGTACGACCGCATGGTCCGCGAGCACGGGTACTCCGTCCGGAAGCTGGCGCAGAAGCTCGGCAAGGACAAGGGGTACCTCGAGAACCGCCTCCGCCTCGCCGATGCGCCCGACGATGTTCGCGAGCTCGTGTCCTTGCGCAAAGACACGCTCAGCCACGCCTATGAGCTGATGAAGGTCGAGGACCCCAGGAAGCGCAAGCGGCTTGCGGCGCAGGTCGCCCGCGGCGAGCTGACGCTCATCAAGCTGCGCGACCGCATCGAGGGCCGCCGGTCTCGCCCGGCACGAGAAGTGGTCGAGGATGGAGCAGACGGCGCTGCGGACGACCTCGGGGACGGAGCTGACGACGCGTCGGCTGCCTGGACCGGCCGGCGCCCGGCCGTTACGGAACTCCGGGATGACTCGCTCGTCAACGCCAAGCAGTCACTCGCCGAGGCGATCGACGACCTCGTGGACGTCCTGCGGGCCCCCGAGGTCGTGGGCACGATTGCCCAGGTCGATCGGGCGAACCTGGCCAAGTACCTCACGATCGCGAAGCTCAAGCTCGAGAACGCGATCGCCCTCGTCCGGAGCGGCGACTCCGGCTGACCACGGCGCCCATCGCCGAACACGGCGAAGCCGGCGCCCGAGGCGCCGGCTTCGTGATTCCCCCGGCGGGCGGCGGCTGCCGCGATGGGATCAGGGTTCGGAGTCGGGTCCTCCGCCCGGGTGGTCCGCCGACCCATGGGCCGGCGTCGGCTTCTCGGGCTTGTTGGCCTGGCCGTGGTTCTTCTTGGCCCATTCGGACACGAACGCCCCGTGGTTCGCGTAGCCGTCGGGCGTGTCCATGTGAGCCGCCGAGCACACCACGGCGCCGTGGTTGGCGGCCGCGATCTCCTCGTCGGTCATCGAGGCGAGATCGAGCGTGCAATGGTCGCCCGCGTCGCCGGCGTCGGCGTCGTCTGGTTCCTCGGCCTCGGACTCGTCCTTGGATTCGTCCTGCTCATCCTCGTTCGGTGCCGCAACTGGGACCGTCTTGCCGGCATGCTCGCCGGCAACGCCCAGGCCATGGGACGCGGGCGGGTCGCCGGCAAACACGAGGCCCGCGCTGAACATGAGCGCGAACAGGCCGACGAGTGCCGGGCGGAGGTGGCGAAGGAACGAAACCATCGTGATCGGTAACTCCGGGTGATCGGCGTCGGTTTGTGACGCCCGTCGAGGATAACGAACAGGCGACCAGCGGTGTTAGGGGTACCTTCCGGCTCCGGGTTGGGGGCGAATCGTCCGGCGCACCGGCGCACCGGGGAGCCGGCCCGTGCTCAGGTGCCGGTCAGCCAGCCGATCCCGAGGAGTGCCACGCCGATCGCTTCGCTGGGCCACGCCACGCGAAGCACGGACGGCCTCGCCGACGTCAGGCCGGCAGCCCCGACGGAGAGGAGCGCGGCCGCGACCCCAAGCGCGGCCCGGCGGATCACCTCCGGCTCCCCGACCGGCCACGCCGCGGCCGCCAGAATCCAGGTCCCGACCAGCAGCATCGCGTGAAGCGCCCAGGTGCGCGCCAGTCCCCACGCCTGCACGGGCGATCCCACCCCGGACCGTCGATCGACCGCCGCGTCTGCGAGCGCGTTCCCGAGGGCGAGCCCGGCCCCGGCGAGGGCCGCAAGGGGCACCGCGCCGAGGATGAGCGCCGGAACCGACCCCACGGACCCGACCCACGCGAGGACCGGCACGAGCGGGAGGGCGGCCGCCAACGGCAGCCATGCGACGGGCGTCCGAGAGAACCGAAGGTCATACGCGTACCCGAGGCCGAGGCCGAAGAGGGCGATCGCGAACGCGCCGGGCCCCGAGGGCGCCACGAGCGCGAGTCCGGTGAGTCCTGCCAACAGCGCCACGCCCCTCGCCTGCCCCACCGAGACCACGCCCGCCGGAATCGGCTTGGACGCGCGCCGATCGGCGTCCGACTCCGCATCCTGGGCGTCGTTGAGGGCTCCGATCGACGCCTGGATGGCGACCATGCCCGCGGCGAGGCGCACCGCCGTTGGCCACTCGCCGCCGGCGACGAGGGCGAGCGCGCCCGTGGCGCTCGCGACGAGGACGGACGGGAACGGGTGAACGAGCCTTAGGCGCAGGAACAGGCGACGCCATGGCCCGCCCGACCGCGTCGACCCGGGGTCAGACGTAGACGAGTTCGTTGAAGTTGACGACGAGGTAGTCGATCAGGCGCTGGCGCGCGTCGGCCGCCCGCATGCGCAGGCCCGCGACGAGCGCGTGCAGCGAAATGGTCGGCACGATGAGGTTCCCGTCGCGATCCCGGCCGAGCGTCGCGGGAGCGCCTCCGCCGGATGCGAACACATGTTCGAATTCAGCCTCCGAGAGGGCGGCGGCGGACCGGAAGTCGGCCACGACCCGGACGACCCCGCGGCGCTTCGCCACGTCTCGCATCAGCTCCGCGGCCCACGCGTCGAGCTGGTCGTCGGACTGATCGGCGAGGCGGCTTCGGTACTCGTTCGGATCGGACGACAGGCCCGTGGAACCCACGCTTCCTCCTGCAACCCTGGAGCGGCGCCCGCGCAGATCGGGCAATCGACCTCGGCATCACGGAGCACGGGTCTCATCCCCAAGTATGCCAGAGGCGGCTGCCTCGGCGGCCTGCCGCGACCCCTCCGGCCAGTCATTGAACAACTCGGTCAGCCATCGCCCGAAGCGGCCCGGCGGTGACGGGTCCGGTGCATCGGCGACGAGCGCGAGGAGCTCCTCGCGCACGGTCCGGGTCAGCCGCTGGACGGCCTGTGCCGTCGGACGCTCACTGACGGAGATCGGGCGACCCACGCGGACGCGGAGCGTGCGCCGGAGGTCGAGCCACGACAGGCCGTTGATGGCGATCGGGACGACCGGTACGTCCTCCCGAAGGGCGATGTAGGCAGGGCCGTCCTGCAGTTCGAGCATCGCGCGCTCGCCGACGTGGATCCTCCCCTCCCCCGCAATCGCGAGCACGCCGCCCGTGGCGAGCACCGCGTGGGCACTGCGGGTGGCCTCGCGCAGATTGCGGCGGTCCGGGTGTACGGGAATCGCCGTTGCCGTCCAGCCGATCAGGCGATTCCGCGTTCCGACGCGGAGGTCTGCCTCGATGGGGCCTAGGAAGTAGAGGCGCGGGCGCCATGGCAGCGTCGCGTACAGGAGGAACGGGTCGAGCCAGCTCAGGTGGTTGAAGCAGTACACGGCAGGGCCCGCCGGCAGTCGGTCCCGGCCCTCGACCCGGAGCCGGAACAGGACGCGCATCACGATGGAAATGGCCAGGCGCGACACGACATACCTGGCCCGTCGGTTCCAGCGCGGCAGGTCGGACCGCGGCAGCGCCTGGTCGAGCCGGCGCCGTTCCTTCGCGTCGACTGCTCGCGAATCCGCCGGTGCGCCGGATGCTCGAGCATCCGGCTCAGGCACGGCTGACCGGACCAGCGAGCCGCACGGCGGCGATGTCAAGATCCGCCAGTCGCTCGAGGACGACGTGGGCGAGGAGACGCGCCTCCGGGTCCGGCGGAACGCTGGCGTTGGGAACCAGGACCACGGTCATGCCGGCCGCCACGGCCGACCTGACGCCGTTGACCGAATCCTCGATCACGAGGCATGCCTCGGGCGGGACGCCGAGCCGGCGCGCGGCCTCGAGGTACACGTCCGGGGCGGGCTTGCCGTGGGCCACCTCGTCCGAGGACACGGCGATCGGGATCGCGTCGCGCAGCCCCGTGGCCCGCAGCGCGGCCTCGATCACGTCTCGATGGGCCGACGACGCGACCGCGACAGGCCAGGCGCGGGCGATCAACCGCGTCGCCTCCACGGCGCCTGGGATCACCGGGGCTCCATGGGCATAGCGCGACCGCACGCGATCGACGATTGCCTCCTCGATCGACGGCTCCTCCGCGGGGTCGAGGCCCAGGCGCTCGCGCATGATCCGCGCCCAGCCTCGGGAGTTGGCGCCCATGACGGCCCGGCTGTCCTGGTGCGTCCAGATGAGACCCCGCTCGGCCGCCCAGGCGACGCGCTCCTCGTGCCACCAGATCTCCGAGTCGACCAGCACGCCGTCCAGGTCGAAGATGACCGCCGCCACGGGGTTCCGGGTCCGAGTGTCACTCGACGAAGCCACGATCGGCAGCCTAGCATCCGGGTGTCGGCCGATCCGGTTACCGCGATCGGCGCCGACGGGGAGGAACACCATGCGCATCGATCGCCGCCTCGCAGGCTGGGGAACGGTCCTGGTCATCGGCGGGGCGATCCCACTGGCGGTTCGGGCAGGAGCCGTCGACCCGACCCTCGTCGCGGGCTGGCCCACCCTGTGGCCGCTGCTCCTCATCGGTGCCGGGCTGGGGCTCGTGCTCCGACGAACGCCGCTCGAGGTGCTCGGCGGCGCAATCTCGAGCGTCACGGCGGGCGTGATGCTCGGCGGCCTCCTCGCGACCGGGTTGCACGGCGTCTCGGGCCTTGCCGCGTGCGGTGGGACCGGGACGTCCGGGGGCACCGCCTTTGCGACGCGTTCCGGCACGCTGGCCACCCCGGGCTCCATGACCGTCGAGTTCAACTGCGGACGGCTCGCGATCGAGGCGGTCGACGGCGACCAATGGTCGTTGAGCGGTTCGGGCGCCGCCGACCGGCCGCCGGAGGTTACCGAATCCGGCGACGTCGTGCGGATCCGCCCGTCGGACTCCGTCGGGTTCACGATGGCCGAGCCGAGCGCTGCGTGGACCGTGTCCGTGCCCCGGGACGGCCCGGTCGCCCTGGGCGTAACGTTGAACGCCGGTGAGGGCGTGATGGACCTGGCCGGAGCGCAGCTCGACGGGCTCAGCCTCACGGTCAACGCCGGCTCGGTCGAGGCGAACCTCGGGTCGGCGAGCGCGGTCGCCTCGCTGAGCGCGACTGTCAACGCCGGCTCTGCGTCCATCTCGGTGCCCGCGACCCTCCGCGGGGCGAGCCTGTCCCTGAACGCCGGCTCGATGACCCTGTGCGTGCCGGCCGGCACTCCGGTGCGAGCGCACTGGAGCGGCGGCCTGGCGAGCAACAACTTTGCCGCGGCGGGCCTGACCGAGGCCAGTGACAACGAATGGATGACCGCCGGCGCGACCGGCTCGGTCCTTGACCTCAACGTCTCGGCGAATGCCGGCTCGTTCACGCTCGACTTCGGAGGCACCTGCCATGACGCGTGACCGTCTCTATCGCTCGCGCGAGGATCGCGTGGTGTTCGGCGTCGCGGGCGGCGTCGCGGACTGGCTGGACATCGACCCGTCCCTTGTCCGGATCGGCTTCGTCCTGGCCACGCTCGGATGGGGATTCGGCCTGCTCCTCTACATCGTGATGGCGATCGTCGTGCCGGAGGACCCGCTGATGGCTACGGACGAACACGCCTCGGCCCCCGTGGCCGGCGGCGACGGCACGTCGGCTCCGCTACCTGCCACGCCTTCGACCCCGGTGATGGACGCGCGCGCCGCGCGGCGGGCCGCCCGGCAGCAGCGCGGCGCCGAGCGTGGTGGCCAGGGCGCGCTCATTTTCGGGGCCGTGCTGATCCTCATCGGCGGATGGGCGGTCCTGCGCCGGTACCTGCCTGCGATCGACGGCGACCTGCTCGGCCCGGCCGTCCTCCTGCTGATCGGCGTGATCCTGGTAGCCGGAGCGCTGCGCCGGAGCGGCGACGCGGGCTGACCGGCCCGGCGCGACCTCGTGTGGGCGGGTCGGACGGTCGTGCGCCGGCCGAATCGACCGGGAACCTGACATCGAGGCGTCATACGATCGGACTACCGTTCGGTCCATCCCACCGAAAGGAGTCCGCGGATGTTCCTGTTCCGAAAGTCCGGCTCGATGCCGAGTGCCGATGCCGCATTGCCGGGCCGATCCGACCCGATCATCGTTCCAGGCGCCCACCACGTGAACGGGCGCCCGATCGGAGGCCCCTACCCCGACGGCCTCGAGATCGCCGACTTCGCCCTCGGCTGCTTCTGGGGCGCCGAAAAGGAGTTCTGGCAGGTGCCCGGCGTGTGGACGACCGCCGTCGGCTACCAGGGCGGCTTCACGCCCAATGCAACCTATCGCGAGGCCTGCTCCGGGCAGACCGGACACGCCGAGGCGGTCCGCGTCGTCTACGACCCGACCAAGGTCTCCTACGAGCAGTTGCTCACGCGCTTCTGGGAGTCGCACGATCCGACCCAGGGCATGCGCCAGGGCAACGACGTCGGCTCGCAGTACCGGTCGGCGATTTTCCCGAACACGGACGCGCAGCGGTCGGCGGCGATCGCCTCGCGCGACATGTACCAGCGGGCCCTGTCCGCGAACGGCTTCGGCGAGATCACGACCGAGATCAGCGGCCCACCCGCGCCGGAGTTCTACTTCGCCGAGGACTACCACCAGCAATACCTGAGCAAGAACCCGTTCGGGTACTGCCCGGTCCATGCGACTGGCGTCAAGCTGCCGGACGGCTTCGTCGTCACGCCGGTTCAGTGGGTGCCCTGACGCCCGGGAGCCACAGGCCCACGCACGAGGGAGATCCCGATGAGGATCCACCCGACGCCAAAGGCGAAGTGACCAACGATCGGCACCGCCAGCATGGCGGGGCTCGCGATCAGCAGTCCGGTGCCGATCCGACCCGGTGACTCCAGGGCCGCAATCCGCCCCTCGGATACCGTGACGAGGGCGGCACCGATCGGGATGGTGATGAGGTAGCCGAGCAAGAACACGATGAACGCTGAGTCGGCCTCCGGCCTGGGGGCGCCATCGGGACCGAACTCGCCGAGATTGCCGGCCAATGCCACGACGAGTCCGGCCAGGATCGCCACCGAACCCAACGAACCCGGGCGACTACGAGCGGACGACTCCACGGCGAGGATCGCGATACTGGCGACGATCAGGCAGGCGATCGCCGGGTCGAGCCACTGCCGGTAGTCGCCCTCTGTTCGCCCGAACACTCGAACGGTGTTGTCGGCCGTTTGAGCGTTGAGGAGCCACGAGCCGATCCACAGGCCGCCACCAAGCCAAGCCGCCCCACCGGCGATCGATCGGCTTGCTCGAAACACGCACGCATCGTACAGGCGGCCCGTCGTGCCGCGGCGGACCTCCACGACACCGACCGTGTGGGAATCCGTTCAAGTACCGGCGGTCCACGCGACGAAGGTGCTTGCCCGCCGAGCGGGCGGTACCACCGATGCACGTCGCAGCCGAGAGCGGCAGGCCTCAAAGGGTCGCAGTCGGGCGGTCGACCGCGTAGGCTCTGTCAGGTGAGCGCACCGCAGACAGCTCCGGCGAGACGACAGGGTCGATGGTCCGCTCGGTTGGCGGTGATCGCCCTCTTCCTGTGGCCCGTGTCATACGCATGGATCCCGATGGCGGGCCACAATCCTGCATTCATCATGGTCGTGGTCCCGTTCGCAGAGCTCGGATCGCTGCTGCTGGCGATTTCCGCAGTCATCGTGGGCTACCGGACTCGGCTCCAGGGTGCGCCCGGGTGGAGCGGCTCTGTTGGGATCTGGATCGGCATCCTTGTGATCGTCCTTGTCATCGGCGGGGGTCTTGTGGGCACGCTGCTTGTCGGTTGAGGGTCCACACCTTCTCCGCGTAGCCGGCGGAACGAGCCGCCGGTTCGCCACACGAGCGGGCGTCGGCCAGCCCGGTAGAGTGGCTCGATGCAGCCGCGCCTCTGGATCGTGCGACACGGGGAGACCGAGTGGTCGCGCCTCGGCCGGCACACGGGTCGCACGGACGTGCCGTTGACGGAGACTGGCCGGGCCGAAGCCCGGGCGCTTCGCGAGCGCCTCGGCGGCCACGCCTTCGGTGCCGTCCTCTCCAGTCCCCTCTCGCGGGCGGCCGAGACGGCTCGCATCGCCGGATTCGGTCCAGCGTTGGTCCTCGAACCCGACCTGGCCGAGTGGGACTACGGCCGATTCGAGGGCCTGACCCGCGCGGAGATCCGCGCCGAGCGCCCGGACTGGACCATCTGGGCGGATGGAGCGCCGGGCGGTGAATCGACGGCCGACGTGGCTCGCCGGGTCGATCGGGTCATCGATGTCGTGCGGCAACGCGCGGGCGACACCCTCGCCTTCGCCCACGGCCACGTGCTCCGGGCGCTGGCGGCATGCTGGGTCGACCAGCCGGCGGCCTTCGGCGCGCGACTCGAACTGGGAACGGCGACCGTGTCGATCCTCGGCTGGGAGCGGGAGGTCGCGGTCATCGAACGCTGGAACGAGGGCGGTCCCCTGCCCTAGCCTGCGACCGGCGCGCCCTCCGGGCCAGCCTGATCGGTGCGAACGAGGGCGAGGGACGCGATCCCCAGGAGCAGGAAGAGCATCGACGTGGTCAGCGCGGCCGCGACGTCGATCCGCTCCCAGACCGCGGCCGCGAGCGTGGCGCCGGCGATGACGCCGAGGTTCGAGAGCGCCGTCACGACGCCGAAACCACGCCCCCGCCAGCCGCCGTCGGTGGCCGTGGTCAGCAGGGCGAACCACGAGGACTGGGCCGCCGAGAGGCCCGCACCAGCGACCACCGCGCTCGCCAGCACCACGGGCAGGGGTACGGCGAGCAGCATCGAGACGGGGTTCAGGAGCACCAGCAGCGACCCGACCGCCACCATCCGTCGACGGCTGGTCCGGTCCGCAACACGCCCGAGCCACGGCCCGAAGACGATCGAGCCGAGCCCGAACCCGGCCCACACCAGCGGCACCTGTGCGGCCGCATAGCCGAGGCGCTGCTCCGCGTACGGCGCGAACGTCGTGATCCAGCCACCGTACGTGGCGTTGAACGCCAGGCTCCAGAGGCCGATCGTCAGGAGCGGTCGGATCGTGGACCAGCGCGTGGTCGATGTCGCGGTGTCCGTGCCCGCCGACGGGCTGGGGCGCGCCGGCTCCGGCGGCAGGAGCGTGAGTGCCCCGATGGCGGCGATCGTCGCGGTGCATCCGACCACGAGGAACGGCAAGCGGAGGTCGATGGCGGCGAGGATCCCGCCGATCAGCGGTCCGAGGACCGATCCGCTCGACCCGGCCGCCGACACGATGCTGTTCGTGAACGCGAGCTTCGCCCGGTCGGCCACGCGGGCGATATACAACCGGTCCGCGATGATCGACAGCCCGCCCCCGAACCCGGAGAGCCCACGGAACACGATGAGCGGCGTGGCCGAGGTGGACGTCGCGATGAGGAAGTTCGCCGCCGCATAGGCCCCCTGGCCGAGCGGCATCTGGCGGCGCGGCGTGAGCCACGTGAGGAGCCAGTTCGAGCCGAGTTGGCCGATCGTGTTGGTCACGGCGAAGACGCTGATCATCAGGCCCAGCTCGCCCGGCGTGGCGCCCAGGGTGATCGCGAACAGCGGCAGCAGCGGCAGCATGACGCCGACCCCGACCTGGGCCACGAACGAGATGAGGGCGAGGACTGCGATCGGGCGATCGACGTCGCGTGCCGTGGCGATGAAGGAGGCGGGCAGCAGTCGCACCCGCGGAGACTAGTCGATCGCCGGAGTCGTGGAATCGGCCCGGCCTGCGCCGGGGGATCCCCGGGTCAGGTCTCGAGGCCGGCCTCGAGCAGCGGGATCGCGACGGTGAATCGCGCGCCGCCCTCCGGCCGATTCGTGGCCGCGATGCGGCCGCCATGGCCCTGGACGATCCACGCGGCGATGGACAGGCCGAGGCCGGCTCCGCCGGCGGGCGCACCGGGCCCTCGCCAGAAGCGCTCGAACACGCGATGGGCGTCCTCGGGTGGGACCCCGGGGCCCGCGTCATCGACGGTCAGGACCGCCTCGGTGCCGATGCGGCGGACCGTGACGTCGACGCGCCCCCCGGCTGGGCTGTGGCCGATGGCGTTGTCCACGAGGATGAGCACGAGCTGTCGCAACCGGCCCTGGTCGCCAGCGACAGGCGCAGGCTCGGGATCCACCTCGACCGTGACGCCCCGGTCCCGTCCGGGACCGGCGATGGAGGACGCCGCCTCCGCAGCGACGTCGCCGAGGTCGACGGGGACCCGCTCGAGCGCGACGGCCCCGGAATCGGTCCGGGCGAGCAGGAGCAGGTCGTCGACGAGGGCGGTGAGATGCTCGACCTCGGCACCGATGTCGGTGAGCGCCTCGCCGACGCTCGCCACGGGCTGGTCGCGGTGGCGCTGCAGGTCGTCCACCGATGCCCGGATCACGGTGAGCGGGGTGCGCAGCTCGTGGCTGGCATCGGCGGCGAACTCGCGCTGGCGGCGCAGCGCCCGGCGCTGGGATGCCAGCGATTCCCGGATCGGGACGAGGGCCCGGCGGGAATACAGGACCCCCACACCCGAGGCGACGACCAGCACGACGAGCCCGCCACCGAGCAGGACCAGCAGGAGTGTGCCCAGCGTTCGCTCCTCGGCCGTGCGGTCCTGGAAGATCTGTACGTAGACCGTCCCGATCCGACTCTCGATCGGGGTCGTGAGGATCCGCACGGACGCGCCCGCCGCGGTGGCGAGCCGCACGTCGCGCCCCGAGGACAGGGCGGCCGCGAGTGCGTCTGTGTCCGGGATGCCGGCCGGCAGGTTCTGCGCCCGCGGTGCGAGGACACTGCCGTCCTTCGCGAGGATCACCGCGAACGTCCCCGACGTGCCGCCACCGAAGATGTACCCCGCGGGTGCGTCGTCCTCGTCCGGGCGCGGCCCCGGGCCGGGCCCCGACACGGCGCCCTGGAGCGCCTTGACCCGCAGGTCCAGCTGGGCCTGGCCGCTCGCGTCGAGGGTCGCGGAGACGCTGAGATACAGCGCCACCGCGAGGGCCACGAGCACCACCAGGGTCGTGCCGGCTGCCCAGGCGACCAGGCGACGCCCGACGCCCTGCACGAGGCGAGCGTCGTCCTCGACGGCGCGTGCCTCCTCGGCGTCCGGACCGGTCAGCGCTGCGCCGTCAGGCATCGCTGAGCCGGTAGCCGACGCCACGGACGGTCTCGACCCGGGCCCCGGCCTCGCCAAGCTTGGTGCGCAGATAGTGGACATAGGCATCCACGGCGTTCGGGGTCACCGCCGCGCTGTACGGCCACGCCTGGTCGAGCAGCTGGTCCCGGCTCAGTGTCTGGCCCGGATGGCGCAGGAAGCACTCCAGGAGCGAGAACTCCCGGGGGCTCAGGTCCACGGCGCGCCCGCTGACGAGCACGCGCCGCGCCGCCTCGTCGAGGGCGATCGGCCCGACCTCGATGCGCGGCTCCGTGCGCCGGGGACCGCCTTCGAGGCGTCGCGCGAGCGCGCGCAGGCGTGCGGACAACTCCTCGAATGCGAACGGCTTCACGAGGTAATCGTCGGCGCCGGAGTCGAGGCCGCTCACGCGATCGGCAACCGTGTCGCGGGCGGTGAGCATGAGGATCGGCACGGCACTGCCCCCGGCCCGCAGCCGGCGTGCCACCTCGAGGCCGGACATCCCGGGCAGGCCGACGTCGAGGATCACGGCATCGAATCCATCGGCCTCGGCGAGGTCGAGGCCCGCTTCGCCGTCCGCGGCGACGTCGACGACGTGGCGGTCGTCCTCGAGCAGGCGCTTGAGCACGCGTCGAAGGCGTTCGTCGTCCTCGATGACGAGGAGATGCATGGAGGCCGGCCTCCCGGGAGGAGTGGTCGTGTCATCGAAGCCGCCGCGCGGCGGCCCGTCGGCCTGGCGATGGTAGCCCGACCCGATCATTCGACACCCGGTCGATGAGATTCTGCTGAGAGCCAACCCTGGACGTCGACGAGAAGGGGCGCCACGACCGGCGTCCACCGCAGGGATCCGTCCGCCGTGACGGCGAGGGCCCCGTACCCGGGCCGCGCGTCCACCCAGTCCAGGCCCGTCTCGCCCATGACGAACGCCGCCGTCGCGTAGGCGTCGGCCCACGCCAGGCTGGGTCCGACCACGGTGAGGCTGCGCAGGCCATGCGGGACGTCGTGCGTTCGAGGGTCGCGAATGTGGTCTCCCCGCTCGTACAGGCCGGACGTGGCCACGGCGAGACGGCCGCGAGCCTCGAGCAGCGCCACGAGGGCGTCCTCGGCGTCCGGGTGACGGATACCGACACGCCAGGCGCCGTCGACCGGCCCCGCCCCGGACACGAGCACGTCGCCGCCGGCTCCAATGGCCCAGTTCGAGGCGTCGGCCTCGACCAGCCGGTGGCTCGCTTCCTCGACGGCGAATCCCTTGACGAACGCCGACGGGTCGACGACACCGTCCGCCCGATGCCGCCGCGCGTCGAAGGCGCCGTTCGAGGCGACGGCCAGCTGGTCGCAAGCTGAGAGAACCCATCGAACGTCCGCCGACAGGTCGCGTTCGGCGAGCAGGCCGCCGGCCAGCCTGCCCAGCTCACTGTCCGGGCGATAGAGGCTGAACCGTGAATCGACGTCGTGGAGCACCTCACAGGCGGCGCGGAGGGCGTGCCTGGGCGGTCGGGGTGTCCCAAGGTGGAACGACACCATCGTCCCCATGACAGGCTCGACGTGGACCGCGGGCGTCCCGTCGCCGAGCGGACCGAGCCGGCCGGTCACAGCCCCGCGGCGTCGAGGGCCGATTGGAGCGAGTTCGCGTAGCCGACGCTCGTGAACGTGGCGCCGGAGACGATGCTGATGGACGCGGACTGTGCGGCCAGCGCCTCGCCCTGGAGCATCGGCGCCACGATCTGCGAAATCCTGCCCGAGTGCCCACCCGACGGCAGCTGGAGTGCCTGGACGTCCGTGACCCTGCCGTCCTGGACCGTGACCTGGACCTGGACCGGTCCGTAGCGCGTCATGACCACGGAACCGGCGTACGTGCCGGTCGCGGTCGCCGAGCTCGAGCCGCCTGCGGTGCTGCCACCCGTGGCCGATCCCGTGCCCGCGGTCCCACCGGATGACGTGCCGCTGCCCGACGTCCCGGCGTTGGAGGCCCCGGTCCCGCCCGCGTTCGCCACGAGGTTGGATGAGTCGCTCGTGGAACCGGTCAGCGCGGCCTCGTCGGGCGCCTGGAAGTTGAGGAGCAGCACCGCGGCGAGGGCGAGGCTGGCGATCGTGAGGGACAGCCGCTTGATCATCGTGCTTCCTAGTAGCTGAAGCGTTCGGCGTGGACGCGATCGCGCGGGACGCCAAGCCGGACCAGCGCTGCCGCGGCGCGATCCATGAGCGCATCGGGCCCGCACACGTAGACGTCGTGGTCCCGGATGTCGGGCACCAGGCGCGCGAGCGCCCGCGGCGCGAGGGGGTCGTCCGGCATCTCGGGCGTACCTCGACGCCCTACGAGGTAGTGGACCACGGCGCCGCGGCGATCGGCGATCGCCTGGAGCTCGTCCCGGAAGACCAGGTGCTTGGCGGCGCGGGCGCGATAGAGCAGCGTGAGGTCGCCGGGTCCGCCCGGCAGTGCCTCGAGCAGCGCACGCAGCGGGGTGATGCCGATCCCGCCGGCGATGAGCGTCACCTTGCGACGCGTGCGCCGCATGCCCGTGAGCACGCCGTACGGCCCCTCGAGCCATACCCGGGTGCCCACCTGCATCCGTTGCAGGCGGCGCGTGTCGTCCCCGAGCGCCTTGATCGTCGTCCGGATCCAGTGGCCGTTCGGCGCGGAGGAGATCGAGAACGGGTGTCCGGCCAGGGCGAGGCGCCCGTCGAGGAATCGCCAGGTGAAGTACTGGCCGGATCGCAGGGGCAGGGCGTCGAGGTCGCGGCCCGTGACGTAGATCGACACGACGCCCGGGCCCTCCTGGACCACGCGGGCGACGCGGAAGCGGTGCCGAAGGTTGAGCCGAATGGGGGCAGCCACGCGAAACCCGACGAGCACCGCGGCCGTGATGGCGTAGAGGGCAATCCAGTACACGCGGGCAAGGGCGTCGTGCATGAAGTCGGCGCCCACGAAGAGCTGGTGGAGGAACCCGAACGCGATCGCAAGGTACGCCAGCAGGTGCAGGGCGAACCAGTGCTCGTACGGCAGGCGGCGGCGGGCGATTCGCATCGAGGTGACGCCGACCGCCACGAACAACCCGTAGCCGAGGGTCGCGAGCAGGACGAAGTCGAACGTGGTCAGGATGGTCCACGCCTCGCCAAGGACGGACGAACCGTCGCCGACGGCGTAGCCGATCGTCGTGAACACGCCATGGGCCCCGATGAGCCAGACCGTCGCGAACCCGATCCAGCGATGCGCCGACGCGAGCGTGTCCATGCCGAACGCCTGGTCCAGCCATGGGGTCCGGGCCATGAGGATCAGCTGGATCAGGGCGAAGTAGGTCCCGAGCAGCGCGGTGACCTGGCCGATCGCGATGAGTGCGCCGGACGGGGTCGACAGCTGGTCCAGGCCGCCGTGGCGAACCCACATCGCGAGGATGAAGGCCCCGTTTGCGACGAGGATCGTGAGCACGTCCGCGGGCCGGACGTTCCAGATCCTTGGCAGGGGCACGGCGATCGGCCGGCGCAGCGAGGAGGCGGTCATGCCCCGCAGTGTTCCGGCACTCGATGAGACCGATCTGAGAATCGGCGGTCGGTACGGGCCGCGGTGACGTGGCGGGCCGGCGCGTTCGCGGCCCGCGTCGGGCGTCAGGAGGCGGGCGTCGGCGCCTCACCGGTCGCAGACGAAGAGGAACTGGCTCCGGCGGTAGGACTCGAACCTACGACCAAGTGATTAACAGTCACCCGCTCTACCAACTGAGCTACGCCGGAGCGATGGGCGACCGTGGGCGATCGCCGCGGGCGGAACTGGGTCCGCGCCGGGCGGAAGGATACCAGAGGGTCCGGGTCGGAAGCGGCTGGCATACTCGGCGCCATGGACACGACCGCTCGGAGCCCGATCGTCTCGCCAGAGGAGCTCCATCGGTGGATCAGCGCGGGTCGCCCGGACCTGCGCATCGTGGACGTTCGCTGGTATCTCGGCCAGCGTGCGGGCGCGGGACGTACGGCCTACGACGCGGGCCATATCCCGGGCGCGATCCACGTGGATGTCGACTCCGAGCTCGTGGCGCCCGAGGGCCCGGGGCGCCACCCGCTTCCCGACCCGGTCGACTTCTCCAGCGCCATGGCCGCGCGCGGGATCGGCGACGGGGACACCGTGGTCGCCTACGACGACGTGGGCGGCTGGGTCGCCGCACGGCTGTGGTGGATGCTCGAGGACCTCGCGTTCGGCGCGGACGGGGGCGGTGCCGTCGTGCTCGACGGCGGGATCGGGGCGTGGCTGGGCGCCGGGTACCCGGTGACCACCGACGTCCCCGTCGAACGGCCGCGCAGCCTCCACCTGGCGACGGCATGGCGGCGGGTCGTCGATCGCGAGCAGCTCAAGCGTCGGCTCGGTCGCGACGTGCTCCTCGACGCGCGGGCTGGCCCGCGCTATCGCGGCGAGGTCGAGCCGATCGACCCCGTTGCCGGCCACATCCCGACAGCCCGCAGCGCGCCGACCGACGGCAACCTCAGCGAGGACGGGCGGTTCGCCGACGCTGCGACCCTGCGAGCCAGGTTCGAGGGGCTCGGCGCCGATGCAGGCCAGGTCGTCACGGCCTGCGGCAGCGGGATCTCGGCCTGCCACAACGCCCTGGCCATGCGGATCGCCGGATTGCCGGATCCGCTCCTCTACCCCGGCTCGTACAGCGACTGGTCCACCGCTGGCGAGCCCGTCGCGACGGGTTCCGAACCCGGAGCGCCGCCGCCGACAGGGTGATCTCGGGCCGTCCGGTCGAGACCGAATCTCAACTGGGCCCGTTCGGTTGACATCGCCCGCCGGGCGCCCGTACACTCCGCGACCGGCACGGGTTCCGTGCCAGTCCACCACCTCATGGAGGCCGGCATACGTGATGAGCCAGCATCTCCTCTTCGAGCGCACGGTCGCGCCCATCGGCGCCGCCGATCGCGGGAGATCTGTGCCCAACTCGAGGTGATGGCAGGGCGGTAATACCGCTCCCAACCGGACACCACGAGCCGTGGGCCAGATCGGGCCCACGGCTTTTTCGTTGCCCCGAGACGTCCGGGTGCACCGATCCCGAGCCGCGAGCCCGTCCGCAGCGCGAGAGCGCCGGAGCTGGGTCCGCGGCTCATCTGATTCCCGGCCCCGCCCGCCGCTCCAGTGATTGCCCACCAACCAACGCCTTCACCCACAGGCCCGCACCCGACCGGGTACGGGCAGACGAGGAACGACCAACGTGACCGCCACCGTGCTCCGACAACTGAAGACACTCGTTCCGGATCGCCTGGCCGTCCCGGCCGAGGCGCCGCTCGACACGACGCTGCCGGCCCTCCTCGTCGAGGGGGTGACCAAGCGCTTCCAGGTCGGGCGGTCCAAGCGACCGGTCCTCGCGATCGCCGACGTCTCCCTCCGCCTCGAGCGGGGCGGCGTGGTCGGCATCCTGGGGGCCAACGGCTCCGGCAAGTCGACGCTCATCCGGCTCGTGTCCGGCCTCCTGACCCTCGACGAGGGTCGCGTGGAGGTCTTCGGCCACGACATCGAGCGCGAGGAGATGGCCGTGAAGCGGCTCATCAATCGCGTGAGCGTGGATGCCGCCTTCTTCAAGAAGCTCAGCCCGATGGAGAACCTGCTCTTCGCAGCCCGGCTGTACGGCCTGGACGCGGATCGGGCCCGCGAGGACACGTACGTGATCCTCGAACGGCTGGGCATCGCGCGGAAGCGG